>CAYGVJ010000118.1:0-16390 GCA_964353255.1 uncultured Solibacteraceae bacterium | reverse complement strand
CGCCCGCTCTAGCCCATTTTCATCCTTCGTTGTGGCCGCAGGCCATGGGCTATTCCTGCCTGTGTTGGCTTGCCCGCGACGCGCCCCCCTGCGTTTGACGGACGGCGGCCTTAGGCGTAGGCTAAGAGAGAGAGGTGGAATGAGCCGGTACTCGCCGTCGAGACATTGGCTGATCGCGGGCCTGGTCGCGCTGGCTTCAGCCGCTTTCTCGGTCTGGTGCGGGCTGGCGTGGGCCTGGGCCATGATCCCGGCCCTCTTGTTCCTGGCCAGCGCCGGCGTGCTCCTGTTCCTGGCGTCGCGGCCGCCGATACAGGTGCACGAGACCCACCTGGTGATCGGCAGGCGCGCGATCCCCTGGCTGGACATTCGCCGGCTGGATCACACCGGCTGGATCTCGCCTCTGGCGATCCGGATCACCCTGTTCAACGACGAGCGCGTATGGCTGGTCTACGCGGGCGACCCGGATTCGGCCAAGGGTCTTCTCCGGCAGTTGCGCCGGATGGCGCGCCAGGCGCTGATCGACGGGGTCCCCCACCGCCGGTTCTGGGGAACGCCGGCGGCTAGCGGGGACCGCAAGCCGCTGCCCTCCCCCAAAGGTCGCGTGCTGTGCCCCGAAGACGAAGCCGAGGTCGAGCGCCTGTACCAGAGGCTGAAGGCAGTGGGCCACCTCGACCCGCGGAACTCCCCAGACGAAGAGTAATGCGTGGCCCTCGCTAAGTCCCGCCTGGCCCGCTGGCTGGTTCCCGCAACCGCGCTGGTGCTCGTGGCCCTCACCCACCAAGTGTGGCTGACCGCCCTGGGGAGTTTCCTGGTCCGCTCCGAGGAACCCTCCCCGGCCGAGATGATCGTGGTGCTGGCCGGGGATGGGCGCGGCTACCGCATTCGGCGAGCCGCGGAGCTGGTCCAACAGGGCTATGCTCCCAAGGTCCTGGTCAGCGGCCCGGCGGGTCACTATGGGATGCACGAGTGCGACCTGGCCATCCCCTATGCCGTGAAGCTCGGCTACCCGGCCGCCTGGTTCATCCCTCTGCCGCACAACAGCGAGTCCACGCGCGAGGAGGCCGCCTCGGTCGCGCACGAGCTGGCTCGCCGCAACGTCCGGCGCTTGATCGTGGTCACCAGCCAGTATCACACGCGCCGCGCGGCCTACCTATTCCGATCGCTGGCCCCGCAGGTGGACCTCCGCGTGGTAGGCGCGCCCGACCCGGACTTTACGGCGAACGGGTGGTGGCACAGCCGCCAAGGCCGCAAGACCGTCTTGTTGGAGTGGGAAAAGACGGTGGCCACCTGGTTGGGGATGTAACCGGATGCGGCGCGCCTGGAAAGCAGTCTGGCCGTACCTGAGGCGATATCGGAGGGGGCTGGCGCTGGGGATTGCGGCCGTAATCCTCAAGGACCTGCTCGCCGTAATCCTTCCTCTGGTGGTGCGCAGCGGGATTGACCTCGTAACCCGCGCCTGGCGGCCGGGAACGTTGGCTGTGTACTGCGGCCTGCTGCTCGGCCTGTCGGCGGTAAAGAGCGTGGTGCAGTTCTGGATGCGCTACGCCCTGATTGGCATTTCCCGCGACGTCGAATACGACCTGCGCAACGACCTGTTCGTCCACCTCACCACACTCTCCGGGGACTTCTACGGACGCACCCGCACCGGCGACATCATGGCGCGCGCCACCAACGACCTGGGCGCCGTGCGGATGATGCTGGGTCCGGGTCTGATGTACTGGCTGGAGACCGTCCTCACGCTAGCCATGACCCTGACAGTCATGCTGTCGGTGGATTGGGTGCTGACGCTGGCGGCGCTGGCCCCGACGCCGCTGGTGAGTCTGGCGGTGAGGTCGTTCGGGCGGAGGATCCACTCGCGCTTCGAGCGCATCCAGGCGCTCTACTCCGACATCAGTAGCCGCGTTCAGGAGAACCTGGTCGCCGTGCGGATCATCCGCGCCTACGTGCAGGAGGAATCCGAGCTGCGCCGGTTCGAGGAGCTCAACCGGGACTACGTGCGCAACAGTCTCCGGCTGGCCCGCACCGCGAGCCTGTTCATGCCCCTGTTGCAGACGTTCGTCGGCGCCGGTTTTCTAGTGGTGCTCTGGGTGGGAGGCTACCGGCTGCTGGCCGGGCACCTGACGCTGGGCAGCTTCGTCATGTTCAACCTTTACCTGGGCATGCTGATCTGGCCCGCCGTCGCCCTGGGCTGGGTGGTCAACCTGGTCGAACGGGGCAGCGCCTCGCTGGGGCGGATCAACCAGCTCCTGGCCGAGCGTCCCACCGTCGCCGAGCCGCCTCACCCGGCACCGCTGCCCTCGCCCCTGAGAGGCGAGATCGAATTCCGCGGCGTCACGGTGGCCTACCCGTCGGGGCGCGCTCTGGACGGCATCGACCTCCGCATCGGGGCGGGCGAGGCGGTGGCCCTGGTAGGTCACACCGGGAGCGGCAAGAGCACCCTGGCCCGGCTGATTCCGCGTCTGATCGACCCCATCGAAGGCGCAGTGCTGCTGGATGGCGTTGACCTGCGCACCCTCCCGCTCGCGGATCTGCGCCGCCACATCGGACTGGTGCCCCAGGAGACCTTCCTGTTCAGCGCTACCCTGGCCGAGAACATCGCGCTGGGAGTGGAGGCGGCCAGCCCGGAGGAGATCCGCTGGGCCGCGGAAGCCGCCGGCCTGGGTCCCGACGTGGCCAACTTCCCGGAGGGCTGCCAGACCCTGGTGGGCGAGCGCGGGATCATGCTCTCCGGAGGCCAGAAGCAGCGCACCGCCATCGCACGGGCCCTGCTGCGGAACCCGGCTATCCTCATCCTTGACGACGCGCTCTCCAGCGTGGACACTCTCACCGAGGAACGCGTCCTGGACTCCCTGAAGGAACTCATGCGCGGACGCACCACCATCATCGTCTCGCACCGCGTCTCGACCGTCCGTCACGCCGACCGCATCGTGGTGCTGGAGGCGGGCCGGATAGTGGAACAGGGCGCGCCCGCCGAGTTGATCGCCGGCGGCGGCTACTACGCGGACCTGTACCAGAAGCAGCTCCTGGAAGAAGAGCTGGAGTCACTGAGCGACTGAACCCCCAATTTCCGCCTTCAATTTCAGGTGTTCGCCTGATCCGCTTTCCGGCTCCGGCGACGATCTCCACAGAGTAAAAAGAATCGCGCCGTAAATCAGCCGTAGTACAGGACAGGCCAGAGAGCGGCCCAGAATCCGGGGCCGCCGCCAGCGCTCCGGGCCCAGGGTTGAGGAGTCAGCAGTGGGACTCACCGAGCGTGAGCTATGCTCCGGCGCCGGGCGCAAAGGGTTTTCGGGAATGCACACGCCGTCCAACTGGTACGCACTCGCGGTCAAGCCGCAGCACGAGAAAAGCGCCGAGCGCGCCCTGGCTTTCCAGGGGCTGGAAGGTTTCTTGCCCTGCTATCGCTCCCGGCGGCACTGGACCGACCGGGTCAAGGAAATCGAGCTGCCCTTGTTTCCCGGATACCTGTTCTGCCGGATCGGGCTGGAGGAGCGGCTCAAAGTGCTGACCAGCCCCGGGGTGGTGGCCATAGTAAGCTTCGGGGGCAGACCGGCCCCTGTCAGCCCGGAAGAGATCTCGGCGCTTCGGCGCCTGGCCGGCTCGAACACGCGCCTGCAACCCTGGCCGTACTTGAAGGCCGGCCAGCGAGTGCGAATCGAGCGCGGGCCGCTCGGCGGCCTGGAAGGGATCCTGGTGCGCAGCAAGGACTTCTGGCGAGTAGTGGTGAGCGTGGATCTGTTGCGCCGGTCGGTCGCCGTCGAGATCGATCGGGAAGCCATCGCGCCGTTGCTCAGCGCCGGCACACGGCCCGTGGCAGTTTGCGCCTCCTGCGTTTGAGCCGATGACGACCCTAAGACCCAGAAAACGTCTGGTCAATTTCCGGCTCACCCAGGAGGAGTATGAGCGTCTGGCGGCGGTGTGCGCGCGAAAGGGCGTGCCCAGTATCTCGGATTTCGCCCGCTCGGCGATCTTGAGGACCGTCGAGATGGAGTGTAACCCGGAGGGCGCCTTCCAGAGCCACATCACCTATTTGGACCAGCGGGTGGCTCAACTGGAGGCGGGCCTGCAACGGCTGGCCCGGGCCGCGGATTCGCTGGGCCGCGTCGCAGGACGACGGGCTGCGGGGGCGCCCGGATCCGCCGAACCGCAGCCGGGGTGAGAAGTTGCAGGCGAGGCCCAACACAGACTGGAAAGTCTGTGCCACTGGTGGCACAGGCATTCATGCCTGTGTTCTATGAGGAGCGAGGATAAGCATGTCCAGGATATTTGTTTTGCTGCTGGGGTGTTGGGCGGCGGCCGCGCAGGTGCGAATCCAGCCGACGCCGGATGCCACGGTCGCCAATCTACCGGCCCAGAGAATCGGCGCCAACGATCTGATCGCGGTCAGCGTCTATGATGCCCCGGAACTGACGCGCACGGTGCGGGTGGGCGCCGACGGCCTGATCCGCCTGCCTATGCTGCGGCGCCGGATCCAGGCCCAGGGACTTCTTCCGGGGGATCTGGAGGTGGCCATTGCCGAGGCGCTCCAGGCCGAGCAACTCATCGTGGAGCCGGTGGTCACCGTCACGGTGGTCGAGTACCACAGCCGGCCCATCAGCGTCGCCGGGGCGGTCAAAAACCCGGTCACTTTCCAGGCGGTCGGTCCAGTCACCCTGCTGGACGCCGTCACCCGCGCCGGAGGCCTCAGCCAGGAGGCCGGCCCGGAGATCCTGGTCAGCCGGGCCCAACCCGGCGAAGGGGGAACCCCGACCTTCCTGATCCAGCGCATTCCCATCAAGGGCCTGATTGACCAGGCGGATCCGGCGCTGAATCTCCGCCTGACGGGCGGTGAGGAGATTCGCGTGCCCGAGGCCGGCAAGGTCTTCGTAGTGGGCAACGTGAAGAGGCCCGGCGCCTACCCCATCCGGGAGGGCGCGGAGACCTCCGTGCTGCGCGTGCTGGCCGTGGCCGAGGGCCTGACCTCGTACTCGGCCAAGCAGGCCTTCATCTATCGCCGCGAGGAAGGCTCGACCGTCCGACACGAGATCACGATCGAGATCAAGAAGATCATGCAGCGCCAAGCGCCGGACGTGCCGCTCCAGCCCAACGACATTTTCTACATCCCCGACAACTCAGGCCGCCGGGCCGGCCTGACGGCGCTGGAGCGCATAGCCGGATTCGGGGCCGCCACTACCTCCGGGATCTTGATTTACCGGCGCTAGCCAGGGGGAGACCACAGACATGTCAGACGAAAAAGCCGAGCGCAGCCTTCCTGCACCGAACCTGCCGGCGGTGCCTGAGGCCTACCGGATCTCGTATCTGACCCCGGAACCCGACCCGCCGGAATCTGGGGTGCCGCTTTCCCAGTACCTGTGGCTCCTCCGACGACACCGCTGGAAGATCCTGGCCTTCGTCTTCGCCTCGCTGGTGGCCACCCTGGTGGTCTCCTCGCGCCTGACGCCGATCTACGCGTCCACGGCCACGGTGGACATTGACCGGCGCATGCCGACCGGGATCATCGGCCAGGACGCCGCCCCTTCGGCCCTGGCGGATGCCGACCAGTTCCTGGCCACCCAAGTCAAGCTGATCCAGTCCGACTCGGTGCTGCGCCCGGTAGCCCAGCGCTTCAGGCTGCTGGAGGCCAAAGGGGCGGAGGCGGCCCGCAGCGCCGCCGAGGAGGAGGCGCCGGTGACCCTGAATCGCTTGAAAGTCACGCGCCCGCCCTTGACTTATCTGTTGCTGATCAGCTACCGCTCGCCCGATCCGCGGCTGGCGGCCGACGTGGCCAACGCCATCGCCCAGTCCTACCTCGAGCACACCTACAACATCCGCTACCGCTCCTCGGCCAGCCTGTCGGCGTTCATGGAGAAACAGCTCGAGGAGCTGAAGGCCAAAATGGAGCGCTCCTCGGCCGCCCTGCTCCAATTCGAGCGCGAGCTGAACGTGATCAACCCGGAGGAGAAGACCAGCATCCTGTCGGCCCGGCTGCTGCAATTGAACACCGAGTTCACCACCGCCCAGGCGGACCGGGTGCGAAAGGAGGTGGCTCACCAGTCGGTCAAGAGCGGCTCGCTGGAAGCCGCCCAGGTGTCCAGCCAGGGCGAATCGCTGCGCAAGATGGCCGAGCGCGTCGATGAGGCGCAGGCCCGCTACGCCGAGGTCCGGGGCCAGTACGGGCCCAACCATCCCGAGCACCGCAAGGCGGCCGCGCAGTTGGCCGAGGCGCAGGCCCTTCTGCAAAGAGTCCGGCAGAACATCGCCCAGCGGGTGGAAATTGAGTTCCGCGAAGCGGTCAACCGCGAGGCCATGCTCAAGAAGGCGGTCAACGAGACCAAGGCGGAGTTCGACCGGCTTAACGCGCGCTCCTTCGAGTACCAGGCGCTGAAACGCGAGGCCGAGGCCGACAAGAAGCTGTACGAGGAGCTGGTGCGCAAGATCAAGGAAGCCGGCATCAACGCCGGCTTCCAGAACAGCGCCATCCGCATCGCCGATTCAGCCCGCCCACCGCTGAAGCCGGTCTACCCCGATCTCAAGCTGAACCTGCTGCTGGCGCTGCTGCTGTCCAGCCTGCTGGCCGTGAGCGTGGCGATTCTGAGCGACGTGCTGGACAACACGGTGCGCGACCCCGAGCAGGTGGCGCGCACGCTCAAGACCGAGGTGATCGGAAACCTGCCCATGGTCAAGCCCTGGCGGGGCCGCCTGCCGGCGGTCAGCTTCTCCGGCAACGGGCGCGGCGAGCTGGTGCTGGCGTCCGGGACCAGCGACCGCACCGTCTCCAGTTACGACGAAGCCATCCGCACGCTGCGCAACTCGATCCTGCTGGCGGATTTCGACCACCGCCTGCGCTCGGTGCTGATCACCAGCGCCGCGCCGGGCGAAGGGAAATCCACGGTGGCGGCTCACCTGGCCGTCTCCCACGCTCAGCAGAGCCACGCCACGCTGCTCATTGACGCCGACCTGCGCCGTCCCAGCATGCACAAACGCTTCCAGGTGCCCTGCGTGCTGGGCCTCTCCAGCGTCCTGGTGGCCGAGACCCCGTGGCGAGACGCGCTGGTCAAGCTGGAGATGTTACCCGAGCTGGACATCCTGCCCGCCGGCCCGCCCTCGCGCCGGGCCGCGGACCTGATCGGCAAGGGACTGGCGGCGCTGCTGGAGCAGGCCACGCAGCAGTACGACCTGGTGGTGCTGGATGCTCCGCCCCTGCTGGGCTTCGCTGAGCCGCTACAGATGGCCACCGCCGTGGATGGCGTCATCGTGGTGACCCGCGCCGGTCAGACCAACCGCAAAGCGGTGGCCTCGGTGCTGGCCACCCTGCAACGCCTGCGCGCCAACGTGGTGGGCCTGGTGCTCAACGAGGTGCACCGCGAAATCAGCGACACCTACTACTACTACGGCTACTACGGGAAGTACTACAAATACTACCGGCCCCACGCCGAGTGACCAGTTTCAGGGAAAACCGAAAAGACCATGAAGCGCGCGCTGATTACCGGCATAACCGGGCAGGACGGCTCCTACCTGGCCGAGTTCCTCTTGGACAAGGGATATGAGGTTCACGGGATCAAACGCCGCTCCTCGAGCTTCAATACCGAGCGCCTGGAGGGCATCTACCGGGACTTTCACGAAGCCGGGGCGCGGCTGTTCCTGCACCACGCCGATCTGGCGGACTCCACCAGCCTGTGGACCCTGCTATACGATTTGCGGCCGGATGAGGTCTACAACCTGGCCTCGCAGAGCCATGTGCGGGTGAGTTTCGACATCCCCGAATACACCGCCGACATTACCGCCTGCGGCGCCCTGAGGCTCCTGGAAGCCATCCGCAAGACCGGCATCCGGACCCGGTTCTACCAGGCCAGCTCCAGCGAGATGTTCGGCTCCAGCCCGCCGCCGCAGAATGAGTCCTCGCCTGTGCGTCCCCGCAGCCCGTACGGTTGCGCCAAGCTGTTCGCGCACGCCATCACCGTCAACTACCGGGAGAGTTACGGCATGTTCGCCTGCGGCGGCATTCTGTTCAACCACGAGTCGCCGCGCCGCGGGGAGACCTTCCTGACCCGCAAGGTGGCGCGGGCGGCGGCGCGCATCAAGCTGGGGCTGGAGGACAGACTTTACCTGGGGAACCTGGAAGCGCGCCGGGACTGGGGCTACGCGCCGGAGTACGTCGAGGCCATGTGGTTGATGCTCCAGCAGGACCGTCCCGAGGACTTTGTGATCGGCACCGGCGTTTCGCACTCGGTGGAGGAATTCGTCGAGCTAGCCTTCCAGGCAGTGGACCGGGACTGGCGCGACCATGTCGAGATCGATCCCCGCTACTTCCGCCCCGCCGAGGTGGATCACCTGGTGGCCGACGCCCGCCAGGCGGAGCTCCGGCTGGGGTGGCGTCCTCGGATCGGTTTCCGGGAGCTGGTCAGGATCATGGTGGAGGCGGAGGTGGCGGCGCTGGAGGCCAAGCTGGAGCCGGTGGGGGCGCGGTAGGCATGGCTGGCGGCTTGCGGCCCGTGATTTGGGGCGCCCCTGGCGGGAAACCCGGCAGAGCCGATTTCGTTTCACTGCGGGAGAAACAACATTTCTGTCCCAAGCAATACCAATCCTGGTGACCGGAGCGGGGGGCTTCATCGGCCACCACCTGGTCACCTACCTGAAGAGCAAGGACTACTGGGTCCGGGGGGTAGACCTCAAATACCCCGAGTTCGCCCCAACGGACGCCGACGAGTTTCTGCGGCTTCACCTGCGGATCGTGGAGAACTGCCGCCGGGCCACTGAGGGCGTCGAGGAAGTCTATGCGCTGGCGGCCGACATGGGTGGGATGGGCTTCATCCACGCTACCGAGTGTCCAATCATGCACAACAGCGCGCTCATCAACATCCACATGACGCACGCTGCCGCCGAGCTCGGCGTGCCCCGGTATTTCTTCTCCTCCTCCGTCTGCGTCTACCGTGACATGCAGCCAGGCGAGCCGGAGATGACCGAGGACGAGGCCATTCCCGCGCATCCCGACAACCAGTACGGCTGGGAAAGACTCTACTCCGAACGACTTGCCATGGCATATGGGCGCCGTTATGGGATGCAGGTCCGCAGCGCGCGATTCCAAAACTGCTACGGCCTCGAGGGTACCTGGTGCCGCGGCCGGGAGAAGGCCCCGGCCGCCATCTGCCGCAAGATTGCCGAAGCCACCCACGGCGGCACCATCGAGGTGTGGGGCGACGGCGCCGCGGTTCGCTCCTATACCTACATCGACGACATGGTCGATGGCATTTACCGCCTCATGCAATCCGACCGGGAGGGCCCTGTCAACATCGGTTCTCCGCAATATGTCACCGTCGATGAGCTGGCCGTCACCGTCGCCGCCGTGGCCGGCAAGCACATCAACATCAGGCACGTTGACGGTCCCGTCGGCGTCCAATCCCGCAATTTCAGCAATCGCAGGATCTACTCCATCGGCTGGCGGCCCAAGTTCTTTCTAAAGGACGGAATCCAGCGCACCTACCCCTGGATCGAAGCCCAGGTCACCGCCACCTCCGCGCCCGGAGCTTGCCCGTTTCGGGCGTGCTCTGCGAGACACCTCCCCGCGCCTCTGCGTGCCCCCCCCCTTTCCCTCTAATCCCATGCTCGCCCCGCCGTCCGTGGGGCGGGCCTCCAGGCCTGCCACGCCGGCACAAGGCGCCTGCCTTGTGCCATCCTACACCGGGCAAAACGCATCTTATACGAGGGAAAGGGCATATCGGGTCGGCTCCGCCGAGGCTCCATCCCGCCCAAGACATTCCAGGCGTCCCGCCACAGGCTGCCAGGGGTGGGGGGTTGACATGCGTATCCGGCTGCACGCCTCCGGCGCCTCCCGCCCCGCCCATTCCGCCGCACGCCTCTCCCTATCTCCGACAAACGGAATTGGGGGAACGCGAGTCTCTTCATGTACCCACTCTCTGATAGCATCGACATCATGTCTCGGCCACACCCGCCAACCATTTCTACATCACCCCTCGCACGTTATTGATATTCCTTGACTTATCGATGGGATATCCTGTGTTCGGAATTGGGCGAATGAGCGCCGATAAGTACCAAGACCCTCGATCCTCCACGGACCAGGTCGCCAGCGCGCGGCGACTCCAGTTCTGGCGCTGTCGCCGCGCAGGGGAACACGGCGCTCCTGCCGGCCGATCGAGCTTTCCATCCCGGTTGACTCACTAGTTAGCCGGCCTCAAGAGTACACGGGGAGCACCTGGCGGCTGATTGGCCGCCGGGCTTTGCGGCACGGCCGCGGTGGCAGGGCGCAACCCGAAGGTCCCTGATGGCGGTGGGGCTTTAGGCACACCAGCGAATCTTATCATATTCTTTCCATCTCAACAGGAAAGCAACGCGGACGCCGAAGAACATTGTTGCGACTAGATCGGCTGGTGCGGGACCTCTGCGTGCAGCTTGTCCTTGTGGGTACGTGATCGCCATCCTTCACCTTACGCACCTCTCGGTGTGTTGCGATGAGTGTTTAGGGCAGTTCTCCCTCGAGGGGGGCATTCGCAGGTATGAGGAAGCCTCGCAGCGAGGCGACCTTCAAGAACCATTTGGCTGCCTGATAGTACAATATCGAGCGCCTTCACCAGTGTGATCACTTCAGGAGCAATAATCATGATTGAGGAATCCCGGTTTGCGACGGATATGCTGCAGCACGAGCCGTGGCCCATCGCCCGGCACGTCTTTGTGATCGCTGAAATCGGCATCAATCACAACGGCGATATCAACATCGCCAAGCGGTTGATCGACATGGCCAAGCGTGCCGGCTGTGACGCGGTGAAGTTTCAAAAGAGGACCATAGACATCGTCTACACCAAGGACTTCTTGGACTCGCCGCGCGAGAGCCCGTGGGGGAATACTCAGAGGGCGCAGAAGGACGCACTGGAATTTGGACAGCTCCAGTATGACGGAATCGACGCGTACTGCAAGGAAGTCGGCATTCTCTGGTTAGCCTCCGCGTGGGACGTGCCCAGTCAGCTCTTTCTCAGGCGTTACAGCCTCTGCCACAACAAGATCGCCTCAGCAATGATCGCGCATCGGGAACTCCTGGAGACCGTGGCGACCGAAAGGAAGGTCACTTTCATTTCTACCGGGATGTCCACTGAAGAGGAAATGGACGCTGCGGTGGAGGTTTTCCGACGGCACAGTTGTCCCTTCGTGCTAATGCACACGGTCTCGGAGTACCCGGCACCCGAATCGAGTCTCAACCTTCGATACATCGTCGAATTGCGGCGCCGTTACCACTGTCCGGTCGGTTACAGCGGTCACGAGGTCACGATGATCCCCAGTGTGTTGGCAGCCATGATGGGCGCCGTTGCGGTGGAACGGCACATAAGCCTGGACCGATCGATGTACGGGAGCGACCAAGCTGCCTCCTTGGAGAAGCGCGGCCTGGACATGATGGTGGATTACATCCGCACTATTGAGAACGTGATGGGGGACGGACTCAGGCACCTTACTCACAAGGAGCTAGAGAATTCGCACAAGCTCCGTTACTACGTAGGCCCGCATTTCAATGTCTCAGCCATCTGAGGAAGCATTGGCGCCAGCCGCGGAGATGTTATGTCCCGACTGCGAGTGGTGCTGATACTCCAGGCCAGAATGGGATCCACGCGGCTACCTGGAAAGTCGATGATGGACTTAGCCGGAGCACCGCTAGTTGGCCGGATACTGGAGCGGGTCAGGCGATGCAAACAAGTGTGCAGGATCGTTTTGGCGACCACACAGAGGAGTGAGGATGACCGGTTGGCCCAATTGGCCATCACTTACGGCGCGACCCCATTTCGAGGAGCGGAGAATGACTTAGTGGACCGCTATTTTCAAGCAGCCAAAGCCACCGGAGCGGATGTCATCGTACGGCTACCGGCCGATAACCCCGTGCCAGAGCCGAGCGAAATTGACCGGATCGTTGAGTATCATCTCAGGGGCGCGAGCGAGTTTTCCTCCAACCTGTCTCAGGTGTTCGGCAACGGCTACCCGGACGGAATAGGGGCCGAAGTGTTCAACATCGAGGTCCTGGAAGAGGTCTGGCGGGAAGTTGCCGACCCGCGCCGGCGCGAACATCCGCACCTGAACTTCTTTGACTACAAGACCCAGCAGCCCGCCGCGCCGGATCGTTACCGCGTCGGCACCGTGCGGTGCCCCGCCGAGTTCGCCCGGCCCGACCTGGTACTCGACGTCAACACTGCGGACGAGTACCGTCTGATGGCAGATCTGTATCAGGTCTTGTATCCAGGCAATCCCCAGTTCGGAATTCGCGATATCATCCGATGGTGGGACGCGCGATTCCCGCGACCGGACCCGGTCTTCGAGCCCCAAGCGGAAGCGGGAGTTCACCCGTGAGGTACTGCTTCGACATCGATGGCACGCTGTGCACCAACACGGAAGGCCGGTACGAATCCGCCCGTCCCTTTGAGGATGCAGTTCGCTCCGTCAATGCGCTGTTCGATGCGGGGCACACGATTCTGGTGTATACCGCCCGCGGCTCGACCACCGGAATCGACTGGCGGGAGACGACGGCTCGCCAGTTGGCTGAATGGGGCGTCAAGTACCACGCCCTGCACTTTGGTAAGCCCACCGCTGACATATATATCGACGACAAGGCGATCAACATAAATGACTGGAAGCGACAGACCACGCGATCTTAGCGCCATCTCGGGCGCGCCCGAGCGGGTCGTGTATTTTAACGGTCAGTTCGTCCCGGAGACCGAGGCTCGCCTGTCTATCTACGATTCAGCACTGATGTTCGGCGACATGGTGTTTGAGATGACCCGATCGTTCAACGGGGTGCAGTTCAAGTTGCGCGAGCACCTTGATCGCCTGTATGCGTCCATCAAGATGGTCCGTATTCCGATTGAGATGTCGGTGGACGAGATGGATAAAGTGGTTTGTGACACCATTCAGGCGAACCGGGAGTGTTTCGCGGAGGACGACGAGCAGCGCGTCATGATCGACGTGTCGCGCGGCCTGCTCTCCATCTACACCGGGATGGTGGGTGTGGCGCCCGGCCCGAACGTCATTATCGCTGTGTTTCCGTTGCGCTGGACCGTGGCAGGAATGGGCGAGCTGTTCGACATCGGCATCAACGCGGTGATCCCAGCGCAGCGCGCGATACCGGCCGAACTGCTCGACCCGAAGATCAAGAATCGCAGCCGCCTGCATTACCTGATGGCGAACATCCAAGTCTCGAACTATGAAGGCAGGAACAACTGGGCGCTGCTGCTAGATCCAGACGGCTTCGTAGCCGAGGGCACCGGGGACAATGTCTTTATCGTGTGTCGTGGTGAGATCGTGACGCCCGAGCCGCGGAATATCCTGCGGGGCATCAGCCGCGCATATGTGCTCGAAGAACTCGGGCCGCAGCTCGGGATCGCGGTCGCGGAACGGAACATAGACCGCTATGACGTGGTCACGGCGGACGAGGCGTTCATGACCGGCACGCCCTTCAGCATCCTGCCGGTGACAGCGCTCGATGGGCAGGCGATCGGAAACGGCCGGCCCGGTCCCGTCACTCAGGCGCTGATCGAGCGTTGGGGGCGCAACGTCGGCGTCGATATTCCGGGCCAGATCAAGGCCTGGGACGCTAGCCGGGCCGATGCCGCAGAGGGCCCCTCTCCTTACGCGTTCCGAGCCAAGCGATGATTCCGATTGGTATCATGCAGGGGCGACTTCTGCCACGATTCGAGGGTAGGTTTCAGGCCTTCCCTGCGGAGGGTTGGGAGCGCGAGTTTTGGTTGGCCCGTGAAGCCGGGATTCAGTGCATCGAGTGGATCTATGAAACCCATCACCAGTCTGTGAACCCGCTGGGGAGTGCTGCAGGCATCCAGACAATCCGTGACCTGAGCGCCGAGTCGGGCGTCCAAGTCTGGTCGATTTGCGCCGATTACTACATGCAGGACCTTCTGTTAGACGGCGACGGCGTCCCACGCTCCCCCGTGGTGGAACATCTGGAGTGGTTGATCGGCAGGGCCGGTGAACTGGGTATGCGGTACATCGTGCTGCCGTTCGTGGACGCTTCGGCACTTCGGTCCGCGCGCGCGATCGAGGGGCTGCTTGAAGTCCTGCACCGGGTCGGGCCGGCTGTACACGCCCAGCGTCTGGAACTCCACCTCGAAACAGATTTGCCGGCGCCTGAACTGGTTTCCCTGCTTGAGTGTGCAGCCGACCCGTGCGTACGCGCGAACTACGACATCGGCAACAGCGCGGCGCTTGGCCATCCGCCGGGCACCGAACTGCCAGTGATCGGAGAGTGGCTAGGTAGCGTGCACGTCAAAGATCGGGTTATGGGCGGAGGCCCCGTTCCTCTCGGAACCGGGGCGGCGGACTTCGGTTCCTGTTTCCGACTGATTCCCTCGTACGGCTTTGCGGGGCCCTACATCCTCCAGGCCGCTCGCGAGGACGGCATTCCCGAAGTGGACTTGGCTAAACGGAACCGCAGGTTCGTTGAAGACTACATGGGGCGGAATCACGGGAACTGAGTCGCCATGGACCTGGAGTTGGCAGACAAAGTCGCATTGATCGCCGGTTCCAGCCGCGGCATCGGATTCGCCACCGCGCAGTGCTTTCTTCGGGAGGGAGCCAGTGTGATTATCACGGCCCGTGGCGAGCGCACACTCGCGGAAGCGCGGCAAGCGCTCGAGGAGGCCGCCGGTCCGTCCAGGCTGGTCGCAGCGCGAGCAGACATGACGACCCCTGAGGGTGCCGGCGCGGCAGTTGCCGCCGCGCTCGAGCAATTCGGAAGGATTGATGCAGTGGTGGCCAACGTCGGTAACGGCCATGTTCAACCGGGATGGGATATCGACGAAGCACAGTGGCTTTCAGTTCTGAACACCAACTTGACTGGCGCCACCGCTGTTGCGCGATGCGCGATCCCACACCTGAAAGTTACTCGGGGGAGCCTCTTATTCGTGTCCTCCATTGCGGGGCTTGAAGCGACCGGCGCTCCAATGACCTACAGCGCCGCCAAGGCATCGATCGGCGTCGTAGTCAAGTGCCTGTCCCGGTTGCTTGGAGCTGACGGCGTCAGAGTGAATGCGGTGGCGCCAGGCAACGTTCTATTCTCGGGTTCCCGATGGGAGCAGAGAATCTCGGAAAACCCGGACGAGGTTCAATCGTACATCCGTTCCGAGGTGCCGCTTCGGAGATTCGCTTCGCCCAACGAGATAGCGGCCAGCATTGTATTTCTCTCTTCGCCTTGCGCGTCCTTCATCAGTGGCGCCTGCTTGGTAATCGACGGCGGCCAGACTCGTTCATTCTTCTGATCCGAATCCTATGCAGCGGCAGAACGCAACCTCCTTACGATCGGTGCGGGACAGCTTCGACCTGACCGGCAGGGTGGCCGTCATCACCGGCGGCGCCGGCCTGCTTGGCATCAGGCACGGGGAGGCGATAGCCGAACTCGGGGGTATCCCGGTCCTGCTCGACTTAGAGGGGGCCAAGGCCGAGGCGTGTGCCGACGCCATTCGCGCCCGGTTTGGCGTTCCCGCGCGGGGCCTCCGCACGGATATCACCTCCGAGGAGGCGATAGGCGCAGCGCTGGCTTCCACCCTCGCGACCTTCGGGCGAGTCGACATCCTGATCAACAACGCGGCCATCGACCCCAAGGTGACCGATACCGGCTTGAACAGTTCGCGATTCGAGAGCTTCTCGCTGCCCGCGTGGGATCTCGAATTGGCAGTGGGGCTGACGGGAGCGTTTCTCTGCTCCCGAATCATCGGGACGGAGATGGCCCGCCGCGGCACCGGGGTGATAGTCAATATCGCCTCGGACTTGAGCGTCATCGCTCCCGACCAGCGCATTTACCGTAAGCCGGGATTGGCGGAAGAGCAGCAGCCCGTGAAGCCAGTGACGTATTCTGTGATTAAAGCGGGTCTGATCGGCCTCACACGGTATCTGGCCACATATTGGGGAGACAAGGGCGTGCGCGTAAACGCGATCTCGCCCGGAGGGGTACGGACCAATCAGGACGAGGACTTTGTAGCAAGGCTGGCCAATCTGATTCCGCTGGGCCGCATGGCACGGCAGGACGAGTACAAAGCCGCTGTGGCGTTTCTGGTTTCCGATGCGTCGTCCTATATGACCGGCGCGAATCTGGTGATCGATGGAGGCCGCAGCGTATGGTAATGACGGATCTCGCCTCGCGTGTGCGCGACCTGTCCGAGGCATCGATCCTTGGCTAAGCGGTATCAGGATTTCGTCATCAAGGACGGCAGGTTTGTGGGCCGGTTTGAGGACATGTACCGCAGTAGCGACGACCCCTGGCTACAGAGCGACCCTGAGCACAATGCTCTCTCGGTGCCCCGGAACATCGCCATTCTAAACATGGCAAGGTACGGAATACGCTCGGTGGTTGAGTTCGGTTCACTGCTGTCCGGCTAAAAGTCGAACAGAATCAACTGGTTGCCGACATCGC
>CAYGVJ010000117.1:0-16394 GCA_964353255.1 uncultured Solibacteraceae bacterium | reverse complement strand
CCTGTCAACAACCTGGAGCCGATGACCGGGATCGAACCGGTGACCCTCCGTTGCGGATGCTCTGCCAACTGCACCCTGGCTCCCTGTCAACAACCTGGAGCCGATGACCGGGATCGAACCGGTGACCTCGTCCTTACCAAGGACGCGCTCTACCAACTGAGCTACATCGGCTCTGAAAACCTCGCCGATCGCGAGAACAGTTCCTTGCGGGCGGCAATTCCTTGCCTGCTCTTCAAAAAGGCCTCGCGCCTCGCGGCTGCCCCGCGATCCTCGAACTCCTCCACTGCCGCCAGCTCCCACGGCTTGAAGCGACTGGTCCAGCGCCCCGACCGGCTGTTGTGCTCATCGAGCCGCCGCTGCAAACCAGCGGTGACGCCGATGTAGTGCCGGCCCGTCGGGATGCTGCGCAGCACATAAACGTAATACTTCACACTTTCCTGATCCGACGCGGAACCAGCGACCCTCCGCACCGGATGCTCTACCAACTGAGCTACATCGGCTCGAAAAACCTTTGATCACGGCTTCTGGTGGACGGGGGAGGATTCGAACCTCCGTAGCCCGCAAAGGAGCGGCAGATTTACAGTCTGCTGCCATTAACCACTCGGCCACCCGTCCAAAGTCGTCTTCTGGCGCCGGAACGCCAGGCCCCAACGGCAACCCAGCCTGGAGCTGGCGGAGGGACTTGAACCCCCGACCCTCTGATTACAAATCAGATGCTCTACCGACTGAGCTACGCCAGCCAGCCGAAACCACTACTATAGCAGATCGGGGGGCGTGCGGTCCGGATGACGGACCTCGCGACGTCACGATCCGCGTTCCAGTCTGGAGCGGGAGACGGGAATCGAACCCGCGACCAACAGCTTGGAAGGCTGTGACTCTACCACTGAGTTACTCCCGCCCTGTTCCGGGATCAGCCACGCCGCCTGCGGCGCTCATCGTCATTGTACGAAAGCCGCCCGCTCGGGTCAACGCGCGCTCCCCAGGTGCGGCGTCCAGGTCTTGCCCTCCCCCAGTTTGAGCGCCGAACAGGTGGAATAGGCCTCCAGGCCTGTTGGGGGGTACGCAACACACAGGCACGAATGCCTGTGCCACCTTGGGCCCACACAGAACTGGGGGGGGGCAAGGGCCGCAGACCGGTTGACAAGGGCTGGCCGCTCGGCTAGTATTGCTGAAGTGCTGATCTATCAATGATTTGTGTATCCAGGGGCGCTGCGGTGGGACGGGCCCCCAGGGCTCTCGTTCAAGCTGCTGGAGTTGCTCGCTCAACTCACCAGCGTTCCGACGGGCCTGACACGTTCGCAGAGTCCGAAACCTGAGGTTCCGTTAGATCGGCCGGCTTGGAGACATGGCCATGGCCACCAACCAGAATGACCTCCCCACTCCGCCCCCGAGGGCCCCTGCCGAGGACGACTACCAACACCTCATCGAAGACTACGGTCATTTTGCGCCCCCGGCGGAAGGAGAGATTCTCGAAGGCCGTGTCCTGAAAGTCACCGAGAAGGAAGTCATCGTCGATTTTGGCTACAAGTCCGAAGGATTGGTGCCCATCGAGCAGTTCCGCCAGCCCAACGGTCAGGTGCTGGTCCAGCGCGGAGACGTCATCGACGTTATGGTGGACCACCGTGGCCCGGAGCCGGAGGGCTACATCCTGCTTTCGCACGAGAAGGCCAGCCGCATCCGCGCCTGGAACAACCTGGAGAAGGCATTTCGCGAGCAGTTGCTGGTTTCCGGTCATGTCCTGGGCCGCACCAAGGGCGGCCTGGCCGTGGACGTGGGGGTGAAAGCTTTCATGCCCAGCTCCCAGATCGATCTGCGCCCCACCCACAACCTGGACGCTTTCCTGGGTCAGGACATCCCGGTGAAAATCGTCAAGCTCAACCGCCGCCGAGGCAACGTAGTCGTCTCGCGCAAGCTGGCCATCGAAGAAGAACAGACCGCCCGCAAGACGGCCACCCTGGACTCGCTCCAGCCCGGCGCGGTGCTCACCGGCGTGGTGAAGAACCTCACCGAATACGGCGCCTTCGTGGACCTGGGGGGCATCGACGGCCTGCTCCACGTCAGCGACATGTCCTGGGGCCGCGTCAACCACCCCTCGGAAGTCATCAGCGTGGGCGACGAGATCACGGTCCGGGTCGTGAAGTTCGACCGGGAGCGGGAACGCGTCTCGTTGAGCCTGAAAGAGCTGGCCCCCGACCCTTGGGACAGCGTCGCCGAGCGCTACCCGCCGCATGCCCGCGTGCTGGGCCGGGTGGTCAGCGTGACCGACTACGGCGCCTTCGTCGAACTGGAACCCGGCGTCGAGGGCCTGATCCACATTTCCGAGATGACCTGGTCGCGCCGCATGAAGCATCCCTCCAAGGTGGTCAAGCCCGGCGACTCGGTCGAGGCCGTGGTGATTGCGGTCCAGTCCAAGGAACGGCGCATTTCGCTGGGTGTCAAGCAGCTCGAACCCGACCCCTGGACCACGGTCGAGAC
This sequence comes from uncultured Solibacteraceae bacterium, assembly GCA_964353255.1. Classification (GTDB taxonomy): domain Bacteria; phylum Acidobacteriota; class Terriglobia; order Bryobacterales; family Bryobacteraceae; genus VFZS01. Next base: position 13,919 of record CAYGVJ010000117.1, on the reverse strand, counting down.
GCGCTACAGCGTCGGCTCGGTCGTCGAGGGCCGTGTCCGCAAGCTGACCGATTTCGGGGCTTTTGTCGAGATCGAGGACGGCATCGACGGCCTGGTGCACGTCTCCGACCTGTCCTGGACCAAGCACGTCAAGCATCCCTCGGAGGTGCTGAAGAAGGGCCAGCTCGTGCAGGCCGTGGTCCTGCACATCAACGCCGCCAACCGCCGCCTCTCGCTGGGTGTCAAGCAACTGCAACCCGACGCCTGGGAGACTTTCTTCGGCTCCCACCAAGTGGGCGAAGCGCTGCGCGGCAAAGTGTGCCGGACCGCCAATTTCGGGGTCTTTGTCGAGCTGGCCGAAGGCGTCGAGGGTCTGTGCCATAATTCGGAGATCCCCGGCGCCTCCGACCGGCGCCGGGATGAGCCGCCCCTGGATATCGGGCGGGAGTACGAGTTCAAGATCATCAAGCTCAGCGAGGCGGACAAGAAGATCGGTTTGAGCATCCGGGCTCTGGGCGACGACGAGGAACGCGGCCGCCTGGAGGAATACCAGCGCCGGGCCGCCGCCGCCACGCTGACTCTAGAAGAGGCCATGCACCTGAAAGGGCAAGGCTGAGCCTCGGAAACGAGGCTGCGGGCCGAGGGGAGAACACCCTCAAGGAGAAACAGGACATGACGAAGGCCGAACTGATTGATGAAGTCTCCCGGGTCGTGGAAATGAGCCGCAAGGATTCCGAGGAGATCGTCGAGACCGTTTTCGAGAGCATCGTGCGCGCCCTGCGCGGAGGGAGCAAGGTGGAGATCCGCGGGTTCGGCAGCTTCCGCACGCGGCAGCGCCAGCCTCGCATCGGCCGGAACCCCAAGACCGGAGCGCGGGTGGACGTCCCCGCCAAGCGCATACCGTTCTTCAAGCCCAGCAAGGAACTCAAGGACCTGGTGAACGGTCTCCCGGCCGCCGACAGCCCCGCCCCGGCGGGCGAAGCTCCGCACGCGTACTAGGCTTCCCAGCATGGATCACCTCTGGACTCCCTGGCGTTATCAGTACGTGCAGTCGGCCCCCGCTCCCGAGTGCATCTTCTGCCAGAAGCCCGCCCAGAACGACGATGAGCAGAACTACATCGTCCACCGCGGCGCCAGCGCCTTCGTCCTGCTGAACTTGTTCCCTTACAACACCGGCCACCTGATGGTGGCGCCGTACGCTCACGTGGCCACGCTGGAGGAGGCGGAAGAGGCCACGCTGGCCGAGATGATGCGCCTGACGCGGCGGGCCGAGACGCACCTGCGCGCCATCTACCGGCCGCGCGGTTTCAACGTGGGCCTCAACATCGGCGAATGCGCCGGGGCCGGGGTCGCCGGCCACCTCCATGTCCACGTGGTGCCGCGCTGGCCCGGCGACACGAGCTTCATGACCACCGTTGGCGAAACCCGCATCGTCCCCGAGGACCTCGCCACGACCTATCGGAAGCTGTCTCAGGCCTTCGGCGGATCCTGAAGTATGATGAAAAAATGAGCAGCTTGCCCGCCGCCCAAGCCGAAAAGACCCCCTCGCAGATCGTGCAGGAGCTGGAGAGCCAGTACCTGCTCCAGAACTACAGCCGTTACCCGCTGGTGCTGCACCGCGGCAAAGGCTGCTATCTCTTCGACATCGCAGGCAAACGCTACCTGGACTTGATCGCGGGCATCGGGGTGAACGCGCTCGGCCACGGCCATCCGCGCATCCTGAGCGTGCTGCGCGAGCAGGCCGCCCTGCTGATCCACTGCTCCAATCTTTACTACCACGAGTACCAGGGCCCCCTGGCCCGGCGCCTGGTCGAGCTGACCGGGCTCCAGCGGGCCTTCTTCTGCAATTCGGGCACGGAGGCGATGGAAGCCGCCCTGAAGATGATCCGCGCGCACGGCCGCAAGATCAGCCCCGACAAGTTGGAGATCGTTTCCCTAGACAATTCCTTCCATGGCCGCACCCTGGGCGCCCTTTCGGTGACGGGCCAGGAGAAGTACCGCCAGGAGTTCGAGCCGCTGCTGCCGGGAGGCAGGTTCGTTCCGTTCAACGATCCCGGCGCCCTGGAGGCGGCGGTGACGGACCGCACCGCCGGCATCGTTCTGGAATGGATCCAGGGCGAGGGCGGCATCTACCCGCTGGATGTCGCTTACGCCCGCCAGGCCCGGAAACTGGCGGACCGCTGCAACGCCTTGCTGGTCTTCGACGAGATTCAGTGCGGCCTGGGGCGCACGGGACGCTACTTCGCCTATCAACTGGCCGAGCCGCCGGTGCTGCCGGACATCACCGTGATGGCCAAGCCGCTGGCCTGCGGCTTGCCGCTGGGCGCCGTGGTAGCCAACGAGAAAGCCGCGGCTACCATCGCCTCCGGCATGCATGGCAGCACATTCGGCGGAGGCGCGCTGGCCTGCCGGGTGGCGCTCGAATTCCTGGACATCCTGGGTGGCCTGCTGCCCGCCATCTTCCGCCTGGGCGGCGATTTCCGCGTGCAGCTCTCGGAGTTGGCGCGCCACCACAGCTTCATCAAGGAGGTCCGCGGGTTCGGCCTGATGATCGGCCTCGAACTGGACATCCCGGGCAAGCAGTTCGTCGCCGACGCCCTGGCCGAGGGCCTGCTCATCAACTGCACCCACGAAACCGTCCTGCGCTTCCTGCCGCCCTACGTCATCACCGAGCAGGAAGTGGACCACGCCGTGAGCATCCTGTCCAAGATCTTCAAGAAGGTGAAGGCCGTCCCCGCCGCGGCGCCTGAGAAACCGGCCGGAGAGTGAGGGGCGCCGGGTGGCAGGCATGACAGTGGCCACGATTGACGGGAGGAAATACGGCAGGCTTCTGGCCAGGGCTTTGCCCAGGCGGATTGTCACCGAGGAGGAGTACGACGAAATGGTGGTCCTAGCCGGGGAGCTCACGGCCAAAGGAGAATCGGCGCTCTCTCCGGAAGAGGGAAAACTGTTGGAGCTGCTGGGAATCCTGGTTGAGGATTACGACGACCGTCACTACCCGCTAGGCGCCGGCGATCCGGTCGCGATTCTGGCCGAACTGATGGAGGCGCGGGGCCTCACCCAGAAAGATCTGTGGCCGCTGTTTGGGAGCAAAGGAACCACCTCGGAGGTGCTGAACCGCAAGCGCGGTATCAGCAAGGCCCAGGCCAAGAGGCTGGCCGAGTTCTTTCACGTTCCGGCGGACCTGTTCATCTGATTCGCCGGGCGCGGCCTAACCGCCACCCCACATTCAGTACAATCGACGTTGTGCTGGAGGAACCATGTCGAGCCGAGCCGTCTTCACCCTGCTGATTATCTCTGCCGCGCTGGCCAGCGCCCAGCCGGCGCCCTATTTCCCGCCCGCCGAGATGATGAACATCGGCGTCTACTACTACCCGGAGGCCTGGCCGGGGAGCCAGTGGGCGCGCGACATCGCCAACATCAAAAAGCTGGGCATGGAGTTCGTCCACATGGGCGAGTTCGCCTGGGCCTTCATGGAGCCGGAGGAAGGCCACTACGACTTCTCCTGGCTGGAGAAGAACGTCGAACTGAGCGCGGCTCAAGGCCTGAAAGTGGTGCTCTGCACACCCAGCGCCACGCCGCCGGTGTGGCTGGTGCGCCAGCACCCGGAAGTGCTGATGGTGGACTCGGGGGGCCGGCGGATGAATCACGGCTCGCGCGAACAGGCCTGCTGGAGCGTGCCGCTGTACCGGGACTACGTGGCCAAGATCACCACCGAGCTGGCGCGGCGTTTCGGCAGCCACCCCGCGGTGTGGGGTTGGCAGATCGACAACGAGCTGAGCCACTACGGCAAGAACTACTGCTACTGCCCGTTCTGCCAGAGGAAATTCCGCGAGTGGCTGAAAGCCCGCTACGGAACCGTCCAGCGCCTGAACCGGGACTGGGGCACCGCCTTTTGGTCGGAAATGTACCAGAACTTCGACCAGATCGACATTCCCAACCCGGACGCCCTGGTGGCGCGGGTGAACCCGCACGCGCAGCTCGATTTCCAGCGCTGGTTCGCCCAGGAAGCCGCCGGCTATGTCCGGTTTCAGGCCGAGTTGCTGCGCAAGCACACCCGCAACCAGTGGGTGACCACCAACTACATGGCCGGGCACAAGGAGGTGGACCCGACGCTCAACGGCAAGGACCTGGATATCATCACCTGGACCGTCTACCCGGTGCATGGCAACCTGAACGAGGGGCCGCTGGGGTACCGGCTGGGCGACGGCGCCGCGCTATCCTTCATGCACGATTTCACGCGCTCAATCAATGGCGCCGAAGGCCTGATGGAGCTTCAGCCGGGCCAGGTCAACTGGGGCGACGTGAACCCGTGGCCCTATCCCGGGGCCATCCGGATGTGGATCCTGCAGGCCTTCGCCACGGGCGCCAAAGTGGTCTGCACTTATCGGTACCGGCAGCCGCTCTACGGCAGCGAGCTGTACCACCAGGGACTGGCCGGTACCGACGGGGTCACGCCCTCAATCGGCGGCCGGGAATACGCCCAGGCAATGAACGACGTGCGGCTGCTGCGCCGCTACTACCAGCCCGGGCGCAAAGAGCCGCCCGACTACGCCGCCCGGCGCACGGGGTTTCTCTACAACTTCGACAACCGCTGGGACATAGACAACCACACGCAGACCGTGCGCTGGGATACGCTGGGCCACCTGTTGCGCTACTACCAAGCGCTCAAGAGCCTGGGCGCCCCGGTGGACGTGATCACCGAGGAGAAGGATTTTGCGCGCTACCCCTTCCTGGTGGCGCCCGCTTACCAGCTCGTGGATGAGAAACTGATCGGGCGCTTGACCGCCTACGTGCGCGCCGGCGGCCACCTGGTGCTTTCATGCCGGTCCGCGCAGAAGGACCGGCGGGGCCAGCTCTTCGAGGCCGCCTGGGCCGGGCCGATCAACGAGCTGATCGGCGCGAAGATTCCCTTCTTCGATGTGCTGCCGGCTCCGGTGACCGGCAAGGTGCGGGTCAAGGACAAGGAATACGCCTGGGTGAGCTGGGGTGAAATCCTGGAACCCGCGCCGGGCGTCACCGCGCTCGCCCATTACGCCGACCATTTCTACGCCGGCAAGGCGGCTGCGGTCACCCGCAAGCTGGGCGCGGGCACGGTGACCTACATCGGCGTGGACTCCGTCGATGGCGCGCTCGAGCGCGATCTGGTGAAAGGTGTCTTCCAGGCGGCGGGTGTGCGCGTCGAGAACTTCGACCCTCAGTTCCTGGTCGATTGGCGGGACGGCTTCTGGGTGGCCACCAACTTCACCGAGAAGCGGCAGCCGGCGCCGCTGCGGCCTGGGGCCAAGCTTCTGATCGGCGAGAAAGAGCTGGGGCCGGCGGGTGTGGCGGTGTGGGTGGAATGAGCGGCCACCCCCCCGGATACTTCCACGGGGCGCGGTAAGGCCGCCGCAACAGCTTGTTGGCTTCCGGGTCGCCGACGACGAGTTCTTCTTCGCCGTCCCAGGCGAGGCTGCGGCCCAGCTTCAAAGAGAGCATCCCCAGCAGGCTCATGGTGGTCGAGCGGTGGCCGCTCTCGATGTCATTGACCGGCCGGCGGGCGGTCTTGATGGCATCGAGGAAGTCCGCCCAGAGCTGTTTGATGTTCTGGTCGTCGGGCTGGTTCAGTTGCGGGTCCTGGTGGATGATCTCCTTGCCCTTGCCGGTCGGGTAGAAGGTCCAGCCGTCCAGCCAGCCCAGGTGGAAGGTGCCCTCGGTGCCGTAGAAATAGCAGCCGATGTTAGCCTTCTCGGCCGGATTACCCGCGTACTGGCGGTGCTCCCAGACCACGGTGAAGGAGTCGAACTGGAAGCTGGCCACCTGGGTGTCGGGGGCGTCGGTGGAGTCCTGGCGGATGAACCGGCCGCCGGTGGAGAAGATCTTCTTGGGGTACTTCTCCTCCATGCACCAGAGGATCTGATCCATCCAGTGCACGCCCCAGTCGCCCAGGGTGCCGTTGGCGAAATCCAGGAACTGGCGGAAGCCCCTAGGGTGGATGGTCCGGTTGAAGGGGCGCAAGGGGGCCGGGCCGCACCAGAAGTTCCAGTCCAGGCCGGGAGGCGGCTCGGAATCCGGCGTCTTTTTGCCCGGCCCGCCCGGGTAGTGGACGAAGGCCCGGACCATGCCGATCTTGCCCGCGTTGCCGGAGCGCAGGAACTCCCTTCCCGCCACGTTGTGCGGGGAGACGCGCCGGTGCAGGCCCACCTGCACGACGCGGTCGGCGGCGCGCGCGGCCTTGACCATGGCCCGGCCTTCCTGGATCGTGTGGCTGATGGGTTTCTCGACGTAAACGTGCGCGCCGGCCTCGACGGCCGCGATCATCGCCAGGGGATGCCAGTGGTCCGGGGTGGCCACAATGACAATCTCCGGTTTCTCCTTGGCCAGCAGCTCGCGGTAGTCCGTGTACGTGGCGGGCTGATCGCCGGAGAGCTTGACGACTCTCTCGACGGCCGGTTTCAACTGGTTCTGATCCACGTCGCACAGGGCGACGACCGTGGACTGGCCGGCCTCCATGGCGCAAGTGAGGATGTTCATGCCCCACCAGCCGCTGCCGATCAGCGCGGTGCGGTATTTGTCGCCTGCCTGCGCGGCCAGCGCTGGCGCAGCCACCATGCTGATGAAGTCTCTACGACGCATATTGGCTAGTCTCCTGGTGTCAGCGCGGAATCCCGCGCGCTTTCAAGAACTCGAAGATCTGGGGGTACAACTCCTGCATTTTGTCCTTGGGAAAGCCGTGCTTGCCCTGCGGGACGCTGATTAGCTGGGCATCAGCGCCGGCGTCGCGCAGAGCCTTGGTGAGACGCACGCCCTGCTCGTAAGGGACGGTGGGATCGGCGTCGCCGTGGAGGGTGAGAATCGGCGGCACATCCCGGCGCACGTAGGTCATTGGCGACACCCGGCGGGCCAGCTCGAACCGCCCAGGCTGCTCCGGTACCCAGGTGACGGCGTACTTCTGCACGTGGGGGCCGCCCAACTGGTCCGCCACGTCGGTGATGCCGTAGAAGTTGACCACCGCCGCCACTTTCGCCGGCCGCCCCAGCTTGGCCGACTTGGGAGTCATGCCCACCATCAAAGCCAGGTGCCCGCCGGCGGAGGCGCCGGTCACCACGATGCGCTTGCGATCCACGTTGTACCGCTTGGCGTTCTGGCGGAACCACTGAGCCGCCTTCAGCACGTCGCTCACTGCCGCCGGGGCCGGCGCCGCCTTCGCCAGCCGGTACTCGACGTTGACCGCTACAAAGCCCCGCTCGACGTAGGCCAGGCACCACGGCGCGAACTGTTCTTTCGTGCCGCCCACCCAGCCGCCCCCGTGGATACACAGCAACCCTGGGCGTTTCCCCTTGGAGGCCGCCTTGGGCTGGAGAACGTCGAGCACCGTCTCTTTGTAACGGTCGTAAGGGATGTTGGCCTGGACGGTCACCGTGTCCGGCAGCGCCAGCGGGGGCGCTTGCGCGGGGGCCAGCCAAGCGAAAACGGGAACAAGTGTCAGCAGTTTCCGCATACGCCTATTAGAGCTTATAGTGGAAGTGAAATGAACCCCTTGCCTATTCTACTCCTCAGTGCCGCCGCGGCGGTTGCCGCCGACCCCGGCATCGTCCCCAGCCGTTACGCGAAGGCCGACTTCGCCCTCACCGCCAACCCCGACGCCAAGCCCTGGAAGAAGATCTCCGGAGTGTTCGCCGAAAACGGGCCCACGGGCGAGGCAGTGCCCGGCCACCGCACGGAGATCCGCTCCCGCTGGACCGCGAAGAACCTGTACCTGCTGTTCGTCTGCCCGTACGAGACCCTGTACCTTCGGCCGAACCCTTCCACGACCACCGAGACCAACAGGCTCTGGGAGTGGGACGTGGCGGAGGCTTTCATCGGTACCGACTTCAACAACATCAAGCAGTATTGGGAGTTCCAGGTGTCGCCGCAGGGCGAGTGGGTGGACCTGGACATCGACCGCGTCAACCCCCGGCCGGAGGGCGGCTGGAGGTGGGACTCCGGCTTCACGGTGAAGGCGCGCCTCGACGCTGGCAAAAAGATCTGGTACGGCGAGATGAAGATCCCGCTCGACAAGATCGACACGCGGCCCCCGAAGGCGGGTCTGGAGATGCGCGTCAACCTGTATCGCCTCCAGGGACCGCCTCCGACTCGCAAGCAGATCGCCTGGCAACCGACCGGCTCGCGCAACTATCACGTTCCGGAGGCCTTCGGGCGGCTGCTACTGGTGAAGTGAAGGTGGCCACCCGCGGCGGCAAAGAGTTGCGGATCTCGCACGTCGGCTTGCGCGGCGTGGTAGGCAGCGGGCTGACTGCGGCGCACGTGCTGGATTTCGCCTCGGCATTCGGCACTTTCCTGGGCCCGGGCGGGGCGGTAGCAGTGGGCCGGGATCCCCGCTCGAGCGGGGCCATGGTTCGCGAGGGCGTCATTGCCGCATTGCTGGCCTGCGGTCACGACGTGATCTCGCTGGGAGTGGTCTCGACACCGGTGATCCAGCACGCCATCCGGCGCCTCGCCGCCGCTGGCGGCATCTCGATCGGCGCCAGCCACAACGCCGCCGAGTGGAACGCGCTGAAGTTCTTCGGCTCCCAGGGAGTGTATCTCTCGACCGCCGAAGCTAGCGAGCTGCTGGACATATATCACCTGAAGAGATTCGACTTCGCAGCCTGGGACCGGCTGGGCAAGCTGCGCCAGGAAGACGACGCCATCGATCACTACCTGGACGAGTTGGCGGCGGTGTACGATTTTTCGGCGCTACAACGCTTCAAAGTAGTGGTGGATTGCTGCAACGGGACCTCCTCGCTGATCCTCCAGCGGATGAACCAGCGCTTCGGCTTCAGCTTCTTGCTGATCAACGAGCAGCTCGAGGGCGCCTCCTTCGCCCACGAGCCTTCCACCACCGCCCGGATGGTGGCCCTGCAACTGGGGCCGCTGATCAAGCCCCTGGGGGCGGACGCCGGCTTCTTGTTCGACGTGGACTCGGACCGGGTGGCCCTGGCCACCGACGAGGGCGTAGCGGTCTCCGAGGAGATGGTCCTACCCATGCTGGCCGACTACCTGTTGCCGCGCGGACCGGGCAAGCTGGTCATCACCAACCTGTCGTCGAGCGCCCTGCTCGAGGAGGTGGCCGGCTGGCACGGCGGGCGCGTGGTGAGGGTGCCGGTGGGCCGGCAGGCGGCTATGGACGCCCTGGCCAGCTACCGTCCGGAGCAGATCGCGGTGGCGGGCGAAGGGACCGGCGCGGTGATGATGCCGCAGTTCCGATTCATCTACGACGGCATCGCCTCGATGCTGGCCGTCTTGTCGATGATGGCCGAGCGGGGGCGGAAGCTCGCGGAGATCGTGGCCGGCTACCCGCGCTACTCGATCCTGAAGGGCGAGGTGCCGCTGGTTTCGCACCACATCCCGGCGCTGCTGACCGAGCTGCGCGCCCGCTATGCCGACGGAAGCGTCAACATCCTGGACGGGCTGCGGGTGGACTGGCCGGGACGCTGGTTCCATGTGCGGGTGAGCCAGACCGAGCCGCTGGTGCGCATCATCGCCGAGCAGCGTGGCGAGCCGCCGCAGGCGCTCTCCGACGAGCTGCTCGAGCAGGTGAGGAGTTTCGGGTGAAAGTTTCGCGCCAAGCTCGCAAAGAATACGCCAAGCTCGCAAAGAAAGGCATTGGGTTATCTTGGCGTGCTTCGCGAGACCTTGGCGTACTTTGCGCGAAAGAAGTTCTCCCATGCCGCGTGAGCATTTGCTGAAGATCAGCGTTTCCGGGATCCGCGGGGTAGTCGGCGAGTTCCTGACCCCGTCGCTGGCCTGCGCCTTCGCGCAAGCCTTTGCTACTTACGTCGGCGCGGGGCGCGTGGTGGTGGGCCGCGACACCCGGCCCAGCGGGCAGATGCTCCAGCACGCCGTCTGCTGCGGCCTGCTGGCGAGCGGGTGTGAGGTGGTCTACGTGGGCATTATGCCCACTCCGACCATCCAGGTCTACGTGGGCTCCTGCGGCGCGCGCGGCGGCATCGCCATCACGGCCTCGCACAACCCTCCGGAGTACAACGCGCTGAAGCTGTTCAATGCCCAGGGGCTGTTCTTCAACCACTACGAGCGAAGCGAGCTGCTGGACCTTTACCACCAGAGCGAATTTCGCCAGGCGGTCAACGAAGACATCCGCCGGGTGGTCCGGGACTTCAAGACGCCGCCCAAGCTGCACTTCGACAGGATCCTAAAACACGTGGACGCGGAACGCATCCGCGCCCGGAAGTTTCGGGTGGCCCTGGACGCGGTCAATGGGGCCGGCTCGCTGCTGAGCTGCCGGTTCCTCGAGCAGGTCCTGGGCTGCGAGTTGCACGCCATTGCAGTGGACCCTGGTAAGCCATTCCCGCGCGTGGCCGAGCCGCGTCCCGACACGCTGACCGAGTTGGCCGAGCTGGTGCGGCGGGAGGGCTGCGACATAGGGTTCGCGCAGGACCCCGACGGCGACCGGCTGGCAGTGGCCGACGAGACCGGGCACGTGCTGGACAACGACGACGTGCTGGCGCTGGTAGTGGAGGCGGTCCTGGAGCGGCTGCGCGGAGACGTGGTGGTCAACCTGAGCACCTCGGCGGTCATCGACGACGTAGCGGCAGCGCGCGGGCGCCGCGTCTACCGCACGCCGGTGGGGGAAGCCAACGTGGTCGAGATGATGCAGGCCGTTAACGCGGTGATCGGCGGGGAGGGCTCCAACGGCGGCATCATTTTCCCGCCAGTGCAGCTTTGCCGCGACAGCTACACCGGCATGGCGTTCCTGTTGGACCGGATGGCCCTGAGCGGACTGCCGGTCTCGGCCTGGGCCGGTCGGCTGCCTCGCTACTGGCGCCGCTCGGGCCAGATCGCCTACCAGCACGGGCGGCTGGGCCCGCTCATGCAGGCGCTGGAGGAGGAGTTCGCCGGCGGGACCCTGGACCGCTCGGATGGTTTGAAGGTGACCCTGCCGGAGGCGTGGATCCACGTGCGGGCGTCCAACACCGAGCCCGTGCTCCGCGTGGCGGCCGAGGCGCGCTCGGCCGGCGAGGTGGAGGAGTTGTTTGAGCGGGTGCTGCGGCTGGCGGGGTGAGGGCTACTGGGGCGGCTGTCCCGGGGTGACCACCGTGGTTTCGCCGGGACGCAGCATCTTGCGCTGCTGCCGCATCTCGAGTTCCTGGCGGCTGCGGCTCTCGCGAAGCTGGCGGATACGCTCGCGGCGCATGGCGATGTCCTTGGTCAGGTCGGCGGTCTCCGTCTGCAACTGGCGGATGCGTTCGTGATTCTGGCGCCAGGCCGCCACTGCCTGGGGAACGCGCAAACCCGCCAGCAGTGCCACCGCTAATCCGCCTGCGACCACAAGGCCGCCCCATCTGGAGAGCATCATCTTGCCGGGTCCGCCAACGCGGCCCCTACATTCTCTTATAATCCTGTTTGCGCTGAATTTCCACTGGATTCTTTGGGGGAGCCCGAAATGACCGACAAGATCGTGGTGCTCAGCACCTGCCCTTCGGCCGAGGAGGCGGAAAAGATCGCCCGGACGCTGGTCGAGAAGCGGCTGGCGGCCTGCGTGAACGTGGTCCCCGGCGCGCGCAGTTTCTACCGCTGGAAGGGGGCCCTCGAGGAGGCCGGCGAATGGCTGCTGCTGATCAAGTCGCGCCGGGAGCTTTTTCCCAGGCTCCTCGCCGAGCTGGAGAGCCTGCACTCCTACGAGGTGCCGGAGGCCGTGGCCTTGCCCATCGTTGACGGCTCGCCCGCCTACCTGAACTGGCTGGAGGCGGAATTGAGCCAGTAGGGTTAGTCTGCCGATGCCAGCCGGCTCTACTACCGCTGGCGCTCGACCCAGGAAAACCAGTGCTCGAAGGTCACTGGCTGGCCGCGATTCCCTCCGGCGTAGCATCCCTTGGACACCTCCGGACCCTCGACGCCGGTGGCTTCGGTGAAACAGTAATTCCAGACATCGCAGGCGTAGTGCGCGTCCGGGCCCGCTTCGGACTTCAGCAGGACCTTCCGCCTCACCTCCTCGGGCGAGCGCAGCACCTCGATGCCGGGGGCGCCGAGCCCGGCGAACGGCATCGGCCGGGCCGGAGCGTCTTGGTACGGGATCAAGCGCACCGACGGCCGGCCGGGCTCGACCAGCCATACGCGGCGGCCCTCGAAGTGGCGCACCAGCTTCGCATTGCTGGCCGCGTCCAGTTCCCTCGCCCAGACCACCCGCGAGCCGTCGATGTCCGCGCCGTTGTAGACCCACTCGTCTCCCGGATCCCGCAGCGCGGGGTACCGCACCAGCACCAGGTGCTTGTCTCCCGAGCTCTCCAGCTCGCTGAGAATGCGGGCGCGCGCCAGGCCGCCGGGCGCCGGCCAGCGCCAACTGGCCCATTCGCTCTCGGGGGCCGGCAAGCTGGCCGCGCAAACCTTCACTAGCAGCATCACGGCGCAAGCCGCCGGCAAGCCGCGGACCAGGCACAGGCCGACCGGGCGCTGCCGCCAGCGCCACAGCCGCAGCCTCCGCATGCCCATGACGACGATGAGGACGACCAAGCCGGTCGCCGGCGCCGCATAGTGGGGGTTGTGCCAAACCTGTCCCACCAGTGCAAGAGGAAACACTGCGGCCACCAGCAGCGCCTGCCTCGCCCTGCGGTCCCGCCAGAAAAACGGCAGGGTGACCAGCGGGATCGTGAGCAACGGCCCCAGGTAGAAGCGCCAATACGTGCCGGTCTTCTGAACCAAGTTCCGCAGCAGCGCTATGCGCGCGCTGAGATAGCGGTTCATCTCCCAGCCTGTGTAGAAGTGCCGCAGCTCGCGGTTGTTGTAGAGCGGCTGGGGGCGTGGCGCCTGCCAGAGGAAGTGGGGCGCCATGGTCATGGTGCTGCGGTACAGAGTGTAGGGCGCAACCCAGGGTTTGCCGGTGACGCGCGCGAAGTAGTACGCCATGCCAGCGCCCGTCAGCGCACCAAGCAGCGCCAGCGGCAAGACGATGTAGCGCAGCGCCGCGGCCCGCGGCGGGCCGTTTCGTCCCAGCATCCAGGCCAGGAGCGCCACGGCGATCGCGCCGGCGAAGATAGCGCCCTCGAACGGGCGGCTGTTCGCCAGGACTGCGAGCCCGAGGCCCATCACTACGGCGTGGCGCCAGCGTCCACAGGCTGAATTCCGTGCCACGATTCTCGGCAGCGCGCCGAGCACCAGAGCGCCCCCGGCCGCAGCCACGGCTCCACCCCAGTAAGTGTTCATCCAGTAGCTGGAAACCCCCAGCCGCAGGATCACCAGAACGGCGCCCAGCAGCGCCCAGCGCGGCGGCAGCCATGCCTGTAGCATCCAGCAGACGGCGCCGCACATCAGGCCGACACTGAGCCACACCCCGACCCACGGGTGGCCAAACAGGACCTTTCCCACTGCCAGTGCAACCCCCTGCGCGATCGGGAACGCGCTGGCATAAGCCGGCCGCACCAGGATGTGCATACTCTCGAAGTGAACCCACAACGGATGTTGCGGGTTCGCCAGGCGGCCGTGTGCGAAGGTATCCGCCGCCAGAAGGAAACTGAACTCGTCGTGGTTGCGCGGCTCCGGAATCGGGAACCAAGGAAGCAGGAGCGCGCGCAGGACCAGCGGTGAGAAAGCGGCCACCAGGATCGCCAGCCTTTTTCTTCGGGCGAGGCGCGCCAGGGGGCCTTCCCACCACCCCAGCCATCGCGAAGGGAAGTGCGCCGCGGCCAGCGCCAAGAGCAGCGCTGCTGCCGCCAGCGCGGTTTCCGGGCTGGGGACATCCGCCGGCCGCGGCAGGAAGACGATGCGCCAGATCTACGCCGAGAAGTTCCGCGACATCCTCGAAACCACCATGCGGTACTACGTTTCCCGCCACCGCAAGGGCGAGGCTTGAAGCCCAATGTCACTTAGTTTTCGTGGGGCGGGCCTCCTGGCCCATAAGCGCTAACTTAGGGGAAAGCGCCTCCTTTTCGTGGCGCAAGCACTCTTGCTTGCCGCCTCGACAA
>CAYGVJ010000116.1:0-16432 GCA_964353255.1 uncultured Solibacteraceae bacterium | reverse complement strand
ACCCATGGCGCGCATCGGCTACTCGATCTACCTCTACGACCTGCGCCAGCCGCGGCCCCCTTCCGGCCCGCCTCCACCCCCCACGAGGCCGGGTTATAATCAGAGTGCGAAGTAAGACTCTGAGCAGGGAGGAGAATGAGCAAGGAAGACTGTATCGAGGTGACGGGAACCGTCGTCGAGAAGTTCCCAAGTGGTTTGTTTAGCGTCAAGCTTGACCAAGAACGCACCGTGCTGGCGCATCTGGCCGGGAAGCTCCGTCGCAATCGCATTCGCGTTCTGTCCGGCGACCGGGTGACCCTGGAACTGTCACCCTATGATCTGACCAAGGGCCGCATCGTCTACCGCCACAAGTAGCCGCCACCTTGAGAATGGGGTCCAGGCAGGGGTGTCCGGACGCCCGCTGGGCGGGCGATGCCCAAGCCCCATTCTCGTGAACCCGCCTGTGCACAAGATCCTGGTTATCTTCGGCACCCGCCCGGAGGCCATCAAGCTCTGCCCGGTGGTCCTGGAGTTGCGCTCCCGCCCGCAGTTCCAGGTGGAAGTCTGCGTCACGGCGCAACACCGCGCGCTGTTAGACCAGGTGCTCGCGGCCTTCGAGGTCGAGCCGGAGCACGACCTCGACCTGATGCGCCCGGACCAGACCCTATCGGAGTCCGCCTCCCGGATTCTGGCGGCCCTGGACCCGCTGCTGGCAGCCCGGCAGCCGGACTTGGTCCTGGTGCAGGGCGACACTACCACGACTCTGTGCGGGGCGCTGGCGGCCTTCCACCGCCGGATCCCCGTGGGGCACGTCGAGGCCGGCTTGCGGACCTGGGACAACTGGCAGCCTTTTCCCGAAGAGATGAACCGGGTGCTCACCACCCGGCTGGCTAGGCTGCATTTCGCGGCGACCGAGTGGGCGGCCCGCAACCTGCTGGCCGAAGGCGTCCTTCAGCGCCACATCGCAATCACCGGCAACCCGGGCATCGACGCGGTCCTCTACGTGCGCGACCGGCTGGAGCGCGGGCTCCTGCGCGGGCCCGGGTGGCCCCAGTTGGATCCTGCGAAAAAGTTGATCGCGGTCACGGCCCACCGCCGGGAGAGCTTCGGCGAAGGCTTCCGAAGAATCTGCTCGGCGCTGGCCCGGCTGGCCCAGCGTGCCGACGTCGAGATCGTCTACCCGGTCCATCCCAACCCGAACGTCCAGGAGCCGGTGAGGCAGCAGTTGGGTGGTCTGCGCAACGTGTTCCTGCTCGAACCCCTGGACTACGTGGCGTTCGTGGACCTGATGCGCCGCGCCTGGCTGCTGATCACGGACTCCGGTGGCGTGCAGGAGGAGGGCCCTTCTTTGGGGAAACCCATCCTGGTGATGCGCGAGAAGACCGAACGCCCGGAGGCGGTCGAGGCGGGTACGGTGCGCCTGGTGGGCACCGACCCGGAGCGCATCGTGGGGGAGGCCAGCCGGCTGCTGGACGACCGGGAAGAGTACGAGCGCCTGGCGCGCGTTCACAACCCTTACGGAGACGGGCAGGCCAGCCGGCGCATTGCCGACGTAATCCTCTCATTCTTCAGCGTATAGAGCACCTGGCGGGCACAGCTTGAAGGCCTCTCCGGGGCGCTGGAACTCGCCGCGAATTTGGTGAGCGCCGCTATAATGGGGCCGGGCGAGGGGACACACCCGATGAGAGCATCAGCCGGCGTGAGCCGCGCCAGAAAAAACAGCCCGGAAGCGTCTGAGGACCTGGCCGCCCTGCTTTCGGAACGGATAGTCGGGCAACCGACCGCGATCAGAGAGATCGTCCCGTATGTCGAGATGTATCGGGCCGGTCTGGCCTCGGAAGGACGGCCGGTAGGTGTTTTCCTGCTGCTGGGACCCACCGGAACGGGAAAGACCAGGACCGTCGAGGCGCTGGCGGGAGTGCTGCACGGCAGCGAGAAGAACCTGCTGCGCATCGATTGTGGCGAATACCAGATGGAGCACGAGGTGGCCAAGCTGATCGGGGCGCCCCCGGGCTACCTGGGACACCGCGAGACGCAGCCCATGCTCAACCAGCAGAAACTGAACGCCGCGGCCAGCGACCGGTGCGGCCTCTCGATTGTGCTCTTCGACGAGATCGAGAAGGCGGCCTGCTCCTTGACCCGGCTCCTGCTGGGCGTGCTGGACCGCGCGGTGCTGCGCCTGGGAGACAACACCTCGGTCAATTTCGAGGACAGCCTCATTTTCCTGACCAGCAACCTGGGCGCGCGGGAGATGACGCGGGAAATCAATCCGGATTTCGGGTTCCAGGCCGCGGCGGGCCACCAGCGCGCCGAATTGACGGGCAAGCTGGAGAGCATCGCGCAGGCGGCCGTGCGGCGCAGCTTCTCGCCCGAGTTCGTCAACCGCATCGACGTGATCATCACCTACCAGCCGCTGAGCGGCGCTTCCCTGGCGGAGATCCTCGACCAGCAGATCCGCGAGTTGCAGCGGCACGTCGATAACCGGCTCAGCGAACGCGGCTTCACCATTGAGGTGCCGCCGGAGAGCCGGGAGTGGCTGCTACGGCGCGGGACCAACGCGGAGTACGGGGCGCGGGAACTGAAGCGCACGATCCACAGGCAGTTGACGCAGCCGCTGGCGGCGCTGGTGGCCGGCGGGCAGATCGAGCCGGGCGCCCGGGTTCGCGCCGAGCCAGACCCGGCTGGAGAAAGCCTCACGCTACGGGTAGCGGGCGCCGCCGGCAGACACCGACCCTGCGCGTCCGCACTGCTGGAAGACGAAGAGCGCGAGGTGCTTCGGGTGCTGGGGCCGGAATCCTCCCGGTCCACCACGGGATATCACTGAGCCGGCTGGGACGTGGCGGCTTTCTCCGGAGGCGCCGGAGGTTCCCAGCTCTCGCTCAGGGTGCGGTTCCCCGACAAGAAGACTTCCAACCGGAAGCGCACCGGGCTGCTCAAGCGGCGGTAGATCACGCTGCCGGTGCGAAGCTGGCTGGCGTCCAGATCCATGGCGCGCGTTTGATCGCCGTCACCGATGATCAGGATGCCTCGCTCGCTTTCCCGGATAGCGGACAGGTCTCGGTCCCAGGTCAGATGCAGGTTGTCCCCGTATTCGGTGACCTTCAGCTTCAGCGAGTAGGGATCGCTGCGGGCCGCAAGCCCGGCGGCCAGTCCGAGGTAACCGGCGCCCTGCGTGCCTAGCCACCCACCCACCAGGACCAGCGTGATGAAGACCGGGATCCAAATCAGCAGGGACTTCCAGCCCGGCAGCACTCCCCGCTTGGGCTCGGCCTCGACCGCGGCGAGGAACGAAGGCAAGGGGACCTCGGCTGGCGCCGGCGCGACGGCAGCAGGCGGCGTTTCCGGTTCCGGCTCCGCCGGCGGCTGAGAAGTCTCGGGCGGGGCCTCGGCCTGCGGCACGCTCTCCCGTTCCGGCTCGCTCACCGGGATTGGGACTTCCTGTCCCGGCTGAGCCCCCGGCTCTCCGCCGCCCAGCGCTTGCCGGTCAAAGGGGAATTCCAGGTAACTGGAGCCGGTGCGAATCTTGCCCTCTTCCCAGAAAAAGAACGCGCCCACGCTGGCGCCCACCACGCGCGGCCTCACCAGCAGAGCGACGTGGGACGGATCCGGGAAGTAGGTCGAGAGCAGCCAGACGTCCTCGTCGCTCAGGAACAGGTTCTCGCGGGTGTGACTGCGGTAGTAGCCCACCGCGTATATGGTCCGGGAGGGCAACGGCCTCCACTTGGCCAGCACTTGCTGGAAGGCTGCCTTCTCCTCCTGCGACAGAACGTAGGAAGGCCCGAAGCAGTGTCCGCAAGGCACCGGCAGGCAGTTGACGATCTTGACCACCGCCTTGTCGCCGCGCTGGGCGCTGCCCAGCAGGATTCCGCCCACCTCGGCCCCGCGCCGCGGGATGGCCCCCAAGCCGCGGACCGCTTCCTCCCAGATCCGCTCGATCACGTCATAGGAGAGGTAGACCAGGATAGGTTTGCCGGGCGCCTGCCAAGTGTAGAAGCGCGGGGGGCTGGGATGCTGGGCGGCCAAGGTTCTATCGTAGAACTCCGCGGCCGGGAAGACAAGAGGAAGGCGGTTCCTGGCATACTAATGGCTGATGAGTGGAACCCTGTACCTGGTGGCCACGCCCATCGGCAACCTGGAGGACATCACCCTGCGGGCGCTGCGGATTCTGCGCGAAGTGGACTTGATCGCCTGCGAAGACACTCGTCAGACCCGCAAGCTGCTGGAGCACTATGGGATCCGGAAGCCCACCGTCAGCTACCACGAGCACAACGAGGCGCAACGCGCGGGCGAACTGATCGAGAAGCTGCGCCAGGGGGCGCGTGTGGCGCTGGTCTCGGACTCCGGAACGCCGCTGGTTTCCGATCCCGGCTACCGCCTGGTGAGCAAGGCCATCGAGAGCGGCATCGCTGTCGAGCCACTTCCGGGCGCCTCGGCTATCCTGGTCGCTCTCACCGCGTCGGGGTTGCCCACCGATGCGTTCCTGTTCGGGGGGTACCTGCCCGCGCGGCCCGGCCCGCGCCGCAAGCTGCTGACCAAGCTGCAAGACGAGCCGGCCACGCTGGTTTTCTACGAAGCCCCTCATCGCATCCTGGAGACGCTGGCCGACGTCGAAGCGGTTCTCGGCGTCAGGCCGGTGGTTTTGGCGCGCGAGATGACCAAGATTCACCAGGAATTCCTCCGGGGGACCGCCATCGGCCTCCGGGAGATCCTGAGGACCCGGCCCGCGGTCAAGGGTGAGATCACCCTGCTGATTGGGCGCGGCGCCGGCCCGGCAGATGAGGACACGCCGATTGCGGAGGCGGTCGCGGCAGCGATGCGTGCCGGATTGAGCCGCATGGACGCCATCAAGGCCATCGCCCGCCGGCGCGGGCTCTCGAAGCGCGAGGTGTATAGGGAAATCGAGCATAGCGGCGCGTGAGCCTCCCGGCATTGCTATTATCCTGGAGAATGCGCGTTGCGCTACTCCTCTGGCTCATGCTCTGCGCTGCGGCGCGTCCGGAACAGCCCGCCGGATCTCGCAAACCTCTCACCTTCAACCTGGGGCCGGTCGTGTTGCGGCCTTCGGGTTTCTTCGACTACATCGCCGAGTACCGCTCGGCGACCACCCCGGACACAATCTCGACCAACTTCGGCGCCATCCCGCTGCGGGCAACTCCCGGCGAAACGTTGGCCTCCCCGGGGCACTCCCGTTTGAGCCTGAAGGCGGAGACGGGCCTGGCAGGCGGAACTCTGGCAGGCTATTTCGAGGCGGATTTCCTGGACAAAGCGGGCTACCAATGCTACCGGAGCCGACAGTACTGGGGAGAGTACAGTCGCAGCGGATGGCGGGTCCTGGCAGGGCAGGCGTGGAGTCTGCTTCGGCCCAACCGCAAGGGGATCTCGACGGAAAGCGGCCTGCTGAACACGCAGGCCGTTGACCCCGCATACCACGTAGGTCTGGCCGGTGTGCGCAAGCCCCAGGTGCGCATCACGCGCGCGATGGGCAACTGGGCGGCGGCCCTGGCTTACGAGTATCGCCAGGGCGGCGACGTGCTGTTGAAGCTGGCGCGCGACAGCCGCCTCATGCACCTCGAAGCTGTGGGCCTTGGAGGACACCACGGCCGCAAAGGAGCAAGCCTGGCCGCGGTGGCGCACGCCGGCCCGCGCGTGGATCTTGTCAGCCAGCAACTCTGGTCGCAGGGCGGAGGCCCCGATGTGCTGGGCTGCCTGCCGCGGGGCGTCCATGCCCACGCTACCATCCAGGGCGTTGAAGCCAGAGTGCTGCCTACGCTGGAGGTCTTCTCCTACGGCGGCCTGGTCTACGGGACCCGCTCAGCCGGCAACCGAACAGTGCGCCAGTGGAGCGCTGGCTTCCGCCAGAAGCTGTTCACGCAAGCGGGCTACGGCGCGGCATACCTCATGGGCCAGTACTCGCAGCTTGATCGCGCGCTGTGGAGCGGGCCGCGCGGGAACATGAATTTCGCCATGCTTGCCTTCCGCTACTACATGCCAGCGCAGTGAGCGCTAACCGCGCGGCAGGCACCACTCCCTCACGGTCGTGGCTCGGAAACAGCTGACACCCGTTACCGAGCCGCGCGCGTAAGCAAGCGGTCCCACACGACGGCACCGAGGCGAGAAAAAACCACCGCTGGGGCAACTGACTCTGTGATGACCTATCTCATCACCTTCGCGTGCTACGGCGCCCGAGTGCACGGGGATGAACCAGGGTCCGTGGACCGCGCACACAACGTTCCGGGGACCCGCCTGCTCGAACCCGAGCCGACGAGAGCTTCGGCGGAACGGCAAGAGATGACACAGGAGCCTTACCGGCTGGACCGGCTGCGGCGCGCACTCGTTCTTCAATCTGTCCTCGAGGTCTGCGGCTGCCGCGGCTGGAGCCTGTTCGCGGCGCATGTGCGCACCAACCACGTTCACGTCGTTATGGAGGCCACCGACAGGCCCGAAAAGGTGCTGAATGCCCTGAAGGCTTATGCCAGCCGGGCTTTGAACAAGGCCGGCCTGGACGGCCCCGCGCGCCGGCGTTGGAGCCGCCATGGAAGCACGCGGTATCTGTGGAAGCGCGAGCAAGTGACGGAGGCGATCGCCTATGTGGCGCAGGGCCAAGGCGAACCAATGGCGCGGTATATGAACGAGGAGCCGTAAGACCACTCCCTCACGGTCGTGGCTCGGAAACAGCTGACACCCGTTGCCGAGCCGCGCGCGTAAGCAAGCGGTTGGCACCAACCTCACCGCCCCAACCAACGAGGCAGTGCCGTGGTGAGCGGCGGCAAGTAGGTAATCAGCAGCACGCCCGTCAGCAGCACCAGCAGCATGGGCACGACAGCGCGATAGACCTCGGAGAGCGGTTTCCCGAATCGGTACGAAGCTAGGAACAGGTTCAGGCCCACGGGCGGCGTCAAGTAGCCGAGCTCGAGGTTGGCCAGGAAGATAATGCCCAGGTGGACCGGATCGATGCCAAAAGCCTCCCCCATCGGCACGATCAGCGGCACCACCACCACGATGGCCGAGAAAATGTCCATCAGGCAGCCGACAATCAGCAGCAGCACATTCAGCAGCAGCAGGAACAGCCAGCGAGAGTGGATCGAGGCCGTCACCCACTCCAGCGCGCGCATGGGCACCTGCGCGTCCACCAGGTAGTTGGTGAAACCCAGCGCCACGCCCAGGATCAGCAACACACCGCCCACCAGCAGCCCGCACTCGCTCATCACGCGCGGCACGTCCCGGAGGATCTTCAGGTCGCGGTAGATGAAAGTCTCCACCACGAAGGCGTAAAGGGCGGTCAGCGCGGCCGCCTCGACCGGGGTGGCGAACCCGCCGAAAAGGCTCGCTAGCGCCACCACCGGCAGCAGCAGCTCCCACTTCGCGTCCCAAAGCGCGCGCGCCGCTTCCCGGGCGTCGAACACTTTCGTCGCGGCGGCTTCTTTGGGACCCTGGCGGACGCCCCACCAGGCGGTCATCGCCACCAGTAGGACGCCCGGAACGATCCCGCCCAGGAACATCTGCTCGATGGTGATCCGGGCGATGATGGCGTACAGAATCAGCGGCAGGCAGGGAGGGAACAGCAGCCCCAGCGAGCCGGCGCCGGTCAGCAACCCCAGCGCGGTCTTCTCCGAGTACCGCGCCGCCAGCAGGATGGGCATCAGCAGCCCGCCCAGCGCCAGGATGGTCACCCCGGAAGCGCCGGTGAAGGAGGTGAAGAAGGCGCAGACCAGTGCCGTAACAATCGCTGGGCCGCCGCGGAATTGTCCTACCAGGGCCTGGAAAACACGGATCAGGCGCTTCGAGGCTCCGCCCTCGGCCAGGAAGTAGCCCGCCATCGTGAACAAGGGGATGGTGGGCAGCGTGGGATTGGTCACCAGCCGGTAATGATCCAGCGGTATGGAAGCCACGGGCTGCCCGGCGCCCCAGAACAGGATCAGCGCGGCGCCTCCCAAGGTAGTGAAGACCGGCGCTCCGAAGACCGTGGCTGCCAGCAACGCCACAAGCGCGGGCAGCACCAGGCTCTCGGGCGGCCAGGGCGCTTGCACGCCCGCCCACACGACCGCCCCTGAGATAAGCCCGGCCAGGACGCGGCCGCCCCAGCTTCCCGAGGCGTGCCAGAGCAGCCGCAGGGCCACCGCGGCAAATCCCAGCGGCAAGGCCAACTGGACCACCCAGATGGGGATGTCGTAGGCCA
Organism: uncultured Solibacteraceae bacterium; assembly: GCA_964353255.1. Lineage (GTDB taxonomy): Bacteria > Acidobacteriota > Terriglobia > Bryobacterales > Bryobacteraceae > VFZS01. Next base: position 8,277 of record CAYGVJ010000116.1, on the reverse strand, counting down.
GAATGCCGCCCGAGGCGCGCTCGGCCTCGATGAATCGTACGCTGGCGGCACAAAGCAGCGCAGTGATGGCCGCCCCGAAAGCGTTGCCGAACAGCTTGCCGCCGGCACGGAGCTTGCCGGCGGGCAGGATGGCGCCGGTCGCCAGCGCCAGCAGGCGGTTCTCGCGCGCGGCCACTGCGCCGCCCAGCATCCCCACCAGAAGCGTGAGGTGCTGGACCAGAGAATTGACCCCGGAGATGCCGGTGGCCAGCGTGGCGCGCAGCGCGCTCTCGGCCAGAGGGAGAACCACCATCGCGGCCAGGATCAGAGATAGGCCGAGGTTTTCGATCCGGGAAGGCAGGGATGGCCGCGGCGGGCTGCTCATTTCGCGGATGCGGCTCGATACTCCTTGAGCAGCCGCACGACCTCGTCGAACATCTCCGCGGGAACCATCCCCCCGCGGATCTTCGGGTAGACTTGCTCAGCCAGCCGGCGCCACTCCGCCTCGACCTGCGGGGAGACCGCCTGTACCATAAGGCCACGCTTCTTCATCGCCTCGACGGATTGCTCGGCTTCCGCGCGGCCCCGCGCTCGCATCTGATCGCCGGCCGTCGCGGCCGCCTTCATCATGGCCTGGCGGGTCTCCTCCGGGATCGCATCCCAGGCCTTCTTCGAGATCACGGTGGCGCCGACCAGGGGCGCCCAGTTCAGATCGAGCATGTGGCGCGCCGGGCCGTAGACCTGGCCCGCCAGCGCATAGAAGGGCGCCACAGATACCGCCGAGATCAGGCCCGTTTGCAGGCCCGGCAGAATGTCCGAACTGGCCAGCGGGACGGGTTGGTAGCCCAGCGACTTCGTCAGGTCCACCTGGTAGTTGTCTCCGGCCCAAGCGAAGATCTTCAGCCGTTTCAGGTCTTCGGGGTGCAGCACCGGCTCCTTGGTGAAGAACCGGAGCCAGCCCACGTCGGCCCAGAACAGGACCACGTAACCCTTCCTCAGCAGACGCGCCTCCAGGTCCGGCTGGAGCCTGGCGCGCACGTGGTCCACTTCTTCGAGCGAGCGGAACATCATGGGCATGTAGCTGAGGGCCGTCACGGACTTGTCGATCTCCGAGAGGCCCACCACGCTGAGCACTCCGGCCTGTAACTGCCCGATGCCCATACGGCGGACGATGTCGGCCTCGTCGCCCATCTGCGAGCCGGTGTAGATGACGGTCGCCACGCCCCCGCCGGGCGCCTTCCGCCACTCCTCGGCCATACCCTGGAGAATGCGGTGATAGGAAGTGCCCGTCGGCAGCACTGTGGCCAGTTTGACCACGGTGGACCTCTGGGCGCTACAGAAAACGGCCATCACGCAAAGAACGCAAAGGATACGCCAAGAACGCATTGTCATTCCACGAACAGTTGGTCAGTGCGGCCGAGCAGCCAGCGCGCCCGCCGCTGGGCCACTAAGTTGGCCAGGCGCCACTCGGCGCGCGCGTTCACGTCGATGGCGAGCGCGCGCTTGAGCAGCGCTTCGAACTCCTTCTTGTCCTGCCGGCTGACCGACACTGTCTCGGCGAAGGCCACCAGGGGCGAGGCCAGTTGGCCTTTGGAGAGTTCCAGCGCCCGCTCGAAATGCTTGCGCGCGCGGGCCGCGGCCTCCGAGGCGCCAACGCCCGGGCGGCTGGGCTCGTAGCTGACCAGGAAGGCGTGGATGGCGCCGCCATCAAAGGCCTCGTCAAGCGTGAGCGCGCGGTCGATGAGCGCCTCGACCAGCGGCTGGTCGGCCACCGTCTCCGGGTCGTCCTTGGACACGGTGATGGCCGCGCCCCAGGCCGCCGCAGTCCAGTAGAGCAACGGCACCTCGGCCTTGGAGGCGACGCGCATGGAGGCCTTGGCGTCCGCTCGGAGGGCCGTGGCGAAATCCCGGCGCTTCACTTCCAGGCCGCGCAAGCCGTAGTCGCGAGCGCGGAGATAGAGCTTCCGCGCCCGCGCGCGCAAGCGGGTGGCCCGCGCCAGATCCTGGTCCTCCGATTCGTCGGCCTGTTGCTCGACGAAGGCATAGGCGTATTGCGTGAAACCGCTGGCGGCAGCGAGAAGAAGTCCACGATGGCGCGGGCTCTCGGCCAGCAGGCTCTCGATGAGCTTGAGCGCGAACGGCAGCGCCTCGCCCACCAGCTCCGGATCGTCGTCGGAGGCGAACGTCGTGCCGCTCCCCGCCAGCGCGTCGCCCAGCTTGTTTACGGCGAAGCGCCGGACCGAGCAGCCCAGGGTGGCCAGCAACAGAACCGCCAGCAAGACCGCGCGCATGATCAGAACCAGGGACCATTATAGTAGGGTTCCTGGCGCCGACCGGCCCGGTCTAGTAGGGCCAGGGCGGCGGCACGAACTTGTTATCGAATCCTTTGTCTTCGGGGAAGAAGGAAGCGTCCGGCTTTGTTCCGGTGTTGAGCCAACGCTCCATCGCCTCCAGCGTCGCGAGCAACTGCGCGGAGGTGAAGGCGCAATGCCCGACGCTCTTGACGTAAGTCTGGACCAGCCGGTCCTGGGAGCCCCACGCTTCCACCTGCGCGCGGTAGGCGCTTTCGAAGCCCACGTGGGCCAGGGTGTCCATCGTGGTGTGCATAGTCAGCACGGGCCGGGTCAGCAGACCTCTGAGGCCGCCAAAGCGCTCCGCGTAATCGCGGGCCCACGGGGCAGCCATGATATTCGTCCGCGCGTTCATCTTCCCCAGCAGGTCGTCCGCGTTGGTGCCAAGACCCGCCAGGTAGGTCTTTTCCTCCGGCTTCAGCACGTAGCGGTGGTCGAGGTTCTGGGCGACCGGTCCAGCGGCCGCGGCCTCCGCCGCCTCACGCTGCTGGGTGGCAAAGAACATGTTCAACATCCAGCCCGGGAGACCCCACATCGGGTCCGTTCCCCAGAAAGCCTCCGTGGGGAACCCAGTGGCGAGCCGGACAAACTCCCAACCCCCGCGATTGCTGCCGTCCGCTTTGGGCGCCTCCAGATTGGGGAGCACATCTCTCTGGAAGGTAAGGCCTTCGCGGAGGTCCTCCAGCGGGCCCCACTTCTCGGTAGGCCAGCCGAAGGCGACCGCATAAGCCAAGCAGAAGTCGAGCTTGAAATCCATATTCCTCGGATGGCCGAGCACGGGAGCGCAGGTGACAATGGCGCCGTCGAAGTACCGCGGAAACTCCTCGATCATCTTGAGAGCGTACATCCCGCCTCCGGAGGTGCCCCACAGGATCACCCGCGTCGGGTCGCCCACTCTGCCTCGAAAGTAGCTGGTCAGCGCCAGGCTGTCCTGCGCGCCTTCCATGAAATCCGAAGCAGCCAAGGCATACCCCCGCGACAGGAGCGTTTCTTCGAGCGCGGGTTGGGAGCCAGGCAGGACGGGAGGAACCACGATCGGTTCGGGAATCGGAGCCACCTTGGTTCCTTGGAGGTACACCAGCAGCGTCCCGTTCCAGTTCCTGGGAACGCGGATCTTGAACTTGGCCCCGTCCAGGAAGTCTACCAAGTCGAAAGGCAAAGCCACGCGGAGTGTGCCTGGGGGCACCTGCGCCCGAAGGGCCGGCGGCGCGGCCGCCAGAAGTAGGACTACGGCGAGCGCAAAACTCTTAAGCCTCATCTCAAACCTCCTTGACACCACGGCCAGTATGCGCCAGCTTCCCAGGTTTGCCAAGGGCGAGCGGCTTGATTTGGCATTGAAAGACTCTTAACGCCTAACCGCTTGGTTTTTCGAGTAGTTGGCCCCTTGTTAGGGCATTCCCCACGGGGTATCATGTTCCGTGGTGGGGCCCACGGTCATCCGGTTCGGCGACTACGAAGCCGACCTGCGATCCGGCGAACTCTGGAAGCGCGGGACGCGCATCAGGCTGTCCGGACAGTCCTTCGCGGTCCTGGCCTTCCTGCTGGAACACCCCGGTGAACTGGTGACGCGGGAAGAACTGTGTGCGCGGCTGTGGCCGGCGGACGTCTTCGTCGATTTCGAGAACAATCTGAACACCGCGGTCGCCCGGCTGCGTGAGGCCTTGGGCGATTCAGCGGAGAAGCCGCGTTTCATCGAAACCCTGCCCCGGCGCGGCTACCGCTTCGTTGGCCAGCTCGTGGGGCCGCCGTCGCCGCTGCTCCGGGTCAAGCTGGCGGTCCTGCCGATGGAGAACCTCAGCGGCGACCCCGCCCAGGAGTACTTCAGCGATGGCATGACCGAGGAGCTGATCACCCAGCTCGGGGGGCTGGCCCCGGAGCGGCTGGGGGTGATCGCGCGCACCTCCGCGATGCAATACAAAGGCACCCGCAAGGACATTGCCAGGATCGGCCGCGAGTTGGGCGTGGATTACGTGGTCGAGGGCAGCGTGAGGCGCGTGGACGATCGGATTCGTATCAGCGCGCAGTTGATTCGAGTCAACGATCAAACCCACTTGTGGGCGCAGAGTTACGACGGCGGACTGGGCGATATCCTGAAGGTACAGACGGAGGTGGCGGAGGCCGTCACCCGGCAGATTGACGTTGCCGTGTCGCCTCGGCGCGCCGTGGCCGTCGTTCCCGAAGCCTATGACGCCTACATCAAGGGCCTGTACCACTTCGGCCACTTCAACCCCGGCGACCTGCACCGGGCTATCGGGTATTTCGAACTCGCCATCGAGAAGGATCCTCGGTACGCGCCGCCCCACGCCAAGCTGGCCACCACGCATGCCTTAATGGGCTTCTTTGGCTATGTGTCAGCGGCTGAGGCGTTCCCCCAAGCCGAAAGGGCGGCGCTGGCGGCCTTGCAGCGGGACGACACTCACCCGGACGCGCACCACGCTTTGGCGGACGCTCACTTCTTCCACTACTGGAACCTGGCGGAAGCCGAACGCGAATACCAACGTGCCGTCGAGCTGGCCCCGAATGACCCCTTTCAGCGCTGGGGGTTGTCCATGTTTCTGGGTTCCACGAGAGAGGACTACCGCAGGGCCATCGCCGAGGCGGAGCTGGCCCGCGAACTGGATCCGCTTTCGGTTCTCCTCCGATCCTCTTTCGGGTACGTGCTCTTCTGGGCGCGCCGCTACGACCGGGCCATCGCGGAGAGCCGGGGCGCGCTTGAGATGGATCCCAACTGCCTGCTGGCGTACTACGTTCTGGGTCTGGCCTTGCTGGCCAAGTCCGCTCTCGATGACGCCATCGCTGTGTTCCTCGACGCTACGCATCGTTTCGGAGACACTTACTCCTTGGGGTGTCTGGGGATGGCCTACGGACTGGCGGGCCGGCAGGCGGAAGCGCGTGAGGCGCTGGCGCAGCTTGAGCGCAGGGCCACCTCGCAGGAGGTGTCACCGGTTTCCTTCGCCTGGGTGCATCTCGGTCTCGGCGACAACCAGTCCGCGCTCGATTGGCTCGAAAAGGCCTTGGAGCAACGCCATCCGTCGGTCCTCTGGCTCCGCTGCAGCCCCGCTTTCGACCCACTTCACTCCGAGCCGCGCTACCACCAACTGCTCGCGCGCCTGCCCCTGCTGCCGCGGGCACCGTGAGGGTCGGGCATGCCCGACCCCTACCCACGTTCCTCCAGCTCCCGTAGGCGCCGCTTGAACTCGGCCAGCTCCCTGCGCATCGCGGGCAGGCGCGCCAGGCAGGCCAACTGTTCGAGGTGCTCCTTGAGCGGCCGCGCGGGGATCCCCCACAGTACCTGGCCGGGGCGCACAACCTTCGAGCTGAGGATGCCGCACTTGGAACCCAGCACGGCGCGCGACCCGATGCGCGCCTTGTCGCCGATGCCCACCTGCCCGCCGATGACGGCGTAGTCCTCCACCACCACGGCGCCTGAGAAGCCGGTCTGGGCGGCCACCACCACGTGACGCCCGAGGCGGCAATTGTGCGCCACATGCACCAAGTTGTCGAGCTTCGTCCCTCGGCCGATAAAGGTCACCCCCAGGGCCGCCCGATCCACCGTCGAGTTGGCGCCGATCTCGACGTCATCCTCGATCACCACACGCCCAATTTGCGGGAACTTCTCGTAGCGCTCCCCGGCGAGGACGAACCCGAAGCCGTCGGCGCCGATGACGCAGCCGGAATGCAGGACGACGTTGTCGCCAATCTCGACATCGTCGTAAATGGTCACCCGGGCGTGCAGGAGACAGTTTTTGCCGAGCCTGACCCGCCGGCCGATGGCGCAGCCGGCCCCGATCCGGACGTTTGCCCCGATGCGCGTCTCCTCTCCGATGCTCACGTGGGGCCCGATCGCCGCCGCGGGGCCGACCTCGGCGCCGGCGGCGATTACCGCCGTGGGGTGAATTCCGGGCACGGGCGGCGCCGCCGGATGGAGCAGAGCGATGGCCCGCGCAAACGCCAGCCGGGGCTCCGCCGCGCGGATCACCGTCCGGCCGCCCGGGTTGGGAAGGTCGAACGGAACGATCAGGCAGCCGGCGGCTGACAGCTCCAACTGCCGCGCAGCCTTGCGGCTGCCAATGAAAGCCAGCTCTTCCGCGCCGGCAGTCTCCAGAGGGGCCGCGCCGCGCAGGTCTTTTTCGCCATCGCCTTCAAAGGCGGCCCCCAAACGTTCGGCCAGTTCTCGCACTCGCAAGGGCGGTCTCCTTTCGCTGCTTGTATGATACAAAGTTATGGCCGTGGATCCCTTGGCGGTGATTGCGCCGACCGCTTGCGTTCACCCGGAAGCTTCGATCGGGCCCGGCAGCGTCATCGGCGAGTTCTGCGTCATCGAGTCGGAGGTGAGCATCGGGGCCGGCTGCCGGCTGGAGCCTTACGTCTACGTCAAGCGTTGGACCACCCTGGGGGACGACAACCAGATCTCCGCCGGGACCGTGCTGGGCACCGACCCGCTGGACAAGGCCTTCACCGGCGAGCGGAGCTACCTGCGCATCGGCAACGGCAACATCATCCGCGAGCACTACACCATTTCCCGCGGCACCCAGCCGGAATCGGCCACCGAGATCGGGGACCGGAACTACATCATGACCTCGGGACACATCGCGCACAACTGCCGCATCGGCAACGAGACGGTGATATGCAGTTGCGCTCTGGTGGCAGGCTGCGTCGAGGTCGAAGACCAGGCCTTCATCTCCGGCAACGTGGCGATCCACCAGTACTCGAAGATCGGGCGGCTGGCCATGGTCGCGGGCAACACCGGCGTCAATAGCGACCTGCCGCCGTTCTTTATGTACTGCGGCGTCCGCGCGCGGCCCGTTGGCCTGAACCTGGTGGGCCTGAAGCGCGCAGGGTTCGCCGAGCCGGACATCTCGGCCTTGAAGCAGGCCTACCAGATCCTCTACCGCTCCGGACTCAAGCTTGAGCAAGCCCTGGCGCGCATTGAGGCCGAGATCCCCACCGAGCACACCCTGCACCTGGTGCGCTTCATCCGCTCGAGCAAAAGAGGGATTTGCCGGGAGTAGGCGCCATGCGGATCGGCTTCATCGGCTTCGGCGAAGTGGCCTCGACTTTTGCGCGGGCCATGCAGGAACACGGAGCCGCGGTCGCGGCCTACGATCTGCTCTTCGCTCACCCGGAAGGGCGGAGGATGCTTGCTGCCCGCGCCCAGGAACTCCCCATCGAGTTCGCCCCCTTGCCTGACGTAGTCGGCCGGTCTGATTACGTGCTCTCGACAGTGACCACGCAAGCAGCCCGGGAAGCAGCCGCGGCTTGCGCCCGGTACCTCCAACCCGGGCAGATCTTCGTGGATTTGAACTCGACCTCCCCGGCCACCAAGCAGGAACTCGCCCGCCTCATCGAACCCTCGGGAGCCGACTTTGTGGAAGGCGCCGTCCTGGGAGCGGTGGGCGCTACGGGAGCGGCCACCGAGATTCTGACCGGTGGACCAAGGGCAGCGGAAGTCGCCGCTGCGCTCTCGAAGCTGGGCTTGCGGGCCCGCAACTACAGTCCCGAGATCGGCAAGGCGTCGATGTTCAAGATGCTGCGGAGCATCTTCTCGAAGGGACTCGAGGCCGTGCTGCTGGAGTTCCTGATCGCCGCCAGGCGGGCAGGGATGGCGGAGGACCTCTGGCGGGACGTCGCGGAGTTCATGACACAGAATCGGTTTGAGGCGGTGGCATCCAACTGGGTTCGCACCCACGCGGTGGCGCACTCCAGGCGCCATCACGAGATGGTGCAGGTGCTGGAGACGATGCAGGAGCTGGGACTGAAGCCTGTGGTTTCGGAAGCCGTCAAGGCGTTGTTCGAGCGCTCCGCCTCGCTGGGTCTTGAGCAGGCTTTCCCGGAGAAGCCCGGCTCGATGGAAGAGGTCATCGAGCACATCGAGCAGCGGCTGCGCCAGGTCCTTAGCACCCGCAGTTGACTGGCCCCAGTAACTTCACTACTATCGCACAGGTAA
>CAYGVJ010000115.1:0-16490 GCA_964353255.1 uncultured Solibacteraceae bacterium | reverse complement strand
ACGCCGTCAGCGCGGTAGACCGGTTGGGCAACCAGAGCGCCCGCTCGGCGCCGGTCGAGATCGCGGCACCGTAGGACAGGCCACCCAGAGGGTACCCGGCCTGTCAGATCACCGCAGCGGCAAGCGTCGCACGCGAATCGCGCTCTCGGAGACCGTGACTGCCACGCCGAGTTGTAGCTCGCGCTCAACCTGTCGCCACACCTTCACCAGTAGCTGCTTCAACCCGGACGCCTTCAGTCCCTCCCAGCGAAGCAACACCACCGAGGGCTGGATGGCCGACGTCAGCGCCAAGTGAGCGTGGAAATCACGGTCCAGGGTCACGCAGACGCGGCTTTCGGCGACCGCGCGCTGGAGAATCTCGGCGTCGGAAGCGTGCGACATGCCGATCTCCCGCACATGGACGACATCCCAGCCTTCCGCGCGGAGCAGAGCCGCGGTGAGCGGAGGAAGGCCCTGGTCCAGCAGAACTTGCTTCATGCAACCTTGAACCACTCAACGCGGTCATCCAGGTTGGCAGACGCGAATTGAAGCGCCTGCCGCAGGTCGTCCTCCTCAAGATCTGGGTACTCCCGGAGCAACTCAGCTCGATCCTGGTAGGTGGCGATGAGCTCCAAAACCCGTCGCACTGTGATCCGCAAGCCGCGGATACACGGCTGCCCGCTCATTTTGTCCGGCTCGATCGTGATGCGCTCGAAAGGCGCTCTAAGCACCATAGCCTGATTGTACGCCCTCAGGCGGCTACGGCTTAGCTTGTCCACGCTTCCAGCCCGGACATGCTTCAGAGGGTGCTGAAAAAGGCCTACTTCAAGGCCCGCGGACGACAAGCTAAAGCATGTCCCACAACGCCGAATCAGGCATTTGCGCGCCCACGTGGGACATGCTTCAGCTTGTCCAAGGCCTTTTTCAGCACCCCCTGAAGCATGTCCTACCGCAGCCTGATCGGCGCGCCGCCGGCGGCTTTGCTGCGCTGGGCCGCGTCCATGAAAGCGAAAAGCTCCAAGGTCTCCTCGTTCGCTACGGGCGGCGCCCCGCTGCGGAAGAAGTTGGCCACCTCGCGCAGCAACGGCCCGTAGCCGGTCGCGGCCTTGGGGTCGCTCAAGAATACCTGCTTGGGACGGAACACCACCGCGCCGTAGCCGCCGCCCGGGCGCAAGGCCCGCACGCTGCCTATGCGGCCGTCCTTCCAACGTCCGACCACCAGGTCGGCGCCCTCGGTGGTGACGCGGGTGACCTCCTCGCAGCCCGGGCCCAGCAACGCGTACAGCATCTCAATGGGGTGAATGGCATACCAGGCCAGATCCAGGTGGTAATGCTCCTCCAGCGGTCCAGGGCCCCAGGTCACGGCGCCAGTGATATCCGGCGCCTTGGCCGAGGTGACGATCTCGCTGTAGCGCAGGCTCGAAGAGCTGAACCAAGCGACGCGGGCCTCCCTGGCCAGCCGCGCGATCTCACGCGCGTCCTCCAGCGTGGCGGCCAGCGGCTTGTCGATGAATAGCGGCTTCCTGTGGGCGATGATCTGCCGGGCCTGCTCCAGATGCACGCGGCCATCCACGCTCTCGAGCAACACCCCATCCACCTTACGGCACAGCGTCGCGATGTCGGGGACGATCTCGACACCCCACTTGGCCTGAATCTCGGCGGCGAACTTCTCCACCCGCGTGCGGCTGGTTTCCAGGTCCGGGCTGCCGCCCTTGTAGGCGGCCACGACTCGGAAGCCGGCGATGTACTCCGGCGAGGCGGGGTCGTGGAAGGCCCGCGTGAAGGCCGGCACGTGCGACGTATCAGTGCCCACGATGCCCAGCCGGAAGTCCGCGGCGCATCCGGCCACACTCACCAGCAACAGCAGCCAGAGGGCTTTCATGAGCCGCATTGTACACTAAACTTCTCAGTGGACCTGACCACACCCATTCAGTACGTCAAGGGCGTGGGGCCGGCGCGCGCCGCCCTGCTGGAGGCTAAGGGTATCCGCACGCTCGAGGATTTGCTGTCCTACGCCCCCTTCCGCTACGAGGACCGCAGCAACGTCAAGCCCATTGCTGAGCTGGCCCCCGGCGAGATGGCCACCGTCGTCGCCGAGGTGCGCACCACGGACCTGCCCCAGTTCAAGCGCCGCCAGTTGGGGTTGTTCGAGGCCACCTTCCGCGACGCTTCGGGCGTCCCTTTGCTGGCCCGGTGGTTCCACGCCGGATACCTGGCTGACGTGATCGCGCCAGGCCAGAGAATCGCCCTCTACGGCAAGGTGGAGTACGACAGCTACAACCGCTCTCTGAGCATGCTCCACCCGGAGTTCGAGATCCTCGGCGAGAGCGAAGAAGGCGAGGCCAGCCTCCATGCGGGCCGCGTGGTCCCGATCTACGAAGCGGCCGGGAGAATCACCACGCGGGTGTTCCGGAACATCATTCACCAGGTGCTGGAGATCCTGGCGCCGCTGCCCGATCCCCTGCCCGCCGCGCTGCGCGAGCGCCTGAAGCTGCCGGACCGCTGGAGCGCCATCCGCAGCCTGCACTTTCCGGGGCCGGAGGAGGACCTGCGGCTGCTCAACGCCTTCCGCTCCCCGGGGCAGCTTCGGCTGATCTTCGAGGAGTTCTTCTGGCTGGAGTGCGGGCTGGCCCTCAAGCGCGACCAGGCCCGGCTGCGGCCCGGCATCGCCTTCGAGCTGAACGAGGGTGTGCGGCAGCGGGTCAAGCAGATGCTGCCCTTCAAGCCCACCGCCGCGCAGAAGCGCGCGCTGGCGGAGATCGCCGGCGACATGCAGAGCCCGGCGCCCATGCACCGCCTGCTCCAGGGCGACGTGGGCAGCGGCAAGACGCTGGTGGCCGCCGAGGCCGCCGTTATCGCGCTGGAGAACGGCTACCAGGTGGCCGTGCTGGCGCCCACCGAGATCCTGGCGGCGCAGCACTATTTCTCGCTGAAGGAGATCTTCTCCCGGCTCGGCTACTCGATCGCGCTGCTGACCGGCTCGCTCCGCAGCCGCGCCAAGAGCCAGCTCAAGCGGGCCCTCGAGGAAGGTCTCATCCAGATCGCCGTGGGCACCCACGCTTTGATCGAGGAGGACGTGCAGTTTCACCGGCTGGGCCTGGCCATCGTCGATGAGCAGCACCGCTTCGGCGTCATGCAGCGGCTGAAGTTCATCGGGAAGGGCTGCTCGCCCGACGTGCTGGTCATGACCGCTACGCCCATCCCCCGCACCCTGGCCTTGACCATTTACGGCGACATGGACGTATCGGTGATCGACGAGCTGCCGCCGGGCCGGAAACCGATCGTCACCCGACACGTCGCCGAGGAGCGCCTCGAGCAGGTGTGGAGCTTCCTGAAAAGGCAGGTCGATGAGGGCCGGCAGGCTTACGTGGTCTACCCGGCCATCGAGGAGTCGGAGACCCAGGCCGTGAAGGCCGCCGAGAAGATGCACCGCCACCTCTCGAAAGAGGTCTTCCCCAGCCTGGCTGTGGGGCTGCTGCATGGGCGGCTCCCGTCCGAGGAGAAGGAGGCCGGCATGGAGCGCTTCAAGCGTGGGGAAACCAAGATCCTGGTCTCGACCAGCGTGATCGAGGTGGGCATCGACGTGGCCAACGCCACCGTCATGGTAATCGAGCAGGCCGAGCGCTTCGGGCTGGCGCAACTCCACCAGCTCCGCGGGCGGGTGGGTCGCGGCGCCGCCCAGAGCTATTGCATCCTGGTCACTGACAAACTGAACGACGCGGCGCGCGAGCGCATACGCACCATGACGGAATCCACCGACGGCTTCTACATCGCCGAGATGGACCTCAAGCTGCGGGGACCGGGAGAGTTTTTCGGAACGCGCCAGTCCGGGCTGCCGACCCTGCGCATCGCCAACATCGTGCGCGACACGGAGGTGCTGGAGGAGGCGCGGCGCGAGGCGCTGGAGTTCCTGGCGCACCCGCCCAGCCAGCAGGAACTCAACCGCGCCGTGGCCTATGTGCGCCAGCGCTGGCAGCAACGCTACGGGCTGGTGGAGGCAGGCTGATGCGCGTCATCGGCGGCCAGTTTCGCAGCCGGCGGCTGAAAAGCCTCCCGGGCCTGAAGCTGCGCCCCACGCCGGACCGGCTGCGTGAGACGCTTTTCGACGTCCTGGCGCCCCGGATCGCCGGCGCGCGTTTCCTGGACGCCTACGCCGGCTCAGGCGCCGTCGGCATCGAAGCCTTGAGCCGCGGCGCCGCGCGGGCCGTCTTCATCGAGAAACACCGTGCCGCTGTCGCCGTAATCCGGGCTAACCTGGCGGCGCTGGGCCTGGAGGAACGCGCGGAAGTTGTCCACGGTGAGGCCCGCAAGCACCTGGCGCGGCTCGAAGCCGACATCGTGTTCCTCGATCCGCCCTACGATCTGGAGCGTGAGTGCGTCGCCGTGCTCCGGCTGCTGGGCCAGTCGCCGCCGCTGCTGGTGGTGGTCCAACACTCCAACCGGGTCCCATTGAAGGACGACTACGGCGCCCTGCGCCGCACCCGTCTCCTGCGCCAGGGCGACAGCGCGCTGAGTTTCTACACGCGGGAGGGGAAGGTCTAGCAGGGTGCTGAAAAAGGCCTGGGACCGCTCCCTGACGGTCGCGGCTCTGAAACAGGCCGTTGACTCTGAAGCACTTTCCGAGCCGCGCGCGTGAGCAAGCGGTCTGGAGCGGGCCTTTTTCAGCGTCCTGCTAGAATGGAGCGGATGGGATTCCGAGTGGCCGGTTGTGCGGCCCTGATTCTGGCGGGGGCGCCGCTGGCGGCGCAGTCGGTGAAGATTTACTCGGAATTTCAGCGGCTGGATCCCACGGGCGCCATCGTCGCCGCTGACAAGGGGGCGGGCCCGCGCGAGATCCTTTCGCCGGCGGTGATTCGCAACGCCTGGGCCTCTTTCCACGTGGCTGTGAGCGTGCCCGAGGGCCTGCCCTACTTTCTGTTCCTGGGCCAGAATCCCGACGGGACCCTCAAACCGTCGATTTACAGGGAGCTCTATGTCCGCCGCGGGGATGCCTGGATTCCCGACGCGCTCAAACCGCTGAAGATCTCCGAGACCGGCCAGGTGGAAGACCCCGTAGAGCGGCGCCCGGGCCAGAGCACCATCGCCTACTGGCTGGACCTGTGGGTGCCGGCCAAAACCCCGGTGGCAAGGATGCGGTTGGAAGCCCAGCTTAACGTCGGGGAAGAGTGGGTGGTCTACCCGCTGGAGATCCGGGTGCTCAACCCGGTGCTTCCGGCCTTGGAGGGACTGATGGGACCGCTGGCGCCGGTGGAGGCCTCCGCCGAGGCCAGCGCGCGAGAGTCCCTGCGCGGCTTTCTTTGCGGCGCCGTCAGGAGTGAGCCCGAAGGGCCCCTCACCATCCGCCGCTTGATCCGGCGCAACGCCCGGCAGGACATGGCCCTGGCGCGGTCCATGGACGCCCAGTGCGGCAAAGACGTTCTCATGCACGGCCTGCTCGCCTTCACCGCCCCCGGCGCCGAACTGAAGGCCTGGTGCGAGGCGCCCGCTTTCCCGCAGGGGGCTGGGGCCGAGTGGTACTTACGCGCTCGCGACTACCTTTACCGGACGACCGACCGCAACTGTGAGGTCACGATCACCATTACCCCGCTCGGCAAACGGCCGTAACGGGACAGCTCGGCCGCCCCGCCGGCAGCCGGTTGATGGGCTCCGACGCCCCCGATTTCAGGATCGTCTTGCATTGGACAACTCTGAGTACGCAGCTCCACCGGGGATCTGCTAGAATCAGGGACCTGGAGGGTGTCCCGGTCGTAGTTGGAGGTGGGTAGGCGGCGGTGGCGCCGGTTTCGATAGAATCCGGTTGCCAAACAGGAATCCGAAAGGAGCCAGCCGCCGTGAAGAAAAAGGACCATATTGTGACTCACGCTGCTCGCGAGTAAGCCGCCGTGATCGAGCAGTTCTGCCAGACCAACGGGCAGATCCTGCTGCCCATCGTCAACCTGATCCAAAGCGCCAGCCAGGTGGTGGAAACCGTGATCCATGAGATTGGCACCAGACTTTGGAAGTGATCCTGATGCTGAGCGCCGAACAAGTCGCCGGACCGCGCACGCCTGGCAAGGCCAGCGGCGATATCCGGCATCATGGATCCCAGCCGGGGCACGTCAAATTGGCCGACCGGAAGGTCCGGGTGAAACGGCCCCGCCTGCGGCACAAGACCGAAGGCGAGGTTAAGATTCCGGCCTATGAAGCGCTGCGCCAGGACCGCGGGCTCAGCCAGCACATGCCGGGCGCCTTGCTGCGTGGCGTGTCGGCGCGGGAATACCAGGAAGTCCTGCCGCAGATGGCGGCCACCCTGGGAGTATCGCGGAGTGCCATCAGCCGGCAGGCGATCGAGGCCAGCGTCGAGCGCCGCACGCACAAGGTGACCCGTTGGCGCGATGTCGATATGGTGCAGCGCTGGGTGGCCTCAGCGTGGCTGCTGACCGAAAAGCAGTTCCGTCGTATCGACGGCCACGGCAACCTCTGGGCCCTGGCCGCTATTCTTGGCCGACAGGTCGAGTCAACCAATCAAACTTCAAGGGAGAAAGTGGCGTAAGATGAAGCCAGCCGTCGCCGCCACCTTCAACTACAGGCGGGCCATCCTCTGCGAAAGAGGCCATAGATGGAGAATCGATTGGTCCCAGGCTGCTCACCGGTAACGGAGGAGGAAAAGCGCACTGCACTGCGCCAGGTGCTCGACAGTTCCACACTACAAAAGCACAAACAACTGAGACGTTTTCTCGAATACATTTGTGAACTCGAGATCGTGGGGAGGCGGGACGAGCTCCGCGAGCACCTGATCGGGGTGCATCTACTTGGGAAACCGGAAGGCTATTCCACCGGCGAGGATGCCGCCGTTCGCGGCCGCGCTCACGCCCTGAGGCGCAAGCTGGACGAATTGTATGCGGACGAGATGCGCTCCACTCCAATACGCATCGACCTGCCGAAAGGCTGCTACGTACCCCGGTTCGTCAGACAGGAAGTTCCCGTGCAGGTCGAGCCTGCGCGGGCACCTTCGAGTGTGCCTTCAGGGAGATCCATATTAGGCCGCAAGTGGATTCTCCACACCGCGCCATTCTTCGTCGGCATGATTGCAGCGACCAGTGTCTTCCTGCTGATCATTCCGCGGCTGCGGAGAGACGAGGTCCTACCTCCGGTCATACGCGAAGTCTGGGGGCCCCTGCTCGACCCGTCCGAGACTGCTCTCCTGTACGTAGCGACGCCCGCCCAGTTCTTCGTCAGGCGCCTTCCGCCCGACGCGCGGGAGCGAATCAAACTCCAAATGCCCGACGCCCCGGACATGCGTCTCTGGTATTTCAGCCGCTATAGTCCCCAACCCGGAGCCGACCCTTATCTCATCCCAACACATAGCTCACCAACCTGGGGAGAAATGGCCGGTGCCCTCTCGGCAGTGGCAGTTTTTGCGGCGTCGCGCACGCGATACCAGCTTCTGCCTGAATGGATCAGCAGGCCGTTTGCCTTGCGCAATCGGAATGCCATTGTTTTGGGCCGGCCGGAGTACAGTCCCGCAGCAGCCTTATTGCTCACCGACACGCCCCTCCGCATCGAGTACTCGGCAGTCCACAAAGCCCACGTGATTGTCTGGCGCAAGGCTTCGCAGGATACTCAAAAAGTTCCTGCCAATGTGGGCGATATTACCCAATACGGCTACGGCCTCGTCTCTGTTTTGCCTGGGCAGGGCCAGGGAAGTACGACCAGACGAATCATCCTGTTCTCGGGGCTCAATTCCGCCGGAACGCAGGCGGCCGCGGAGTTCTTTTCATCGGCGGAACGGCTAGAAGAGTTGCGCACTCTTTGGCGAAATGACGGTTATCATCGGTTCCCAAGAGCTTATCAGTTGGTCGTGAAAGCCCGTGCGCCCGACATCTTGCCAATGAACGTCGAGCTTGTGGCTCGCGTGGTCATTGAAAAGTAGCTCTCGAGATGCGCGCCCAAATCCGGCGAACGCGCGCATTCTCCGAATGTGAAGGCGGCTACTTACGTTCTCGGATAGACACCTTCAACCAGCGGTGCGCCAGTTGTGAGTGGCCTTCGCGCTGGTAGACCGCGGACCAGTGGGCGTAAGCCTCACGGTTGGTCTCGCAGGTCAAGTTGATTCGCTCAGGCGCCTGAACTGTATATCGGAACTCCGCCTCCCCGCCCGCAGGAATCGTCACCGGAACCGCTCCGACCGGCGCCGCTTTGAAGTCCAGCCGCGGCTGGAAGGAAACGCGCAGCCCGGATACAGCCGATCTTCCGTAATTCCGCACTCGGAAGGTAACGGCCACGCTGCCACCCTTGCCCACCTCCACGGCTTCGGGTGGAGCAAGCACCACTAACTCCCGGTCAGGCTCGGGGTTGCCCGCCTGATTCACGGTTGTGAGGAACCAGGGCAGGTAGTTGTAAATCCGTCCAAGGGCCCTCGGATTGATTGGCCGTGGGTTTGCGACAAACGCATCGATAAGCGAATCGTACGGAACCGCGAGGAAGACCGGGTCCTGGGTCAGCCGGTAAGCGTACGCCATCAGCCGCATGTGCTCTCCCATGTACTGGGCGTACCCAGGTGCGCCGCGGAAGCCCGCCTTCCACACCAGGCCAGCCGGCGGGCGCCAAGGGAACGTGACTGTCCAGCGCGCGTCCCGCTCCAGCATCGCATCGACCTCGGGCGCCTTAGCCCAAGAATTGAACTTGATAAGGCCGGCATGGATGGTGCCCGCGGCGAAGCCCTGGTTTCCGGCGTAAAACCCCGGAGCCTCGCCAACCGGCGTCAGGAAGCCGCTGAAAGTAGGATGCTCCCATTTCAGAGCCCAGTCAACCAACCTCGCGGCGCCGCGCAGGTACCTCTCGTCCCAAGTGGCCTCGTACAAATCGGTTAGCGTCATCAGCGGGTGCCCGAGGACGCGCTCCATGCCACCCACATTGCTTTCCGGCCTGATAGTGCGAAGAACCCGATCCGCAAGTCCTTGGGCGCCAGCGAGGCCAACTGGCTCGCCGGTGAAATAACTATACCAGATCAACTCCTGGACGTAGCCGGCGTGGCCGCTCGTGTCTGGCGCGCCCGCGGTGTGGTGAGGGAAAAGGTCGTGGCTGTGAACATGGGGCGCGCCAACCCAGTCAGCATGCACACTCGAGTAGTGGATCATGTCCACGTCAAGGAAGTGCAGCGCCCCGGCCAGTCCGATCCGGAGGGCATCGCGGTCGCCCGTGCGGGCAAAAAGCACCATCGCCGCCGCTGGCACGCCAATCTCGTTGTTGATCCATATACGAGAGCCTTCCACGTACCCCGGACAGTCATGATCTCCGTAGTTGTCAAAGCCGACGCCCACCTGGCCGATCATGGTTGCTCTCATGTTCGCATCGAGCGTCTTCTCCACCAGCGGCAAGCCGCTCTGGCTCGCCGCAACCAGTGGCCCGAGAGCGCCGGAACCGGTATACCAGGCAGGCTCCGCCACAGCCATTACCGGCCCGTGCGCCAGAAGCGCCGCGTCGGAACTTTTCGAATCACCGTAGTACAACGAGACCCGGTGTGTCTTACCCACGCCCTCGAACCATTCGTAGTCGCCGCCTTCCGCGGCCCACAGAGCGATCTCAAGTCCTTCCCGGCCCCAGCGCAAGGCCTTCGGAAATTGCTCGCGAAAGGCTTCCACGCCGGCCTGGATGGACCCGCCCGACTCCAACTGCACGGCGACCCAGCCCGGCACGCGCGTGCGCTTCTCCTGCGCGCCGGCCGGTGACTGCACCACCGCGGTTTCAGCGGTCCGCTGGATCACAGCGCCGGTGTTCCCCTCTGCGAGCGCGGAAACACCCGCCGACACGGCCGCGGCAGGCTTCACGTTGAGCGCGATCGATCTCACCCGAATCATGCTGGCCATCGACCCTTGAACCACGCCGGCATCGCGACTGTCCGTGTTGGCGACAAAGTAATCGACCTGAACAAGCGGTGAACCGACGTAGGCATGGATACGAGCGCGATGGTAGAAACCAGAGGAGGGTTTGCCCGAGGGCGCCAGTTTCGTCTCCGCCACAATCACGGCGTGCAGAGGCCCGGCCTGCTCGATTTCCAGCTTCTCCACCGGGAGGTCCAGAGCCCGCCAGATCTTGCCGCTCGCCTCGGTGATGGTGACGGATACGGGCTCTGACTGGAGCGCCTTCCCCGAAGCCAGCCGCACGTCTTCCAGGATGCCGAATCGTTCCTTGGGCACCCGGAAGCGGATCGCCCCGGTGTCCACCTCGATTCCCGCACCAGTGCCGCGGACCTGCACTCCTGAAACCGGCGCCGATGCCTTCACCCGGTTGCCGTAGGCGACGGTGTATCGCCCTTCGGCGGCGACGGAGAAGTCGTGGCGAAAATCCAGGTAGAGCCATTTCACGGAGCCATCCTCCCAGGTGGCCAGCGTCCGGTTCTGGCTCGGCACGGGCTTTCCTTGCGCGTCCAGCAACTCCACCCGTTCGGCCGCTGCCAGTTCCCCTCGGGGAATGGGCAGGCCGCAACGAACCGGCCAATTCTTCCCGCCGTCGAACCTTGGCGCTTGCACACGGAGGGTTACCCGTTTCTCCTCGACCGAGCCACGGCTCAACTTCGCGGGCCTCTGAAGCGCAGCGGCAAACAGACGATCCGCCGCAGGCGCATCGTCGGCCGGCAAGAGGCGCACGTAATCGAAATACACCGGCCCTTGGGAGACCGGATCCCGGTAGCAGGCGTCAACCCAAAACTCGATGAATCCATTCCCCGCGTTGAGATCCCCCAGCTCCGCTTCCTGGCCGCCCTCGAAGCGCTTCCAGGTCTTGCCATCGACGGAGACCGCCACCGCCCTCCCTGGACCGTTCATGATTGCCCGATAGGAACCGGCATGGACACGCTCGCGGTAATGCAGGGCCTGCGCGAAGTCCGGAGCCCGGTCTCGGGTGACCGAGTCCGACTTCAACACGGCGCCGTCAAACCAGTACATCTCGTTGGGCCGGTACCGAAAACTGCTGCGCCAGTCTTCCCCCTCCGTGTCCGGATTGAAGGCTCTGCGCGCGTAATACCCTCCGATCTCGGAGATGTCGTCCAAGTCCACCAGAACGAGCGCCCATTTGCCATCTCCGTCGCGGTCTTCCCCCGCGATGCGCTCCCGATTGAGAACCCCGAGGTTGGCGCTTAGCACCAGCCCGTTCCGCGGACCGACCTTCGAAATCAGCGCGCCGGTTTGATATGGATCCACCTTCCTGGGTCCGAACTCGAGGTTCCCAAGCCACAACTCGCCCCGCCCGGCCCCCCGAAGGCGCGCGCGAACGCTGGCCGTCCCAGGTCTGACTGGAAAAATACGCCGCACGGTCTCCCAGCCCGTTCCCCGTCCTGAGCCACGCGAGGAGGAAACTGGGATCTCCTTGTTCGCAGCATCGTAACAAACCAGTTCCGCCATGGCCCTGGTGTGAAAGTCCACCCGGATTGGCAGCTCCACCTCAAAGGCGTCGCCGGGCTTGGCGTCGTAGCGTTGAGAGGACTCGAGCGTGAATTCCCCGGCGGTCGTGGAGCGGATCCTCCAGGTGTTCTCGTCCTGTCTCTCGACCTGAACGTCTTTGGTGGCAGGCGGCAGCCATGGCCCCAAAGGGGCTGCCGCCACGGCCGCGGTCAACAGCAAGCAGTACAGAAATGGCATAGTACGTCTCCTCGAATCGCAATCACGGTGCCCTTGCACCGAGGTGTTCCCACCCGGATTTCCATCCTTGATACCCGGCCTATCGCTGTTTGCAAAGGCAATGACTCACACTTCGCAATCCAGAAGCACAGCCTGGACTTCGGCTTGCCACTTCTGCTACCGGCCAGCACAGCCCCAGCGCTATCCTTCAAGAAACGTTCTTCGCTTTTGTATATCGTTGCCCGTACATCTAAAACATGAACTTCAATCCGAACTCCAGGGTCCGCCCCGGACCCGATCCCGTGACGGCACCGAAGGTCCCGGACGGTTGACCGGAGGAATTGAACGTCGCAGAGGTGCCAATGCTAGTGAAGTTGGCGTGGTTCAAGATGTTGAAAGCCTCGGCGCGGAACTGCAAACGCACCCTCTCAGCCCCGAAAGAAAAGTTCTTGACCAGTGACAAGTCCCACACCTCGAAGCCCGGCCCGATTAGAATGTTGCGTCCCGTGTTTCCGAACTGGCCCAACGTCATCTGCGCGGGCAGCAAGAACGCCGCCGCGTTAAACCACCTGGACAGTGTCCGCTGATCCGGGGGCAGGTAGGGCTCACCATTCACAGAGGCCCGGCTCGATGCCACACCAATACGCGCGATATCCTGCGGCACAGTGACACTGTTGGGGGCCCCGCTCTGAAAACTCGTCACTCCGGCCACCCCCCACCCCGCCAAAACATTTCGTACCACTGCGCTCGAATGCTTCGCCAAGAACGGGAATTCATAGATATAGTTAAAGTTTAGTATCTGCTTGCGGTGAATGCTCGAAAGAGCATAATCGACCCGAGCGTCATACGAGTTTTGCGGTGTGCCACCGCTCCCATCCATTGTTTTGGAGAAGCTATAGCTCACGCCGAAGGAAACACCCTTGCTTATGCGCCGGCTGACCGCAACCTGCAAGGCATTGTAGTTAGAGTTGTCGCCGGTTTCCCACGAGCTGATACTGGCATAGCCGAGATACCGCCGCAGTGCGTTTGGGTTGGTGCTGCTGTTCGCCCCCAGCAGCGTTCCTCGAGGCAGTTGGTTCAGGTCTACAGTCCACTCCAAATGCCGGCCAACATTCCCCACGTAGTTGCCTTCCACGATGATGTCGCGGGCAAGCTGCTGCTGGATGCCGAAATTCCAAGATATAATGCTCGGATCTTTGTGGGGCCTGCCCCAATGGGTCAGACTGGCCGGGACCTTCTGAGCCGTTCCACCGGCAGGGTTGTCGATATTGCCGTTATAAATGCTCGCGCTGTTTTGAAACGGCGGCATGGCCGAAAGGTTCATGTTGTAATCCGAGCCGATGTGATCGTAGAATACCCCAAAGCCCGTGCGGATCGCCGTCTTGCCGGTCCCGAACGGGTCGTAGGCGACGCCCAGCCGGGGCGCCCAATTATTAAAGTTGGTAGCGCTACCACCCGCGGGCAAATCGTGGAACAGACCCTGTAGTGACGCGTCGTTGTACTGGGTCAGCCGCCCATTGGCATAACTCGGGAAGCCGCTTCCAAACAGGGAAATCCCGTTGTACGGGACCCCCGTATTGGGCGTGATTGTGCCGTCCACGCCGCTCACGGTGGGAGCGCTGGCGGGTTTGTAGAGGCTCGGCTCGAAGGTCGCAGTGTTCCCCTGTATATTGACGTACGGCGGCCATACAGTGTAGCGCAGCCCCAGCTCGACACTCAAGCGTCGCGTCGCCTTCCAGCCATCCTGAGCATAGAACTCGTACTCGTTGTTCCGAACATAGTAGTACGTATTCTTCTCGTCTTGCGTAAACAGCTGGAAATTTCCAACCAAGACGTCAGCGATTGCATTCTTCGTCGTCTTTTGCGCCGAAGTGTTGAAGGTGACGGTGCCTTCATCGTGCGCCTTGGTATCTTGAGTGCGGCGCGCGCGCGCCACCTGCATCCCGAATTTCAGCGTGTGGTGTCCCCACACCTTGGTGAAGTCGTCCCGCCAAATGAAGTACAGGTTGTCCGTTTGGTTCCGGTCGTACACGCCAATGGACGCGAAGCCCGCAACGTTCAACCGGGGCATGACGTTGGACCGGTTGGACGGGAAAACCAGCGGCACATTTACGCCGGTCCGAGCGCGGCCCTGCTCGTCTCCAATGATGTCGCCATGCACATTGTCTTTTGTCACGCTGAACATGAAGTAATTCAAGGCGGTGGGAGAGATCGTATGGGAAAGGCTCAACGACTCCAAGTAACCGGGCCTGTTCCGCGAACCAGGCCCTATGCCCAAAGTGTTGCCGCCGAACGGCTGGATTACCTTATTGGAACCAGCGGTCCAGCGGTACGCCAAGTGAACTTCGGGAGAGAAGTAATAGTCGAACCGTAGCAACAGTGAGCTCGGATCAAACACATTCATTCCCGTCACGACGTAGTTGCCACCCGGACCGGTGAAGTTGGGCGCCGGATACACAGCCAACATCAGCGGGCCGTTATGCGACCAGACTGAGGGAGGCACGATCCGGTCGGGGTAAGGCGCCTTGCTGGTCGGGTCCACGGGAGCCGACAGCGAGCTGTTTTGGAAGTTGCCCTGGCGCTCCGCGAGTGTCGGGACGAGGTTCACGTTCGTGGTGCCTTGATGGGTGTACTTCCATTCCCGACCGACGAAGAAGAACAGCTTCTCCCTACTGGTGTTCCATTTCCTTGGAATAAAGATAGGTCCGCCGAAGGTTCCTCCGAAAGCGTTAAACCGCAGGGTCTCCACCCGCTGGGCGAAAAATGAACGTGCGTCGAGGGCGTCATTCCGGACAAACTCGAATAGCGAGCCATGGAATTCGTTGGTGCCAGTCTTGGTCACAACGTTAACGGCAGCGCCGGATTTGCCGGCGGACTCCGCGCTATAGCTCGAGGTGTTCACTCTTACCTCCGCTATAGTGTCCACAATGGGGCTTATAACGTGATTGATAGCCACTCCGCTGTCAAAGTTTCTCGTGCCATCGACCATAAACTCGACGGAATTGCTGCGCACGCCGTTCACCCTCTGGGTGGTGGTCGACAGTTGCATGCCGAAGGGGTTGGTGTCTTGCGCCATGACGCCAGGAAGAAGCCGCAGCAACTGGGCATAGTTCCTGCCGTTCAGAGCGATCTGGCTAACCTGCCTGTCATTGAGGACCCGGCTAATGTCGCCCGAGTTGGTCTGCACTTGCTGTGCCGTCGCCGACACCGACACCGATTCGCTTACGGCGCCGACCTCCAGCTTGAAGTTGATCGAACGTTGCGAGGAGGCGTCCAGAACTACGCCCAGTTGTTCACTGCGGCGGAAGCCCTGGCGCTCGATGATCAAATTGTAGGTGCCCGCCGGCAGGCTGGCGAATACGTAGAAGCCGGCGTCACCGGTCTGGACGGCTTGAGCGATCCTCGTGCTCACGTCGATTGCGTCTACCTTGCAGCCCGGCACAGCGGCTCCGGACGAGTCCACCACGGTGCCCGAGATTCGTCCTACGTTGGTTTGGGCTCTGGCGAAACCAACCACAAAGACCGCTAAACACAGAAGAATCATGAGATTGCGAGCATCACGTACGTTGTTGGGCATAGTTCAACTCCTCGACCCAATAGTAGACACGAGAATGCAATTGCTGTCAACGTTTTTTGTTCCCAGCAACCGTTGGTTGTCTATGGTGAACGGTTCCGAAACCGTTCGCGCGCGAAGAGCCCGTTGATTGCGGCCGATTAGTGTTGAGTATCGACTGGACTGCAAGGGGCGGAGAATCATCTCACGGTCCGGGCGCTGGGAGCTATGGTGCGGCTCATTCGCGCTCCGCCGATGCCAGCAGGGTGAGCCGGGACCGGGGAAAGAAGAAAATCGATTCGGGCGAGCAGGCAAGGGAGGGTGAGGTGTCCCTGTAATGGTCGAGAAAGGCGGGACTTGGCGTCTTGGGTTCGTTGGGACGGGCTAGCAGGATCCCTTCCGGGGCCGACTGGGGCGTCAGGGAGCAAAATTGAGCTGGAAAAGCTCGACAGGAGGCAAATGGGGGTATGCTCAAATGCACCCGAAAGGGAATGCTGGCGGGGTCGATCTCCTGCTGCATCATAGCGACTACCGCAGATGAAAGCGCGTGGCTCCCCTCCGCGTCTTTTGTCGACCGTCTCGCGGGCAGCCTCCTCGAGGTGGCCTGGCCGCTTCAGGCATTTGACAGTCGCATGACGCGTTACCCGTGGCAGTCGCCC
The DNA here is from genome assembly GCA_964353255.1 of uncultured Solibacteraceae bacterium. Taxonomy (GTDB): domain Bacteria; phylum Acidobacteriota; class Terriglobia; order Bryobacterales; family Bryobacteraceae; genus VFZS01. The sequence goes on along the minus strand of CAYGVJ010000115.1, from coordinate 702 downwards.
CAGCACTCTCGGTTTCCACCGCTGTCGACCGCCTGACAACGCGATAGGGACTGTGTCGTAGCCCACTCGGAAGTTGGCCGCAAGACGGCGTTGGGTCGGGTTTGGTCGCCTGGTCGGGTCTACGACGCCCTTCGAAACGGCTCGGTTGATGCGCGTGCTGCGTCGAGTTGGGTGATGGCTTCTTGCCGTGTCCCGCCTCAGCCGGAAATGGAGTGTTCGCCGTTAGGGTGACGGAGAGAACACCCCATTGCCGACTGAGGCAGGGCGCACACAGACCCGCCAGGCCAGCAGAGGAATCCGAGGTCGGCTACCATGAACAGGAGGACCAGGCTATGCAACGACGTGATTTGCTGAAATCCGCAGCGGCCTCCGCCGCGGGATTGACCATCCTGAGAAGCGGCATGCTGAGAGGGCAGACCGCCCCCAGCAACCGGCTGAACATCGCCCTCATCGGCGTATGGGGCCGTGGAACCGCGCACTACAGCACCATGCGGAACGAGAACGTGGTGGCCCTGTGCGACATCAACGATCTCCGCACCAAAGAAGCCCTCCAGATTTTCCCCAAGGCCAAGACCTACTGGGACTGGCGCCGGTGTCTCGATCAGAAGGACGTTGAGGCCGTGATCATTTGCACCGCGGATCACCATCACGCCTTCATCGCCAACTGGGCCTTGAATCGCGACATGCACGTTTTCTGCGAGA
>CAYGVJ010000114.1:0-16791 GCA_964353255.1 uncultured Solibacteraceae bacterium | reverse complement strand
ATGCAGGAGCTGGTGGCGCTGAAGCAGTCGCTGGCGCCCATCGAGATCCTGTTTGTCGCCGACGCCATGACCGGCCAGGACGCGGTGCGCAGCGCCGAGGAGTTTCACCGCCGGCTGGGCATCACCGGGGTGATCCTGACCAAGATGGACGGGGACGCCCGCGGCGGGGCGGCGCTTTCGATCCGCGCGGTGACGGGCCAGCCGCTGAAATTCGTGGGCGTGGGCGAGAGGCCCGACGCGCTGGAGCCCTTCCATCCGGACCGCGTGGCCTCGCGCATCCTGGGCATGGGCGACGTGCTCTCGATGATCGAGAAGGTCGAGGAGCAGATCGACCAGCGGCAGGCCGAGGAGCTGTCGCGGCGGCTGCTGGAGGAAGAGTTCACGCTGGAGGATTTCCGGGACCAGCTCCGGCAATTGCGCAAGCTGGGGCCGCTGGAGTCGATACTGGGGATGATGCCGCAGATCGGGCCGCTCAAGAACCTCAAGGACGTCCGGGTGGATGAGAAGCAGATCACGCGGCTGGTGGCGATCGTCGATTCGATGACCCTGCGGGAGCGGGCCAATCACTCCCTGATCAACGGCTCGCGGCGGCGGCGGATCGCGCGGGGCAGCGGGACCACGGTCCAGGAAGTCAACGTGGTGCTGCGACAGTACGCGCAGATGCGCAAGATGATGAGGAACCTCACGCGCGGCGGCCCGCTGGGCCGGGGCCTGGGCCGGCTGAAGCTCACGGGGATCCTCGAGCAACGGCTTTGAATAGAGCAGGAGCAAACGAGCAAGTATGTTGATGATTCGACTGGCGCGGTTCGGCAGCAAGAAGAAGCCGTCCTACCGCGTGGTGATTATCGAGAAGCAAAAGGCCCGCGACGGCCGGGCCGTGGAGGTAGTGGGCCATTACAACCCGGTGAAGGATCCGGCGGTGGTGCACCTGGATCATGAGCGCATCACGCACTGGCTGAAGGTGGGAGCCAGGCCCTCGGAAACGGTGTCGCGGCTGCTGGCCAGGCACCCGGCGCCAGCGGCCGAACCGGCGGGTTAAGCACGGCGGTGCGGCGCCGCACCGGGCTTTGGTAGAATCGAGGCAGCAAGGAGGCGCAGGGATGTCAGGGATGAGAGAGCTGGTGGAGGAGATTGCGAAGGCTCTGGTGGACATCCCGGAGCAGGTTTCCGTGCGCGAGGTCGCAGGCGAGCAGGTCACCGTGCTGGAGTTGCGGGTTGCCCCCACAGACCTGGGCAGGGTGATCGGCAAGCAGGGCCGGACCGCGCGCTCCATTCGCACGATCCTGGGCGCCGCGGGTATGAAGCTGAACCGGCGCTTTACGCTCGAGATTCTGGAGTAGGTTCTGACGGCGGCGCCGGAGTCGCACTCAGGCCAGCAGTGGGTGGCGGTGGCCCGGCTGGCGCGGGTGTGGGGCAACCGCGGCGCGCTCTCGGGCGTGCCCCTGGGGCGCGACGCAGGAGGCTACCGGCCGCAGCAGCGAGTCTTCGCCCATGGCGCCCGGGGAGCCCCCGGGCAAGTGGTGAGCCTGGAGATCGAGTCGGTTCGTGAGCAGCGCGGGCGGCTGATATTCAAGTTCCGGGGCGTCGATTCCATCGCGCAGGCCGATGCGCTGGCGGGCGCGGAGATTCGAGTTCCGCTGGCGGAACGCCGGCCGCCGGCGCCCGACGAGTTTTATCACTCCGACGTGGTGGGCTGCCAGGTGGTGGAGGAGAAAAGCGGGCAGCCGCTGGGAGTCGTGACCGGCTGGCAGGAGATCGGCGGGACGCCCTTGCTGGAAGTAGACACGGGCGCGCCGGGCCAGCCGTTGCTGGTGCCGTTTGCGCGCTCGATTTGCCGGGAGATTGACCTGGCGGGCCGCCGCATCGTGGTGGACCTGCCGGAAGGCTTGAAGGAACTGAACGGCTGATGCGATTTCATGTCCTCACCATCTTCCCGGAGTTCTTCGCGGGTCCGTTCGAGCACGGGGTGGTGGGCCGCGCGCGCCAGAGCGGCGCCATCGGCATCCGGGTGCACAACCTTCGGGATTGGACCTTCGACCGGCACAAGACGGTGGACGACCGGCCCTTCGGGGGCGGGGAAGGGATGGTGCTCAAGCCGGAACCGGTCTTTCTGGCGGTGGAATCGATCTGGCCGGAGCGCCGGCCGGAGCAGCGGGTGGTGCTGCTGTCGGCGCAAGGCCGGCTGTTCGACCAGGCCGCGGCGCGGCGGTTGGCAGGCTACGCGGAGGTGTTGTTGATCTGCGGCCGGTACGAAGGGGTGGATGAGCGGGTGGCCGAGCACCTGGCCGACGAGGAGATCTCGATAGGCGATTACGTGCTGAGCGGCGGGGAACTGGCCGCGGCGGTGGTGCTTGATGCCGTGGCCCGGCTGCTCCCGGGCGTGCTGGGGAACGAGGCGTCGGCGGTGGAGGAATCCTTCAGCGGGAGGGAGGACGGCGGCCTGCTGCTGGATGGCCCGCAATACACGCGGCCGGCGGAGTTTCGCGGCTGGAAGGCGCCGGAAGTGCTGCTGAGCGGCCACCACGAGGCGGTCCGGCGCTGGCGCCGGCAGGCGGCTCTGGAGAAGACGCGCCGGCTGCGGCCGGACCTGTTGAAGCCAAGGAATCATCAAGATGAGTCATCCGTTGTTGAAGAAGTTTGCTGATAAGAAGAGGCGCGAGGGCCTGCCGGCAGTGCGCCCTGGCGACACGGTGCGGGTGCACGTGAGGATCCGGGAGGCCGAGAAGGAGCGCCTGCAAGCCTTCGAGGGCACGCTGATCGCGCGCAAGAACACGGGCCTGGGCGAGACCATTACCGTCCGCAAGACGAGTTTCGGCCAGGGCGTCGAGCGCATCTTTCCGCTGCACGCGCCGGTTGTGGACCACATCGAGGTGGTGCGCTCGGGCAAGGTGCGGCGCGCCAAGCTGTACTACCTGCGCGGGCGTAAGGGCAAGGCGGCCCGGCTGAAAGAGCGCGAGTGAGTTGCGGCGCGTCGGGCGAGCGAAGTACAGGTGCACCGGGAAACTGGAGCGCGCGCTGAGGGAGGCCGGGTTTCGCCTGGTGGCGGGCGCTGACGAAGCGGGGCGGGGCTCGCTGTTCGGCCCGGTGTTCGCGGCGGCGGTGATTTTGTCCAGCGAGTGCCCGATTAGCGGGCTGCGCGACAGCAAGGAGCTCGAACCCCAGCGGCGTGAAGAGCTGGCGGCGGTGATACGGGAACGCGCCCTGAGCTGGGCGGTGGCGGCGGTGGAGGCCCGGGTCATTGACCGGATTAACATCCTGGAGGCCTCCCGGCTGGCCATGAAGCAGGCTCTCCAGCAACTCGAACCCGCGGCGGATCATCTGCTTTTGGACGCCATGGCGGTGGACCTGCCTGTGCCGCAATGGTCTATCATTCACGGAGATGCCCGCTGCCAGTCGATCGCCGCGGCCTCGATACTGGCCAAAGTCGGCCGGGACGCGGCCATGCTGGAATGGGACAGAGTCTACCCGCACTACGGGCTGTGCCGCCACAAGGGGTACCCGACGCGGGAGCACCGAGCGGCGCTGGCCCGCTACGGGCCGACCTTCGAGCACCGCTTCAGCTACGGGCCGGTGGCGGCGGCCACGCCGCGGTGGCTGCGGTGGATCTGCGCGCTGCGGCGGGCAGCCGAGCCGGGCGCGAGGATGGAATGCCGCTGAAAGAGGAGCCGGTCAAGACCGAGAGCCGTTGCGCTGCTCTGCCAGCGCCGGAGGCGCCGCGCCCGAACTGGCGACAGGTGGCGGGCGCGCTGGCCTGGGCGCTGGGGTGCTCGGTGCTGGGGGCCGCCCTACTGATTCTCCCCTGGCTGTGGGTGTGGGACCGGAACTTCTTCGGCTCCTGGCGAGGGGGCTGGCCGGAGGTGTGGCTGAGTCCCTACTTTCGCGGCGCGGTCAACGGCCTGGGCCTGATCAACGTGGGTGTTTCCTTCTACGAACTGCTGCGTCTGTTGAAATGGTTGCTGCCGGAAGGCGAGGGGGATAGGTGAGGGGGCCGGTCTCCAGGTAGAATATGAAGCAGCGAGCGAAGCGAGGAGAAGCGTGAGTCGTCGGCGAGTGAGTACAGTTGAGGAGGACCCGCAGCCGGTCGTCACCAGGCGGCTGGAGGCGGCGCGGGGCTGGGTGGCGGAGTGGACCGTCACGGTGGTGTTGCTGCTGTTCGGGATCACTACGCTGGTGCAGGCCTTCGTCATCCCGACAGGGTCGATGGAAGACACCCTGCTGATCGGAGACCACTTGCTGGTGGACAAGCTCTCCTATGCGCCGGCCGGGCCGGTGAGCCGCCACCTGTTGCCCTATGAGCCTCTCCAGCGCGGGGACATGATCGTGTTCCGCTACCCGCTGGACATCCGGCAGACCTATGTGAAGCGGGTGATCGGAATCCCGGGAGACCGTATCCGGATCGAGAACAAGGAGGTCTACCGAAACGGGGTGAAGCTGGCGGAACCTTACAAGTACCACAAGACCCCGTACTCGGACTCCTATCGCGACAACTTCCCTGGCGTGCCCAACCTGCCGCTGCCGAAGCCGGCGCTGGAGATGCTGGAGAAGCACGTGGAAAACGGCGAGCTGGTGGTTCCGCCCGGGCACTACTTCGCCATGGGTGACAACCGGGACTCCTCCTGGGACTGCCGCTATTGGGGATTCGTGCCGCGCGAGAACATCATTGGCAAGCCGCTGCTGATCTACTGGTCCTTCGACGCCCCCACCGAACAGCTTGCCAAGCCCACCATCAGCCTGGATCACCTGCTGGACGTGATGCAGAACTTCTTCTCGAAGACCCGCTGGCGGCGGACGCTGAAGCTGGTGCGGGGCTATCACGGCGGGTAGGGGCGGGCGAGCACCCTGGCAGTCCGCTCCCTGACGGTCGCGGCTCCGAATAAAGGTGTATGCTTGTACGGAACCAGGGACCCAAGAGGGAAACCCTGGGCAAGGAGGATCCATGCGGGTGAAGACTGTTGTGATGTTTCTGATCGTGCTCGCGCTGGCTACGGCGGTGTGGGCGCAAACCAAGATTACGGGCACGCTGCAATGCGGCAAGGGGGACCCGGCGTACGCCATCCCGGTGGGCGACCGGCCCGACCATGCTTTCACCATCAGCAAAGTGAAGTGCACCTGGAGCAACGCTCCGGAAATCGCGGGGACGGCGGCCAAGGACCACGAGTACACGGCGTTCAACGACGTCAGCGGCAACCGCGGACGCAGCCGGAGCGCCGCGGTGGGAACCATGGCCAACGGAGACAAGTACTTTTCCACCACCCAGGGGCCAGTCACCTTGAAGGAGGGTGTGCCCCAGTCCCACGAAGGCACCTGGAGCTACACCGGGGGCACCGGCAAGCTCAAGGGCATCAAAGGCAAGGGCACTTACAAGGGCACGGTGGCAGCCGACGGCACCACGACCATCGAGGTGGAAGGCGAGTACGAGCTTCCCAAGTAGCGCGGCCGCGGGGGCACCGCCCCATTCATGCCCAAAGACAACTACTACGGTGTGATCATAGCCGGGGGGCGGGGCACGCGGTTCTGGCCGCGCAGCCGGCGGCGGCGCGCCAAGCAAGTTCTTAACGTGCTAGGGGAGCGCTCGCTGATCCAGCAGACGGTGGAGCGGCTGCGGCCGCTCCTGGCGCCCGAGCGGATCTGGGTGCTCACCAACCGTCATCTGCGGGCGGAGATCATCCGGCAGTTGCCGGAGGTGCCCCGCGGCCAGATCCTGGCGGAGCCGGAGCAGCGCAACACCGCTCCGGCCATCGGGCTGGCGGCGCACATCCTGAGGTCCCTCGACCCGCAGGCGGTGATGGGGGTCTTCCCGGCCGACCACGTGATCGGCAAGCTGGGACGGTTCCTGCGCTTGCTGGCGGGGGCCTTTCGCGCCGCCGCGCGAGGCCGCCTGGTGGTGCTGGGGATCCGGCCGCGCTGGCCCGAGACCGGCTACGGCTACATCGAGTTTCCGGAAGGAGTGCGGCCAGGGAGCCTCAGACCGCTGCGTGTGCTGAGCTTCCGCGAGAAGCCCGATCGCCAGACGGCTGAGGAGTACGTCGCTGCCGGGCGCTTCTATTGGAACTCGGGGATGTTCTTCTGGCGGGCGGATGTGTACCTGGAGGCTTTGCGGCAGCACCTGCCCAAGACCGCGACGCTACTGGCGGCGCTGCCGGACTTCTCGGATCGCCGGTTCTCCAGCCGCTTGCGGGAGGCATTTCCGCGGTGCGAGAACATCTCGGTGGACTACGCCGTGATGGAGAAGGCCCAGGGAGTGGTCGGCCTGCCTGCCGGCGACATCGCGTGGAACGATGTGGGTAGCTGGAACGCGGTCTGGGAGCTGCTGCCCCACGATGCCGCGGGCAACGCGGGGCGCGCGGAGATCCTGGCCCTGGCGAGCGGGGGCAACTACGTAGACGCCGAAGGCAAGCTGGTGGCCCTGCTGGGAGTGGACAAGCTGATCGTAGTAGACACTCCCGACGCCCTGCTGGTGGCGGACCGCAGCCGCGCGCAGCAGGTGGGCAAGGTGGTCGAGGAACTGGAGCGCAGGAAGCGGGCGGAGCTGCTGTAGCGCCGAAAGGCGGGCAGCAGCAGCCTTACCGCAGCCCGGCCTGGCGCAGGAAGCCGGCAGCCACCTCGGCCAGCGGACGGCGCTCGACGTCCACCTGGTAGTTCAACTGCCGCATCAACTCGGCCGAGAATTTGCCGGCAAGCTCAGCCAGCGCTGGCTTGAGAGCCGGGTAGCGAGCCAGGGCTTCGGAGCGCACCGCCAGCGCGGCCTGAGCCGAAGGGAAGGCGTCCTTGTCGTCTCGCAGAACTTTGAAGTCGGCGGAGGTCAGTGCGCTGTCGGTGGCGTGGCCGGCCACCATGCCCACTTCCTTCTTGGCCAGAGCCTGATAGAGCCTACCCGGGTCCATGACCTTGGGCCCCGCCGCCAGGGGCAGCCCGTAAACCGTCATCAGGCGCTGGTACCAGGCCGGCTGTTCGAGGAACTGCCGGCTGACCCCCAGCGTCCAGCGCGCCGCGTAACCGGCCGCATCGCTCACCGTTTCGAGCCCGGCGGCGCGCGCTTCCCCAGCGCGCACCACCAGGGCATAGTCGTTGCTGAAGCCCAGCGGATCCAGCCACTCGATGGCCGACCGGGCGAGGAGTTCGTTACGCACGCGCTCGAAGGCCGTCGTCGGGTTGGGCTCCGGCGGCAGCTTGAGGATGACGGCCAGAACCACGCCGCAGTATTCCGGATAAAGGTCCACGGTGCCGGTGAGGAGAGCCTGGTGGGTCACCAAGGTGTCGCCCAGATTCAGCCTGCGCTCGACGGGAAGCCGCAGGCGCCGCTCGAGGTGCTGGGCGACGATCTCGGCCAGCACCGCCTGCTCGGTGGTGTTCTTCGCGCCAACTCTGAGCGCCTGCTGCCTGGAACAACCCAATAAAGCCGTCGCCGCTATGGCCACGGCCGCCAGCCGGGTGCGATTCACGGTCGTCCTCCTTCGCGTCCTCGGGGCCTACTTGGTCCGAACGGGATCCGCCGGCCGCGCGGGGAGCCGCCGGGGAGCGGCCTGGATGCGCTTCATGACTTCTTCGACCGCCCGCTCCAGTTGCGGGTCCCGTCCTTCCAGGACCGATTTGGCGTCGTTCTCCACCACGATGTCGGGCTCGACCCCTTGCCCTTCGATGATCCAGGCGCCGGTCCTGCTGGCGAAGCCGAACTCGGGCACGTTGATCTCGCCGTTGTCGATGAGGTTCCCCCGGTTGGTGATGCCGATGACGCCGCCCCAGGAGCGTTTGCCGATGAGCGGCCCCAGGCGGGCCTCACGGAACATGGCGGGGAAGATGTCGCCGTCAGAGGCCGAGGTCTCATTCAGAACGCACACCAGGTGGCCATAGAAGGTGGCCGCGGGATAGGTGGTGGGCGTGTCGGAGGTGCGCGCGAAGCCCGTAGCCAGCAGCTCGCGGCGCAGACGCTCGATCAGCATCTGCGAGACGTTGCCGCCGCCGTTGGAGCGCACGTCCACTACCAGGCCTTCCTTGCGAATCTGCCCGTAGTACCACTTGATGAATTCCCGGAGGCCCTCGGCGCTCATGTTGGGGATGTGCAGGTAACCCACGCGGCCGCCGGTCATCTGGTCCACTTTCTGGCGGTTCTTCTCCACCATTTCGAGGTAGATCAGGTCGCTCTCGGTGGCTAGGGGCTGGAAAACGATGTCGTGAGCGCCGTCGCGGGCGGGCTTGGTGTTGACCATGAACCGCACCTGGCGGTCAGCCTTGCCGCGCAGCAGGCGATAGGGGCTATCGGGGGCGGCCAGTTCCTCGCCGTCGATGGCCAATACGTAGTCGCCCGCTTTGACGTCGATGCCTACCTCGGTCAGCGGAGAGCGGTACACCGGCTCCTCGTTGTGGCCGCGGTGGATGTAGGCGATCCGGTAGCGCCCGGAGGCCTTGTCCAGCTCGAAGCGCGCTCCCGGCAGGGCCACTCTGGGGCGCGGCGGGATGGTGTAGTCGCCTCCGGCGACGTAGGTGTGGCCGACGTTAAGCTCGGAGATCATCTCCCCGATCACGTAGTTCAGATCGGAACGATGCCCCACGTGCTCCAGCCAGGGCAGGTACTGCCGGCGCAGCGCCTCCCAGTCGTAGCCGTGCATGTTGGACACGTAGAAGAAGTCGCGGTAGCGCCGCCACACCTCATTGAAGATCTGCTTCCATTCCTCGGCGGGCACGCGGTCCACCATCAGGCCGGCGGTGGGGACGGTCTTCCTGGTGGCAGCGCCCTTGGGGTTGGCTTCGTAGAGGTTGTAGTTGTTGGCCTGGCGCACCAGGACCTTGGAGCCGTCGGCGGATAGGGCATAACCGTTGATGTCCTCGGCCAGAGTGGTTTCCTTGCGGTCCTTGACGGAGAAGATGATCAGGGCGGGCCGGGTCTCCGGCTCGCGGCCATAGAAGGCGTTGGAGCCGCGCACGTACAGCAGGTGGCCCTTGACTGCCGCCAGGGCGGAGTAGTTGTGAGACGGGACCGGCACGCGGGTCACGCGCTGGGCCAGGCCGTCGAAGTCGATCTCGATGGCCTTGGGTCCGGCCTTTTTCTCGGCTTCCTTTTTCTCGTCCTTCTTTTCCTCTTTCGAGTCGATGGTCGCCTCATCGCTCTCCGGAGGGAAGGGGTTTTTCACATCGCGGCGCAGGGCCAGGGCGAAGATGCCGCGCGTGCGGCTGCCGGCGTAGTTGAACTCGATGGTGCTCAACAGCGGGGCGTACTCGCGGTCGCTGAAGTAGTAGAGGTAGTTGCCGTCCGGATCCCAGGTTGGGTTCGTCTCATTGAACAACTCGTCGGTCACCCGCTGGAGCCGGTTCGCGGATGCGCTCCAGATGTTGATCGAGCGCATGCCGTTCGGGTCGCTCATCGAGAAGGCCAGCCAGCCGCTGTCGGGCGACCAGGAGTAGTCGAGAAGCTGCCCGCGCGCCTCGTCGGCCACCTGGGTGACGGACTTGTCTTCGAGCCGGAGCGCATACAGCTTGCCGTCCTTGTCGCTGAAGGCGATGCGCTTGGAGTCCGGAGACCAGGCCGGGCGATAGCGGCGGGCCTTGCCGCCCTGAGTCAACTGCTGTGGCGTCCCGCTGCCATCCTGCGCAACCAGGTACAGTTCCTCCTCCCCGCTGCGGTCCGAGATGAAGGCGATCTGCCGGCCGTCCGGGGCCCAGCTCGGCTCACGATCGTGCGCGCCGGCGGAGCGCGTGAGGTTGCGGGAGGGGCCCTTCTCGATGGGCGCGGTGAAGACATCGCCGCGGGCCACAAACAGGGCGCGCTCGCCCTTGGGGCTGAGGTCGAAGTCCGCCACCTGCGTGCCCACGGCCATCTGGGCAGGCCGCGCGGCCAGACCGTCGTCGGGGACGTGGATAGGGATTTGCCGGGCCTTGGCGCCGACCTTGGCTTCGATGACGTGCAGCTCGCCGTTCAGTTCGTAAATGATCTGCCGCTGGTCACCCTTGCTGGGCCAGCGCACGTCCCACTGGGTGTAGCTGGTAAGCGGGGTGACTTTCTTGGAGGCGGGGTCGAACTCATAGAGGTTAAGGGTGCCGGTGCGGTCGGAGGCGAAGTAGATCTTGTCGCCGATCCACATGGGGTCGCGCTCGGTGCGCGGGGACTGCGCCACCGGATCGAGGCGGTAGGTCTTCAGATCGAAGATGTAGAGGTCCTGCGCCCAGCCGCCCTGGTAGCGTTTCCAGGTGCGGAAGTCGCGGAACAGCGGGGAGTATACAATCTTCTGGGCATCGGGCGAGAGATCACCGGCGCCGGAGACGGGCATGGGCAGCGGCTCGGGGAGCCCGCCTTGGGCGCTGACCAGAAACAGGCGGGAGCTGGAGGTGGTCCAGCCGTCGCGCATCGACCGGAACAGGATGGACTTCCCGTCCGGCGTCCACCCGTAGACCTGGTTGTCGTAACCCCAGCGCGGGGGCAGTGGCCCGCGCGCCGGGTACCAAGTGAGCTGCTTGGGCACGCCGCCCGAGGCGGGGATCACGTAGACCTGTTCGTCGCCGTCGTACTGGCCGGTGAAGGCGATCCACTGGCCGTCGGGTGAGAACCTGGCGAACAACTCGACCCCGGGATGGGCGGTGAGCCGGGTGGCGTTGCCTCCTCGGACCGACGCGGTCCAGAGGTCGCCGGCGTAGGTGAAAACGACTTTGTCCCCGTGGATGTCGGGGAAGCGCAGCAGCTTGGTCTGAGCCGAAAGAAAAGCCGGGGAGCACAGCGCTGCCAGCAGGGCAGCCGCCGTGAGGAGCGTGGGCAGGTGTGGCCTCTTCATGGGAATACTCATGATACTATGCGGTTTTCGAGCCAGCCGGGGGCTGGCTCGCGGGTCAGGGGACCCGCCCTACCGTGCGCGGTTGTAGGGCGGACGCCCACGTCCGCGTCCGGCCCCCAGGCCGGACAACTTCTTCCATACGGATTACGGCCCAGCCGGGAAGGGAAGCAAGTCATGCGCAGAGCAGTGTTGCTGGTGATGCTGGCGTTTGCCGGGCGCGAGCTGGCGAGGTGCCAGCCGCCGCCGCTCGAGGAACTCAAGAAACAGGCACTGGAGCTGGTGGAGGGGCGGCGCGGACTCACCCAGCAAATGGTGGATGCGATCTTCAGCTTCGCCGAGCTGGGATTCCAGGAGGTGGAGACTTCGGCCTACGTCACCGGGATCCTGGAGAAGAACGGTTTCCAGGTGACGCGCGGGGTGGCGGGGATGCCCACGGCCTTCGTGGCCACCTGGGGTTCGGGCAAGCCGGTGATCGGGTTCATGGCCGACATCGACGGGCTGCCGGGGACTTCCCAAAAACCGGGCGTGGCCTACCAGGCGCCGCTGATCGAGAACGGGCCGGGGCACGGCGAGGGTCATAATTCTCACCAGGCCGTTAACGTCACCGCCGCCGTGGTGGTCAAGCAGCTCATGGAGAAGTACAAGCTCCCGGGGACGCTGCGGGTGTACCCGGGCGTGGCGGAAGAACTGCTGGCGAGCCGCACCTACATGGTTCTGGCGGGCCTGTTCCGGGACGTGGACGTCATGTTGAGTTGCCACATCAGCAGCGATTTCGGCACCGGCTACGGCCCTGTCGGCTCGGGCCTGGTTTCGACCCAATACACCTTCCACGGCCGGAGCGCGCACGCGGCCGGCGCGCCCTGGGCGGGCCGGAGCGCGCTGGATGCGGCCGAGCTTATGGACGTCGCCTGGAACTTCCGCCGCGAGCACCTCCGCCCCGAGCACCGCTCGCACTACGTCATCGTCAACGGCGGCGATCAGCCCAACGTGGTGCCGCCGGTGGCCACGGTCTGGTATTTCTTCCGCGAGTGGGATTACGAGCGCATCCGCGAGCTGCACGAGATCGGCACCCGCATCGCCAATGCCGCGGCGCTGATGACCGACACGACGATGACCGAGCGGGTGCTGGCGGCCACCTGGCCGGGGCACTTTAGTAAGCCCCTGGCCGAGGCGCTCCACGCCAACATCAAGCGCGTGGGGATGCCCGAGTGGTCCGAGGCGGATGAGAAGCTGGCGCGGGCGGCGCAGGCCGAGCTGCAGGCCAAGCCGCAGGGGATGAGCAAGGAGATCAGAGAGTTGAGGCCGCCGGGAACGGAGCGGAGCGGGGCCGGCTCGGACGACATCGCTGAGGTCTCCTGGAACCTGCCCACCGTGGTGCTGCGGTTTCCGGGCAACATCCCGGGCATGATCGCTCACCACTGGTCGAGCGGCATTGCCATGGCCACGCCCATCGCGCACCAAGGCTCGACCGCCGGCGCCAAGGCCCAGGCGCTGACGGCCTTGGATCTGCTCCTCAGTCCCGAGCTGCTGGCCGCGGCCCGCCAGTACTTGGCCGAGCAGACCAAGGACATCCAGTGGAAGTCGCTGATCCCGGAAGGCACGCAGCCGCCCCTCGAGCTGAACCGCGAGAAAATGGAGCGCTTCCGGGGGCAGCTCCAGAAGCTGCGCTACGATCCGGCCAAGTACAAGAGCTATCTGGAGCAGCTCGGGATCGAGTACCCGACGGTGCGGTAGGGGCCCTCCACGGAGCCGGCCGGGGCGCTACCAGAGCACTCGGATAGCGTATCGGCGCAAGAGGTCGTCGGCGGAGACGAGTGGGAGGCCCTCGACACTGGCTTGGGCGACCAGAAGGCGATCGAACGGGTCCTTGTGCAAAGCTGGCAACTTCAGCAGGGCATAAACATGCACCGGAGTGACGGGTAGGACCTGGCGGATTCCGAGGCGGTCCATGTGAGCCTGGAAGTACTCGGCGCTGGCGTCGAGCTTCAACTTGCCGGCCTGCAACTTCACGATGATCTCCCACAAGGTCACGCTGCTTAGCAGGAGCTCGTTTCGCTCATCCAGAATCGTCCGGGTGACCTTCCTGGAGAGCCGGGCCGGCTCGGCGATGGCCCAGAGGAAGGTGTGCGTGTCCAGGAGGAATCTCATCGCCCCAGGAATTCCCCGAGTTCCCGGTCACTCAAAGGCGCGTCCCACCCGGGAGAGAACTCGATGGTGCCGGCGGCGCTGCCCAGGACACGCTTGGGCTTGGGCTGGAAACGAACCAGCTTGACGACGGGCTTGCCGGCCTTCGCGATGATGACCTCTTCGCCCTGGAGAGCGCGCTCGATGAGGCGTGAGAGGTGGGTTTTGGCCTGATGGATGTTCAGCTCCACAGCGACAAGTATAACTAAGCTCTGTTAGCTAAGGCAACCGCGCCCGAGCTTTGCCCTCCTCAGTGGGCGCAGGGATGGGAAAAGGGTGTTTGAGTGTACTGTCCCGGCTTTCGGCTTTTTCGGTATCATACGAAACGCCATGACCAGACGCGATGTGATCCGCGCCGCCTCAGCGGCGGTCGGTTTCCCTTACATTTCCCAAGCGCAGGTGCGCCGTCCCAACATCCTGTTCGTGATGACCGACGACCAGCGCTGGGACGCCATGAGCTGCGCCGGCAACAAGATCCTGCGCACGCCCCACATGGACCGGCTCGCCCGCGAGGGCGTCCGCTTCACGGAGGCTTTCGTCACCAACGCGCTGTGCTCGCCCAGCCGCGGGACCATCATCACGGGGCTTTACTCGCACGCTCACGGCGTAACCACCAACAGCGGCAAGTCACACTACCTCCGCGAGGGCCTGGCCACCTTCCCCAGGCTGCTTCAGCAAGCCGGCTACTACACCGCCCTGGTCGGCAAGTGGCACATCGCCACGCTGCCCGCCGGGCTAGGCTTCGATCACTGGTGCATCTTCCCGGGCCAAGGAGTGTACGACGACCCAGTCATGATCGCCCACGGCGCGCGGGTGCAGTTCCGCGGCAATTCCGAGGACGTGGTGGGCGACCAAGCCCTGGAGGTCCTCAAGAGCCGCCCCAAGAACAAGCCCTTCTGCCTGCTCTACCACTTCAAGGCGCCGCACCGCGCCTGGCTCCCGGCGGAGCGCTTCCGGAAGGCTTACGAGGACGTCACCGTTCCGGAACCGTCCACCTTCAACGTCGATCTGAGCGACCGGCCGGAGTGCGTGCGCTCGACCGACATGCAGATCGCCGACATGCCTGATTTCCGCGAACGCGGCGTGCCGGCCCACCTGCCGCGCGAGGAGCGCAAGCGGCTCAACTACCAGGTGTTCATGAAGAACTACTACCGCACGCTGCTGGGGGTGGACGAGAACCTGGGCCGGGTGCTGGACTTCCTGGACCAGCAAGGGTTGCGCGAGAACACGCTGGTCATCTATACGGGGGACAACGGGTTCTTCCAAGGCGAGTACGGGATGTTCGACAAGCGCCTGATGTACGAGCCGTCGATCCGCGTGCCCATGCTGATGCGCTACCCCGCGGAGGTGAAGGCCGGGACGGTAGACCGAGAGCACATGGTTCTGAACAACGATGTGGCGCACACAGTTCTGGACTACGCCGGCGTGGCGCGCCCCAAAGCGATCGAGAACCACGGGCTGAGCTGGCGGCCAATACTGGGGGGGGCCGCGAAGAGCTGGCGCGAGAGCTGGCTCTACGAGTACTTCGAGTATCCGGCGGTGCACTGCGCGCCGAAGATGCGCGGGGTGCGGACCAGCCGGTGGAAGCTGATTCACTACATCCAGGCCCCGCAGGCCTGGGAACTGTTCGACCTGGAAAAGGACCCCGAGGAGCGGCGCAACCTGCACGGCGGTGCGGCGCATCGTGAGAAAGCCGAGGAACTGCGCCGCGAGCTGGAGCGTTTGCGGACGCTCGTGGAGGATGACCGTTCCGAGGACGGCACGCCTGCGGCGGCCTGCACCGAGCGCATGGCCAAGAGCTGAAGACACCGAGGTGAGTTCGCCCGAGACGCAATCGCGGCAGCCCTCCGCGCCCACCGTGGCCGTGATCGCCGAGAAGCCCTCGGTGGCGCGGGACCTGGCCCGGGTGCTGGGAGCGACCAAGCAGGGCGAGGGGTATCTGCACGGCAACGGGTACGTGGTCAGCTGGGCTATCGGTCACCTGGTGGGCCTGGCGCAGCCGCACGAGATCCGGCCCGAGTGGCGGCACTGGCGGCGCGACCTGCTGCCCATGCTGCCGCGGGAGTGGCCGCTGGTGGTGCTGGAGGCGACCAAGCAGCAGTTCGAGGTGGTCCGCAGGATACTCACGTCGCCGAAAATCGGGCAGATAGTGTGCGCCACCGACGCGGGCCGCGAAGGGGAACTGATCTTCCGCTACATCTACGAGGCCGCCGGGTGCCACAAGCCGGTCAGGCGCCTGTGGGTCTCTTCGCTCACCCGCGAAGCCATCCGCGCAGCGTTCGACAACCTGCGCGAGGGGCACGACTACGACGCACTGGCGGCGGCCGCGCGGGGCCGCAGCCGGGCCGACTGGCTGGTGGGGATGAACCTCTCGCGGGCCTACACGCTGGCGCTTAACGAGGACTTCTCGGTGGGGCGCGTGCAGACCCCTACGCTGGCCATGCTGGTCGAGCGCGAGCTGGCAATCCGCTCTTTCGTCCCCGAGGACTACCTGGAGGTGCGGGCCACCTTCCAGCCGCCGGAGGGCGCCGTCTACCGGGCCGTCTGGTTCGACCCGGAAGCGGAGAAGGCCCGGCAGACGCGGCTGCCGGCGGATGGCGAGCTCGCCGGCCTCATCGTCGAGCGCGCGCGCACGGGGGCGGCGCGCGTCGAGTCGGTAGGCGCTGAGACCCAGCGCCTGGCCCCGCCGCTGCTCTACGACCTGACTGAGTTGCAGCGGCACGCCAATCGGTTGTTCGGCTTCAGCGCGCAGAACACGCTGAACCTGGCCCAGGCTCTTTACGAGCGGCACAAGCTCATCAGCTACCCGCGCACCGACAGCCGCCATCTATCGGGCGACGTCGCGCGCTCACTCAACCGCGTGGTGAAGGTGATCGAGGGGCGTTACGAAGGACTGCTGGCGCCGGGCACCGGCGAGCGCCCGCTGGGACGCCGCTTCGTGGACGACTCAAAAGTCACCGACCACCACGCCATCATCCCCACGCCAACCTCGCCCGAGCGGGCTGCGCTCGGGCCGGACGAGCAGAAGATCTACGATCTCATCTGTCGCCGGCTGCTCAGCGCCTGGCACGCGGACCACGTCTGGTCCGTGACCACCGTGATCACCGCCATCACCGGGGAAGGGTTCTGTGACCGCTATCGGGCCACGGGAACCGCCGTCGAGCAGGTGGGCTGGAAGGTGCTGGAGGCGGCGCCAGAGAAGAAGCGGGAGCGAAAGGGCGGTGAGGATGCGGCTGAGGCTGAAACGCAGGAATTGCCCTCGGGCTTGGCCGCGGGGCAGCCGCTGAAGGTGGTGGATATCGAGTCCAAGCGCAAGAAGACCCGCCCGCCGCGGCATTTCACCGAAGCCACGCTGCTGACCGCCATGGAGACCGCTGGCGAAACCCTGGACGAGAAAGAACTCTCCGAAGCCATGAAGGAGCGTGGGCTGGGAACGCCGGCCACGCGCGCGGCCATCATCGAGGTGCTGCTCAAGCGCGGCTACGTGGTGCGCGAGGGCAAGTCGCTCAAGGCCACCGACAAGGGCGTGCGGCTGATCGAAGTGGTGCACCCGGAAGTCAAGAGCCCGGCCATGACCGGGCAGTGGGAAGCGTTTCTGAAGAAGATCGAGCGGGGCGCGGCCGAGCTGGAGCCGTTCCTGGAAGGCATCGAGAACTACGTGCGCGAAGTGGTGGGCAAGGCGCTGAGCGAGGAGGCGTTTGCGCCTTCCCGGCGCCATCGGCTATCGTGAAGATGGAGGAATGGCCGAGCGGTCGAAGGCGGCGGTCTTGAAAACCGTTAGCGGGGCAACTCGCTCGGGGGTTCGAATCCCTCTTCCTCCGCCAGGCCCCACAGGCTGCGCCGTTGG
>CAYGVJ010000113.1:0-16900 GCA_964353255.1 uncultured Solibacteraceae bacterium | reverse complement strand
ATCCCTGACGAAAATGTTTCGGCCAGCCGATTTCTGCAAGAGGCTCAGTGTACTGTCCCGGTTTACGGTTTACGTCCGCATCCGCGCCATCAGGTACACCCCAGCCAGCGCGAACACGGCGTCCGGCGACCAGGCGGCCAGGGCCGCCGGCAGCAGGTTGATGTTGCCCACCTGCTCGAAAAGCTGCCCCAAGGCCCAGTAGGCGATGGCGATGCCGAGGCTCACTCCCACCCCCGCCATGGCCCCGCGGCTGCCGGTCAGGAAGGCAAACGGCGTCGAAATCAGCGCCATGATCAGCGCAAACAGCGGCACGGAGAACTTCTTCTGAAGCTGCACCCGCAGGCGCACCGTGTCGAAGCCGCTCTGGCCCAGCTCGCGGATGTAGGCCCCCAGTTCGCGGAAGTTCATCTGCTTGTCCTGCTTGACTTCCTTGAGGAAGTAGCCTGGAGGCTCGGCCAGCTCGGGAAAGATCTCGACCTCGAACCGGCGGAAGTTGGCGTCGCCGGCGCCCCGGACGTCGCGGGTCCAGCCGTTCTCGAAGACCCAAGCGCGCAGACTCCGCGCCCAGCGGGCGCGCTCGGCGGAGATGTGCCGGCGCAGACGGAACGCCGCCCCGTCCAGCTCGTAGACGCTGACCCCCACCATGACGCCTTCCCCGGCGTCGAAGTACTTGTAGAAGTAGATACGCGGGCCCTGCCCGAAAATCCACTTCCGGTCCGGGCGGAGGTAGGTCTGCACCGGGCGGCCCTTGATCTCGTTGCGCAGGGCGTCCTGCCGCCGGTTGGCGCCGGGCACGTAGTAATGATCGAACGCGAACAGGGCCGTGCTGAGCATGGCGCTGGCCAGCAGCACCGGCACCGCCAGGCGGTGCAGGCTCACGCCGCTGGCCTTGAAGGCCGTCACCTCGTTGTGCTTGCTCATCACCCCGAAGGTGACCAGCACGGCCACCAGCACACTGATGGGGGCCGAATCGTAGATCAGCTTGGGGGTGAGGTAGAACAGGTAGGCGAAGACCTTCGACATCGCCACCTGGTTCTTGACGATGTCGCTCAGCAACTCGAAGAAGGTGAAGATGTCGGTCAGCAGGACAAAGCTGGCCAGCAGCAGGCCGAAGTAGAACAGGAAGGCCGACAGGATGTAGGCATCCAGGATCTGGGGCAGCAGCGGCACGCGCCGAAGTTGGCCGCTGTTGGCGACCGCGGCCGGCGCCAGTTCCCACTTCCGCAGAAGGCGCTGCGCCAGGGCCTGCGCGGCGCTCTTGACGGCGGCGACCAGATCGCGCTCGCCGGGTTTCTCCAGGCGGGCCAGCAGCACCAGCCCGGCCACCGCCAGGGCCGCGTTCGGCATCCACACGGCCACTGGGACCGGCAGCGTGCCCTGGCGCGCCAGGCCGATCAGGCTGATGAGGCCCATGTAGTAGAGGAAGGCCAGCGCCGCAGTGAGCACGAACGCCGCCGACTTACCCGCCTTGCGCGAGGACAAGCCCAGCGGAGCGCCCACCAGAGCCAGCAGGAAGCACGCCAGAGGCAACGCCAGCCGCTGGTGAAGCTCCAGGCGCGCGTCGATCGAGCCGCGCGCCTCGCGCCACAGCGGCCCGGTATCCATCTCCGCGTACGCCCGGGCGTGCACCTCCCCGGGCGGCGGCGCCTGCAAGGCCTGATCGCCGCGCGGGAAAGCCGTGCTGTAGTACTCGCTGGGGTCGCGGCCGGCCTCGTGCGTGCTGCCGTCGCGCATCGAGAGCTGGATGCGGTTGTTGGCGACGTCGGGCACGGCCACAGCCTCCCGAGCCAGGGTGATGCGCGGGGCGTCGCCCACTTCGCCGGCGCCGGAGGCGCGCTCCCGGGGCGGACGCAGGTCAGCCAGGAACACGTTGCGCCAGCGCACCCTGGGACCGGGAATCACGTCGCCCACGTAGAGCACCGTATTGGGGCCGAACTGCTCCTCGAAGATGCGGGGCTGGATCTCAGCGGTCAACTGCGCCGCCACCAGCCGGTTCAGCACGCGATAGGTCTCGCGAATGGCCAGCGGGTTCAGCCACAGCGAGGCCGCTCCGGTGACACCCATGGCTAGCGCAGCGAACAGGAGCACCGGGGGCACCACCTGGCGCCCCGGCACGCCCGCCGCGCGCATCCCGGTGATCTCGCCGTCGCCCGACATGCGGCTCAGTCCGATCAGGATGCCCACCAGAGTTCCGGCCGGCAGGGTGAACACCAGCGTCGGCGGCAGCACCAGCACAAACAGGTACCCCACCGTCTCCACCGGAGCCGAGCTGCGGACCAGCAGCTCGAACAGCCTCCCGATCCGCTGGAGGAAGAGCACGAAGGTGAACAGAACCGTGCCCAGTACAGCGCCGGAGAGGACCTCGCAGAAGACGGCTCGGGCCAGAATGCTCATAGCCGTGAAAGAACCGGCGGACAGGCGAAACCGCCTGTCCCACGGTTGGCTAAGTGCTCGGTTTGCCGCGTGGGACAGGCAGTTTTGCCTGTCTCCACGAGCCGCGGCCAGGTTCTTTCACGGCTTCTCATTTGAGCGGTGGCGGCGGCACGAGCGGCGGCCGGGTCAGTTCTTCCTGGGGCTTTTGCAGTTCCAGATCGTCCACCAGGATGGCCGGAGCAATCACCGAGCACTCGGCCAGGAAGCCCGCGCCGCCCATCACCGCCATCGGAGCCCCACTGTCGAGGAGGTCAAAAACGTAAGTCTCCTCGGAGGCGGCCAGAATGTCTTTCAGGGACCGGGTGGTGAGCCCGCGGAAGCGCAAGCCGCGGACCAGTTCCTCGCGCCCGTCGGGGAAGAGGCGGTAGGCCAGCACGGGCGGGCTGATCAGCCGCGCTCCGCTCGAGGCCTGAGCGGCCATCAGCCGGTAAAGCTCATCCAGGGCGGCCGAGGAGGGGAAGTCCATCTTGCGGATGATGAGCCCGTAAGGCCGGTTGCGCTGGCGGCACAGTTCGAGGAGCTTCCGGCGCAGTTCCGCCGCCGGGACGGCCTCGGCGGCCCGCACAAACAGGTTGCTGAAGGTGGCCGCCTTGGCTCCGAAGGCGCCGGGCAGGCGGCCGCGGCCGTTAGAGGCCGTGAACCCCCGAACGGGCTGGCGGGTGAGCAGGAAGTTCTTGAGCACGCCTTTCTCGACCAGCGCCAGCGGCGTCGGCGCCACCCCTTCCAGGTCCAGGCCGTAGTGGCCGAACAGCAGGCGCCCGCGCCACTCGCGCTGGGTGGGATCGTCCACCACGTCCATCCATTCCGGCAGGATGCGGACACCCAGGCGGCCCTCCAGCTCGCTGGGCAGAAACGGCATCGGGCTGCGCGGCAGGCTCACGGGCCGGCGGGGCACGGCGAACTGCTTGCCCAGAAGTTCGGCCAGGACTTGCGGGCCGGCCATACCCTCGAACAGGACCGGGCCGCTGTAGGCCTCGCCTGCCGGCGCCTGCACCAGCGCCGCCAGGTTCTCCGCCACCTGGCGGATGCCGCGCTCCAGCTCGGCCTCCGACGGCAACGCCGCGGCGGCGAGCGCGTGGAAGACCGCCGCATCCCGCAGCGGCATACCGTCGGGCGCCTGAGCGGTGGCGCGCACGCGAACCGCCGCTGCGCCCTCGGGCTGCCGGATCCGGGCGCCCTCGGAGTTCGCCAGGTACTGCGCGCCCCGGCTGTAATCCAGCTCCACGCTCGAGGCGAACACCTGGGGATAGTCCTCGAAGATGGCCGACAGGCGGCGCAGGCGCGCGCCCCAGGCGCTCTCGTCGATGGCTTCGGGGCGGCCGCCCTCGAGCTTCTGAAGCGGCTCGGCGCGGCCGAAGTCGGCGATCTGCTCGCCCGCAGTGACGTTCGTCAGGGCCGCCCGCTTGCGCGCCAGGGCCTCGATGGCGGCCTTGTAGGCCAGGTCGGTGGCCAGCCACAGATGGTGGCGCAGCACGGGGTAGGAGTCGTCCAGCGGGAACTGGTCCACCTCCCAGCGCGTTCCAAAATAGGCCTCCGCGCCCACGCAGTTGGTGTTATCAAAGGCGTAATCGCCCACACGGACCTGGATGCGCGGCAGCCGGTAGCGCGTGTCGTGCCTGCGGATGAGCGCCCCCAGGCTGGCCGACAGCGAGGTCTGCTCGCCGTCGTGCAGGGCGTACTCGATGAAATAGGGCTGCGCCAGAGGGGCCAACCGGAGCTTCCGCGAGCGCTCCAGCTCGTCCGTCATGGCGCGCAGGATGACATCCTCGGAAAGCTTGGGCGCCTGCGCCGCGACGCCACCGGCCAGCGCCAGGCCGATCACCCCCAGCCAGATTCCGTGGCCGCGGAGGCGTTTCATGGTCGCCCCTCCTCGGCCACCGGCCGGGGAAGCAGCGGCGGCCGTTCCAGGGAACGCTCCTTCTTCTCGATCTCGATCTGAGAAACCAGCATGGCCGGGGAGATGGCGGAAACAGGCACGCTGCCGGACTCACCCCCGCAGTAGCCGTTGAAGACCTCGGCGGCCTCGGAGGAGGCCAGGATCTTCTCCAGACTGGCCAGCGGCGTCCCGACGATATCGGCTCCCCGCACCAGCTCGTCCGGGCGGCCGTCGGCGTAGACCTTGTAGAGCACTACCGGGACAACCTTGTAGGCCTGGAGAAGCCGCCGGGAGGTGGTGGTGAAGCCCCCGGTCACCTCGCGGAAATACAGGCCGTAGGGCTTGTTCTGCCGCAAGATCTCCTCGTGCAGCTTCTTGCGCAGAGCGGGCTCTGTCAGCCGCTGGGCGGAATCCACGAACAGGTTGGACTGCCGCGACACCACGTCCAGGCCCGCCTGACGCCGCCCGTGGCCGTTGGAGTGGGCGAAGCCGCGCACCGGCGAGCGCGACATCAGGAAGCTCTTCAGCACGCCCTTCTCGACCACCGCTACGGGCTGAGCCTTAATGCCCTCGTCGTCGTACTCATACCAGCCGTTGAGGGGGACCTCTCCGTCCTTCCGCCGCGTCGGATCGAAACTGATGGACAGGAACTCCGGGAGGACCTTCTGGCCGACGCTCTTGGCGAAAGTCTGGCCCTCGGAAGGATCCTTCTGGCGGTGGCCCTCGACGCGGTGGCCGAAAACCTCGTGGAACATGACCGCGGCGGCGCGCCCGGAAAGGATGGCCGGGCCGGCATACGGCTCCACCACGGGAGCGCGCAGCAACAGCGCGAGGGTCTTGCCCAGGCGCTCGATGGTGGAGAGCACTACGCCATCCTTGGGCGGCGCGCCCACGTCCGCCAGCTCGATGGTCTCGCTGAGCGTCAGATCCATGCCGTCCGCCGCCCTGACCCGCGCGCTGACCTGAATCTCGGCGAAGAGCCGCCCGTGCTGGAGGCGCGTGCCCTCGGTCGTGACCAGGGTCTTGACTTCGCGCCGCGCCATCACCGACACCTGCGAGGTCACGATGGAAGGGTAATTGGAGAACTCGGCGGACCATTTCCTGGCGCGCGCCGCCCACTCCTCGACCGCGAAGTGCAGCCTGGGCGGCGGCTCGAAGTACACGACCGGCTGCTCGCTGGAGAAGTCATCCGAAGCGTCTTCCTCGTCCACCTTCACCTCGCGGGAGGTTCGCACCTTGATCAGCGTCTCGGCCGCCAGCCGGTAGACGCGGTCGGTCTCCAGCCACAGGCGCCGCTGGACGGCGGCGGGCCGGTCCTCCACCGGTAAGGCCACACGCCCGGCAAAACGCGGGCGCTCGCTCGGAAGGCGGTGATAGTTGTCCAGCTTGGGGCTGCCCACCCGAACACTGACGTCGAGGAGGCGGCTCTGGTCGCAGTTGCTGCTCTTCAAGGCGCCCAAGGTGGCCGCAACCACGCAGCCCTCCTGCTCGGTGACCACGTAGGCGATGAAGTACGGCGCCGGGTCAGCCTTCTGCTTGAGCAGAGTGAAATTGCGGTCCAGCTCCTGGCTGAGAATGGACACCAGGGGCGGAGCTGGCGCAGCAGCGGCCGAGGCCGCCAGCGCCAGTAAAGCCGGGATCGTCAGCCGCAGCACGCCATCAGCATAGCATGAGGATGCGGTAGCCTTTTCTAGGCGGGGGGGGACTCTCCGAAATCGACAAGCTCCCAACGCACCGCAGAGAACTCCGCCAGCCGGGAGAAGTCGCGCCGGTTGACGGTCAGCACGGTAAGACCATGTCGGGCGGCGCTGACGGCTATGAGAGCGTCGTTCGTCAGGCGGCCCCGCCCAATCTGCTCGTAGCCGTATCTCTCGCCCAAAGCGGCCAGCACCAAGCCGGTCTGGAGCCAGTCTTCGAGGTCCGGAACCACCATCCGCTCGGCGGCTTGGAAGGCGCTCCCCAGGCGTCCGACCACGCGGCGCTCGTAGCCGCGCGCCCCGGCGTACAACTCCGCCAGCACTACGGCGCTCAACCACAGGGCGGCGCCCGTTGCCAGCTTGTCCAAGACCGCGGCGGATTGCGGTCGCCACAGGACCTGGATATACACCGACGTATCCAGGAGGATCCGGCGCATCAGCCCTCGAGCTTGCCGTAAACGTCCTGAATCGCGATGCCGCTCGTGAAGAACCGCCGATGGGCTGCTTCCACCAGCCGGTCACGCTCGTGTTCCGCGATCAGCTCCTCGAGCGCACGTTCGATGGTCTCGGTTTCGGTGCCGGCTCCCAGGAGCTTCTGCGCCCGCTTGATCTTGCGGAGGTCAAGGCGATAGTGCTTGTGGCGGATTTCGGCTTTGGCTCCAGGCATCGGCGCTTTCTCCCCTCCCAGGGTAGCACGGCATGAACATTCTGTGCCGATCTATGAACACCGCCGCGCGGCCACCATAAGATCGGCGAGCCAGTCGAGGCGGATGCGCCGAACGTCGGCAAAGCCGGCCTGGCGGAGCCAGGCCGCGTATTCCTGCTCGCTGTAAGTGGAGCCCTGGGGCGTGCCCACCAGCATGTTCAGGGCGAACAGCGCCGCCTCCGGCGGGGCGGTCTTTCCGGCATCCAAAATGAAATCCTTGATGACCAGCCGGCCGCCGGGCGCGAGGGCGTTCCGGCAGCGTTCGAGCAGGTCCAGGTTCTCCTCGGGGCCGAGCATGTGGCAGATGGCGGACAGCAGGATGAGGTCGTAGCCCTGGCCGAAGGTGTCGGTGCGCAGGTCGCCGACGCGGGTCTTGACTCGCCCGGTGAGCCCGGCCTGCGCGATGTGACTTTCGGCGATCCGCACCACCGGCGCCAGATCCAGCACTTCGACCTGGAGCTCCGCCCGGGCTTGGGCAAAGGCGATGGCGTATGCTCCGGAGCCGCCCCCTACGTCCAGCATACGGTTGACACCCTCGAGACCTACCGCCCGGACCGTCATCGGCGCCCGCAGAACCGCATTGGCGTGCATGGCGGCGATGAAAGCTACCGTCCACTTCTCCTCGCGCTCGTGAGGCTCCCGATAGGTGACCGAAGTACCGGCACGCACGCACTCGGTCAAGGTGGACCAGCGGTCCCACAGGTGCACGGTGTGCATGAGTGCGGCCCGGGCATCCTGCGGGGAGCCGGCCGCAAGGTAGCGCTCGGTCAGGGGTGAGTTCGAGAAGAGTCCCGCCTGCTTGGCGAGCATGCCCAGGGCCACCAGCGCGTTCAAGAGCATCTCGGTGGCGCGCGGGTCGGCGCCCATGCGGCTGGCAACCTCAGGGGCCGTCGCTCCCGACCCCACGGCAGTATAGACATCCAACTCGATGGCGCTCAGCAGCACCCGGCTTTCCCGAAAAGCGCGAAGCCTTTCGAGCAGTTCCTCCGGCAGCCACTCAGGGGCAGTCGCGATTCGATCCCCAGGGTTCTCCATACCCCTGACAATAGCAGGATCGCGGCGGGCCTCAGGAGCGCCGGGTCAGGCGGCGTTCCACTCCAGGCCGGAGAGCGCCAGTCCGAAGCGGCCGCGCACCCCGGTTTTCTCGAAGATGTGCTTGAGATGGACCTTCACGGTCCCGGGCCGGATGCCCAACTCGACGCCGATCTCGCGGTTCCTCATGCCCTGCGCGACCAGTTCCAGCACCTGCCGTTCCCGAGGCGTCAAGCCGGGGCCCGCCTTCCTGGCCATCTGCATCGCTTGCGGCGAGGCCGTCTGCTCCATCCAGGCCCTCCCGGCCGCCACCGAGCGGAGGCAAGCCAGCACCATCTCCGGCCCGGCCGACTTACGGATCACGCCTTTGGCGCCGGCCTGCATGAACCGCAGGGCTTCGGCTTCGGTGATTGAGATCCCCCACACCACCGGGGCGGTGCCGGGGTGAGAGGACCTCAGAACTCCGAGGGTATCCAGAATGGCCTGGGCCCCGAAGGCTTTGTCCAGGATGAGCACATCCGGGGTCTGCTGGAGGACCAGTGCCAAGGCGGTTGGCGGAGAATCCACCGCCCCCAGGAACTCCAGCTCGGCAGAGTGGCTGAGGAGGCTGCGCAGTCCTTCGGCCGTCAGCGGCTGGCTTTCGCACACGGCCACGGTTTTTCTGGCCTCGCCATCCATGACGCAACTCTGCTGCCGCAGCCGGACCTCGCCCCTGGAGGATCGGCTCTCGTCAACAGTATCGGCAGCCCTTGGAGAAGCTTTAGGTTACAGGGGCGGGGCCGATGGGTTCAAAGTCGCACGCCGGTGTCCGATGTGAGGGTTGAGGAGTATCGCGGGAGGTGGTATCTCGACCCGCTATCCCCGGCTCACAGCCCGGCGCGAGTGCGCCCAGGGCGCTGGTAGTCTGCCCCGACGCCGGCATGGCCGCCGAAGTCACCGGCCTGCTCACCCGCCAGATGCCCGGACCAGCTCCGGCGCTACTGAAAGCCTACCCCCCCGCCAACGTCCTGGCTGAGATTGTGGCCAAACCCGGGCTGCAATTCTGTTTCCTGGACGTCTGTTCCAATCGCGAAGTGGCCTTCCAACTTGTCTCGGAGGTCAATTCCCTGGCTCCCGATGTCGCGGTTGTGGCCCTGCTGAGCGGAAACGCCCCCGACCTCATCCTGCGCTGCCTGCGCCAGGGCGCCAGCGAGTTCCTGATCCAGCCGTTCACTCCCGATCAGCTCGAGGCGGCTCTCCGGAAGCTGGCCCGAGCGCGTCCGGACACCCGCCCTGGCGAGGAGAACCGTTCCCGGGTCTACTGCGTGATGCCGGGAAAAGGCGCCTGCGGAGCGACCACCCTGGCCTGCAACCTGGCCTACCAGCTCCAGCGGCCCGGAAACGGCAAGGTCCTGCTGGCAGACCTGGATCGGCTGACCGGCACGCTCGCCTTCCGGCTGAAGCTGAAATCCAACTACAGCTTCCTGGATGTGCTGACCCGCGCCGCCAGCCTGGATGCGGACCTGTGGAAAGCCATTGTCACTTCCTGCCAGGGACTGGACGTGCTGCTCGCGCCCGACAACCCGGCGGACGCCATCTCCGAGGCCAACGACCCGGCGCCGCTGTTGCGCTACGCGCGACCCATTTACTCGGCCATCGTCGCCGATACGAGCGGACCGTACGGGAACTGGAACCTGGGCATCGCCGGGCTGGCCAACGAAGTCCTGCTGGTCACCACCAACGACCTCCCCTCGCTGCACGCGACGCAGCGCGCCTTGGCATACCTGGACAGCAACGGGATCGAGCGCTCAAAGATACGCCTGGTGGTGGATCGCTACCGTCCGGATCAGGGCCTGGGCCAACAGCAGGTGGAAGCCGCGCTGCACCGCGAGGTTTTTCAGGTCCTCCCCAACGACGCGGACTCCATCCACCGGGCCCTGCTGGAAGGAAGACCCACCCTGCCCACCAGCAAGTTCGGTAAGAGCGTGACGGCGTTGGTCCAGCGGCTGCTCGAAGAGGACCCTTCCCACAAAGCTGCTCGCTAAGACTCCTCGTCGCTCTTCTTCTTCTTTTTCTTCCGGCGCATGAAGATGATCACGATCAGGATCACGGCCAAGATGGCCGAGATGAGCTGGATGGTGTGTTGAGTGTCCATTTGAACCTCGCCTTATTATGAAACACGCATCCCGCCACCCGCTCGTTACTTCTCCGGGGGCAGGAAGCCGAAGCTCGAGCGGCGCACGCGGCCGTCGGCGTCTACAATGGCCACCGCCACGAAGCGCGGCCGCCCTGGATTGCCGAAGCGCAGATCCATGGCCTCGACGCGCAGGCCCGCCTCAGGCTCCTCCAGCCGGTAGAAGCGCCGCAGGGGATACTGCGCAAACTGCAAGAACACCCGGAAAGCCTCGCTGCGACGGGCCGCCTCCCAGGCGACGGTCTCCGCCGGGCCAAGCTCCGGCTGGTAGAAGATGTGCCCGGCCGTGGGATCGAAGTCTTCGCGCAAATTCACCGGGTGGATGGAATAGAAGCCCGGCGTCTCGACCAGCCCGGTCCAGCGGAGCGGGTTGGCGGCGTCAGGGAAGGCGGCCACCCGAGTGGGCGCGACGCCCTGGTAGAGCCGCGAATCCAGCACCGCCACCGCGCGCTCGTGGAGGACGTAGCGGCCCAGGTCGAAGCACACTACAAGGACCAGCGCCAGCAGGGCCAGGCCGCGTCCTGAGCCTCGCCGGTCGCCGATCTCCGAGCTGACCAACTGCGCCAGCCAGGGCCCGAAAGCGCCCACCATCAGCGCGCCCAGAATCCAGAAATCCGTCAGACTGTTGATGTCCAGGCGTAACCAGCGGTCCGAAAAGGGCAGCAGCAGCCGCACGCCGTAGGCGTTGGTCAAATCGAAGGCCAGGTGCGAGAACACGCCGAGGAGCGCGAGCACATACGCGCGCCCCCGGTTCAGCTTTCCCCGCGCCAGCGCCAACACCACCAGCCAGGGGAGCAGAGCCACCAGCGGCGCCGCCACTAGCGAGTGCGTCAGGTGCCGGTGGTAGTGCAGGTAGGTGACCGCGCCGCCCAGGGCGGTGATGATCTCGATATCCGGCACAGTGGCCGCCAGCACCAGCACCGTCGCCCCATAGCGACACCAGCGTTTCAGGCCCGTATGACCTAAGGCCAGGCCGGTCAAGGCATGAGTCAGCGGGTCCATCGAGCAATCCTCATGGCGTCAACCCGGGCAAACTCCGGCGGCGCCAGCACGCTCAGCGCGTCCGGCACTATCTCGACGCTGGCCGGCAGCCGCCCGGCATACTCTCCGTCCACCTGGATGTGGATCGGCGCTTCCCCCGCGGCGGTGTAGGTGAGCTTGCGGGCGCGCAGTACGGTGATCCCGCTAGTACGCGGCAGCCGGCCCGCCAGCACCGCCGGCAGGTATCTGGCGTAGTACCGAAAGGTGGAGCGGCCCTCGAAGAGCACCACCGCGAAATCCTCGCCCAGCAAGGAGGCGTGGCGGGCCATCTCCAGGTAGCCGGCGTAGTTGCGCGTGCGGCTGGCCAGGGCGAACGAGCATCGGTAACGCCGCTCCTCCACCTGCACCTCGAACTCCTCGGGGCGGCGGGCCACCTGGCGCAGCGCGCCGCTCCAGTAGGCAAGCTGGCCCAGCCGCGACTTCAGCTCCAGGTTGAGGTGATAGACTATGTGCCCGTCGAAGCCCACCCCGGCCATCAGCAGAAAGTGCCGCGACCGGGTGTAGCCGTCCATGCGCAGCAGCCCCACCGCGATCCTCTGCGGCACGCACTCAGGGACGCGCGCCGCCGCTTTGAGCATATTACAGCCCAGGCCCAGTTCCCGCGCCAGCACATTGGCCGTCCCGGCCGGCAGAACGCCCAGCGGGATGCGGCTGCCGATCATGCCGGAGGCAGTCTCATTGACGGTCCCGTCGCCGCCCAGGACCAGGATGAGTTCCGCGCCTTCCTCGATGGCCTGGCGGGCCAGCGAGCCGGCAGCGCCGGGGCCGGGCGTGGGCGTGGCCCGGACGCGGTATCCCTGCCCCTCTAGCAGAGCGATGGCGCGCCGCAACGGCGCGTCGCGCTTCCGGCGCAACGCCCCCGCGCAGGGGTTGTAGATCAGGGTGACGTTTTGATAGGCAGCGATTTCCACGATTATAATAAAACCGCGATGGCCAAGGAAATCGCCCGGGAAATCCAGGAGCTTCGTCGAACCATCCAGCGCCACGAGCACCTCTACTACGTGCTGGATCAGCCGGAGATCAGCGACGCCGAATACGACCAGTTGATGAACCGGCTCCGCGAGCTGGAAGCCGCGCATCCCGAGCTGGTGACGCCGGATTCTCCCACCCAGCGCGTGGGAGGCAAGCCCCGCGAGGGCTTTGTGAAAGTGGCGCACAGCTCCTCCATGCTGAGCCTGGATAATGCGCTCAACGAGGGCGAGTTGCGCGATTTCGACCGGCGGGTGCGCGGCCTGCTGGGCAGCGCTCCGTACCGCTACGTGGCCGAGCTGAAGCTGGACGGCCTCTCCATCGCCGTGCGCTACCGCGGCGGCCTGCTCGAGCAGGCCGTGACGCGGGGCGACGGCACGGTGGGCGAGGACGTGACCGAGAACGCGCGCACCATTCGCTCGCTGCCCCTGCGGGTGAGCGAGGCCCCGGCGGAGTTCGAGGTGCGCGGGGAGGCGATCCTGAACCGGCGCGCCTTCGAGCGGCTGAACCTGGAGCGGGAACAGCAGGAGCTGCCGCGCTTTGCCAACCCGCGCAACGCCGCCGCCGGCTCGATCCGCGTGCTGGAGCCGGCGATCACCGCTTCGCGGCGGCTGGACTACTTCGCCTACTTCCTGTTGGCCGGTGGCAGCCCGCTCTACGACAGCCAGTGGGAATGCCTGGATGCGCTGGCCAAGTTCGGGTTCAAGGTGAACCCGCACCGGCGCCTGTGCGAGGACGTCGAGGCGCTGCTGGACTTCTACCGCCACTGGGAGAGCCGGCGCGAGGACCTGCCGTACGAGATTGACGGCGTGGTGGTCAAGATCGACTCCGCCGCCCAGCAGCGGGAGCTGGGCTGGACGGCCAAAGCGCCGCGCTGGGCCATCGCCTTCAAGTACGCGGCCCGGCAGGCCGAGACGGTGGTCGAGAACATCGGCGTGCAGGTGGGCCGGACGGGCACCCTCACCCCGGTGGCGCACCTGAGGCCGGTCGAGGTGGGCGGGGTGACGGTCTCCCGCGCCACGCTGCACAACGAGGACGAGATCCGGCGGCTGGGGGTGGAGGTGGGCGATTCCCTGCATATTGGGGACTCGGTGATCATCGAGCGCAGCGGCGACGTGATCCCCAAGGTGGTCCGCGTGACGCGGCAGGGCGCCGGGCGGCGCCCGTTCCAGATGCCCAAGGAATGCCCGGTGTGCGGCGGCGCGGTGGTGCGTGAAGAAGGCGAGGTGGCCAGCCGCTGCATCAACACGAACTGCCCGGCGCGCCTGAAGGAATCCATTCTGCACTTCGCCGCGCGCGGGATCATGGACATCGACGGCCTGGGCGACGCTCTGGTCGATCAGCTTGTGGACCGCGGCCTCGCAGCCAGCGTGGCCGATATCTACAAGCTGACCCAGGAGCAATTGGAAGACCTGGAGCGAATGGGGAAGAAATCCGCCGAAAAGCTCCTGCGCAACATCGAGGCTTCGAAGCGACAGCCGCTGCCGCGTGTGCTGCACGCCCTGGGCATCCGCTTCGTGGGCGGTCGCACCGCGGAGATCCTCGCCCGAACTTTCGGCAGCCTCGGCACCATCGCCGCCGCCAGCCAAGAAGAGCTCGTGGCTGCCGAAGAAGTGGGCCCCAAGGTGGCCGAGAGCATCTGCCGGTTCTTCCAGGAGCCTCGCAACCAGGCGCTCGTCGAGCGCCTGCGCGAAGCCGGGCTGCAATTCGAGCACCAGGTGACGCGACCGAAGGGCGGCTCACTCGAGGGCCTAACCTTCGTGCTGACCGGCACGCTGCCCTCGCTGACCCGCGAGGAGGCCAAGGCCCGCATCGAAGCAGCGGGGGGGAAGGTGACCGGCTCGGTCAGCAAGCAGACCAATTACGTCGTGGCCGGCGCCGAGGCCGGCTCCAAGCTCGACAAAGCCCGCGCGTTGGGTGTCCCGGTGATCGATCAGGCGCGATTGCTGGAGATGCTCGGCGCGTGTCCTGTCCCGCAAGTTCCTTGACAATAGCAGCCGGCGTGGCCGACAGGCTGAAGGCCTGTCCCACGATTTCCCATTGCAACGCTGTTCGCGGGACAGGACACTAGTGAGACCAGAGCTGAGCGGCGGCCGTGTGAGCCTTCAGGAGCCGGACTCGGGCGTCGCCAGGCTGCATTCGGCCAGATCAACCCACAGGTTATCGGAGGTGTTCTGGACGAAGGTCACGGTTCGGACCCGGAAAGGGGCCTTGCAGGAGTACTCGGCCCAGCGCCGCTGCGCCACCGGAAATAGCTCCTCGATCTGCTGGCGGGGCAAGTCCTGGGCCAGGGTGATGTGCGGATGATAGAAGAACGGTTCGGGGAACTCCAGGCAGCCGCAGTTGAGGCGCTCGTGCAGGCGCAGCAGCTCATCCCTGCCGGCGCCCAGCGCAATGTAGACCACCGGGCTGGCCTCGAAAAGCTCCACCTCGGCAGGTGCGATCTCGAAGGAGGGGAAACCCTCCGCCAAAGGTCGTATGGCTTCCCAGGCCTCCTCGGGACTGACCAGCAGCAGCCGCGGCGGCAGGATGGTCACGTGAGCCTGGGGAAAGCAGTCCGGCGCCAACTCCTTGCGCAAAGCGTCCAGGAAGGATCTCAGCGGCTCAGGGATGTAGGTGACCAGGGCGAAGTTGTTGAGCAACTGGACGCCGCCTTCGGCACACTCGCGCATCTACCCGGACGGACTCCCTTCCGAAGATTCGGAGATGCTGGCCGGGGATGGCCCGGCCGGCGGCTGCGGCTCGGGCAGCACCCAGTGGGCTTCCTCGAACCCCACGTACTTGCAGATCCGCAGTTCGCCCGTCTCGACCTCCAGGAGGTCGCCCACGCGGAGGGGCTTCCCCTCCTCCCGCAGCCGAGCCCAGGCCGAATACAGGCTGGCGGCCTCAATCTCGCCGGCCGGCTGGTAGTCCTTGGGCTTGACCTGGGCGGGACCGGGGGTATGCGGGGACCAGCGGTACTGCTCCTGATGGGTGTCCTTGAGCCGGTGGATCCGGTAGACCGGCATGCACTCATCATTCTACAACGGCTCGCCTCTCGCCATCCCGCGGTCGCATCTGGGAGAATAAGGTGGGCGGTCAGCCCCTTACATGTCCTTGAGAAGACTGCTCTGGTTCGCCGTCGCAGCCGTGCTGCTGGTCGCCGGGGCCTGGTGGATTCGCCAGCGCAGCTCGGCTCCTCCCGAGGCGCCCTTCGCTCGGGTCCGGACAGAGAAGCTGGTGAGCACGCTGGTGACCAACGGCAAGGCGGAACCGTGGCAATGGGTGGCGGTTCGGGCCGGGCGCCAGGGCGCCGTCGAGAAGGTGACAGTCGAGAAAGGCGCCTGGGTGAACAAGGGGGCGCCGCTGGTGGAGGTTGACGCCCGGGAGGCCCGCGCCGAGGTGGAGGCGGCCTCGGCGCGAGTGGCTCTGGCCCAGGCGGAACTGGATGCGCTCAAGCAAGGCGGCCGTTCGGTGGATCTGGCGGAGATTGGAAGCGGCTTGAAGCGCGCCCGGATGGACCTGGAAGCGGCGCAGCGCGAGTTGGCCGTCTCCCGGCGCCTGGCTGACAAGCAGGCGGCCACGCGCCAGGAGGTTTCGGATGCCGCCCGCCGAGTCGAGCAGATCGAGGCGCAGATCCAAAGCCTCGAGCGCAGACGTGCGGCGCTGGTCAGCCACGCGGACACCGCGGCTGCGGAGGCGCGCCTGAGGGAGGCCCAGGCGACCCGGCAGGCGGCCGAGCAGCGGCTCGAACTGGCTGTGATCCGCGCACCGATGGCGGGCGTAGTCTACCAGCTCGACGCGCGCGTGGGCTCCTACCTGAATCCCGGTGACCTGGTGGCCGGCGTGGGGTTGGTGGACCGCCTGCGCGTGCGCGTCTACGTGGACGAGCCGGAGCTGGGGCGGGTGGCGCAAGGCGTGCCGGTGACCATCACCTGGGACGCCCTGCCGGGCCGGCAGTGGAAAGGAACCGTTGACAAGGTCCCCACGGAAGTGACCGCGCTAGGCACCCGCCAGGTGGGCGAGGTTCTCTGCACCATCGAAAACCCGGGCAGGGCGCTCCTGCCGGGGACCAACGTCAACGCCGAGATCATCTCGCAGGTGGTTGACAACGGGCTGACCATCCCCAAGGAGGCGCTGCGCAAGCAGGCGAACCAGCCCGGGGTCTTCCTGCTCGAAGGCGAGCGGGTGGCGTGGCGCGCGGTACACGCGGGCGCTTCGAGCGTCACCCGGGTGGTGGTCCTCGAGGGCCTGGCCGAAGGCGACGCGGTGGCGCTCACCAGCGAACAGCCGCTCCGGGACGGCGTTCGCGTCAAGCCCGTGTTTCCGTGAACTGGGATGCCCGGAGAACTGTCCCGCCGGGAGGTTCTGAGCGCGATGGCCGCAGCCGCGGGCGCGGCGGCGGTTGATCCTGCCACCCTGAGCCGCCACGACGAAAGCGTCGAGCGGCTGCTTAAGTTGCAGATCACGGATGAAAAGAGCCCTTGGTGCGGAGTCTACCCGGATGACGTCGGCCTCCACCACGCGGGCGCCGCGGGCGGGATCCTGGAGACGCTGATGGCGGCGTTTCTGCACCCCGGCTCGAGGTTCCACGGCGACAACCTGCTCGTCGAGAGAATGCGTCTGGCGGCGGGCTGCTTGAATCGGGCGCAGAACGAGCGCGGCAACATCGACCTCGTCATCACCAACTTCAACTCGCCGCCGGATACGGCCTTTCTGGCGCAGAACGTGGCGACGGCGGCGTGCCTGGCCCGGCGGAACGGGGAGCGCGAGCTGGCCAGCATGGTGGAGCCGTTCCTGCGCAAAGCCGGCGGCGCGCTGGCGGGCGGCGGCGTGCACACGCCGAATCATCGCTGGGTGGTGTGCGCGGCCCTGGCCCAGTTGCACGAGCTGTTCGGCGAGCCGGCCTACGTGCGGCGCATCGATCAGTGGCTGGCCGAGGGCATAGACATCGACGAGGACGGCCAGTACACCGAGCGCAGCACGCTGGTCTA
>CAYGVJ010000112.1:0-17088 GCA_964353255.1 uncultured Solibacteraceae bacterium | reverse complement strand
TGGACGCCATTTTCGCCGAACCCCTTGACCCCAGGCACAACCTGGACGCCGTTGAGAGCAAGCTTTTCGGCATCGGCTCGGAGAGCTACGTCGTCGGCTCGCACGAGTTCTACCTGGGTTACGCCGTCAGCCGGGGCAAGCTACTCTGCCTGGACGCCGGCCACTTCCATCCCACCGAAGTCATCTCCGACAAGATCAGCGCGGTGCTGGCGTGGGTGGACCGCCTGCTGCTGCACGTCAGCCGCGGCGTTCGCTGGGACAGCGATCACGTCGTCATACTCAGCGACGAGTTGCAGGCCATCGCCCAGGAGCTCGTGCGGGGGGACTGTCTGGGCCGGGTCCACATCGGCCTGGATTTCTTCGACGCCAGCATCAACCGCGTGGCCGCCTGGGTCATCGGGACCCGCGCCATGCTCAAGGCCCTGTTGATGGCCCTGCTGGAACCCATCGACACCCTTCGCCGGCTCGAAGCGGATGGGGATTTCACGGCCCGCCTCGCCCAGCTCGAAGAGCTCAAGAGCCTGCCCTGGGCGGCGGTCTGGGATCACTACTGCCTCCGGGAGAGTGTCCCCGTCGGCAACGCCTGGTTGGATGAGGTCAGGCGGTACGAACAGGCCGTACTGTCCAAGCGCTAGTGTCCGACAGGCTGAAGGCCTGTCCCACGAGGCAGCGCGGATGAGCAGACACCTGGAAGCGCCAAGCAGACGGGGATTCCTCGAAACCTTCGGCGCGAGCGCGCTGGGCTTCACCTTGGCCGGCCAGGAGGCATTCGCAGCTTCAAAGCCCGGCCCAAAGCCGCTGCGCGGAGTCTTCCCGATCGGGCAGACGCCGTTCACCGAAGCCGACAAGCTGGACCTGGACTGCCTGGCGGCGGAAGTCAAGTTCTGCAACCGCGGGCGCGTGCACGGGTTCGTCTGGCCGCAAATCGCCAGCGGGTGGACCACGCTCTCGGAAAAGGAGCGGCTGGAGGGCGCGGAAGCGATCCTGACGGCGGGCAAGGGCGGGCGCACCGCGCTCGTGATCGGCGTGCAGGGCCCGGACATGGCCACGGTAGAGCGCTATGCCAGGCAGGCCCAGAAGCTGGGAGCGGATGCCCTCGTCTCGCTGCCGCCGGCGAAGGCCACCGACGAGAGAGCTTTGCTGGAATACTACCAGCAGGTCGGCCGCATGACCGAGCTGCCGCTGTTTGTGCAGAGTCAGGGGTCGATGAGCGTGGACCTGATCGTGGAGATGTTCAAGACCATCCCTACGGTGCGCCAGGTCAAGGACGAGGCCGGGGATCCTCTACAGCGGATCGGCGAGTTGCGCCGGAAGACTTCCGGCCAGCTCAAGGTGTTTTCAGGCCAGGGCGTGCGGACGATGATCGCGGAAATGGAGCTGGGGTTCGCGGGCCACTGCCCGACGACCGGCCTGGCCGACGTCTACGCCGCGGTTTACGACCTCTGGCACGCCGGCAAGCGCAACCGGGCCTTCGACATGTTCGGCAGAATCCTGGCCTTCAGCAGCCTGGGCGGGCCGCAGAACTATGTCCTGGTGGCGCGCGGGGTCTTCAAAGAGACCACCAGGTACCGCGGCGCACCGGGCATGGGCGGCGGATCGCGCGGGGGGCCGCTCCGGAGTGAGGAGGAGGGCAAGAAGCTGATTCGCGACGCGCTGAACACCTACCTGAAGCCGTATTTGCGGGCGTAGCCCGGCAAAGCCCGGCTGCGCTGCGGGATCACAGGAGCAACCGATGGCAACCCGTGAGATATCGCGCCGCACTTTTCTGGGCGCCTCCGCAGTTGGCGCCATGGCGGGAGCGGCGGTGCTGGCCGACCCGGCGCTGGCGGCCGCTCAGGCAGCCGGGATCAAGCCGGCCGACTTGCCCGACCTCAGCATCAAGGAAGCCAGAGTCTATGTAGCGGACCTGGAGGACATCCGCCGGCTCAACAGCCCGGAGAGCGGGGAGATCGTCGCTCTGGTGACCAATGGCGGGATCGAGGGTAACTACACGTTGGGCAACCGGGGCAACCCTCCGGGATGGCTCGAATATGCCAAAGGCGTCTGTCTGGGCAAGAGCGTCATCGACCTTCTTCCCACCCTGGCTTCCTCCCCGGCGCGGCGAGGGGGAGGCGGCACACGGTTCGGAGGCCGGGGCGGGTTCGCGGGCGGATACTCCGGTGTAGCCAGACGCGCCGCCAGCTCCGAGCCGGACCTGCACGCCGCGGCCATCGACGTCTGCCTCTGGGACATTCTGGGCAAGGCGGTGAACCGCCCGATCTACAAGATCCTGGGTGGCGTCAAGGAGCGGATGTTGGCGTATGCCAGCTCGCTCCATCTCGGCACGGTGGAAGAGTTCGGCCCGGAGGCGCTCAAAGCCAAGGCGGAAGGCTACGAAGCCTACAAGATCCACCCCGGCGGGGGCCAGCGTGCCTCCGGCGGCGCAATCCCGGCCTACGTGGGGCACATGGAGGAGATCAGAGAGGTCCGCAAAGCGGTGGGAGACGACTTCACGCTCCTGTTCGACCCGGTGCAGCGGTACAACCGCTTCGAAGCGCTGAGAGTCGGGCGTTTGCTGGACGAGCTGGGGTACGTCTCTTTCGAAGACCCTATACCCACCACTGACATCGAAGGGCTGATCGAGCTGCGCCGGGCCCTGGACTTACCCATCGAAGTCGGCGAGTTCATCACGTCGGTGCACGGCTACGGCGATTACATTCTCCGGGGAGCGCTCGACATCGTGCGGCTGATCGCGGACAACGTCGGCGGGATCAGCGGCTCGATGAGAGTCGGCCTGCTGGCCGACGCTTTCGGCTTGCCGTGCACGCCGCACAACTGGGGCAACGTAATGGACCTAGCGGTGCACTTCCACTTGGAACTGGCGCTGCCGAACGCCTACTGGTTCGAGATGCCTTACCCCGCCAGCCTCACGGACCGCGTCTACCACAAGGACCGCTTCCGCATCGACAAGGACGGCTACGTTCACGCGCCGACGGCGCCGGGTTTGGGCTACCCGCTCGACCGTGACGCCCTGGACAGGATCACGAAGCGGATTGACCGCTGAGAGCCCGTGGTAAGGAACCACGGAAGTCACCGCCAACGCCCACAGGATGTTACCCCGAAGGCGTCGCTCTCCGTTGCGCAGGTGCACGAACGTACATATACTGAAACGGTGAGCTTCGAGTGGGACCCGGCCAAGGCAGAGCTGAACCGGCGGAAACACGGCATAGACTTCGCCGATGCCGTCAGCGTTCTGGAGGACGAGTCGGCGCTCACATTGGAGGACCTCGCCGCCGAATTTGAGCAGCGGTGGATCACTCTTGGAAGAGACTCGCTCGGCCGATTCCTGGTTGTGGTCTACACGTGGCGGGGAACCCGCATTCGCTTGATCTCCGCCCGGCCGGCGACGGCGCGTGAGCGGAGGCAGTACGAGGAAGGAGCATGAGGCGCGAATACGATTTTTCGAAGGCCAAACGTGGCCCGGTGGTCAAACCAGCTCCGGGCAAGAGCCGCATCACCATCCGGCTCGACAATGACCTATTGGCGTGGTTCCGCGAGCAGGTCCACAAGGCCGGCGGCGGCAACTACCAGAGTCTGATAAACGACGCGCTGCAACGGCATGTCGCGTCCGCCAGGGAACCGTTGGAGAGCACGCTCCGGCGGGTCATCCGCGAGGAGCTGCGCAAAACGGGCTGAGCGGGCGAAGAAGCTTGATCCCGCGAGGCACGCCCGTCGCGCTACAATTCCTTGGATGTGCCACACCTCGATAGGGGGACCTGAGAAATGACGAAGAGCACACCTGCGACTGCCACCCGGCGCGGGTTCCTGCGGTCGGCGGCCGCCGGCGCGGGCCTGCTGGCTGTGCGGTATCCGTCAATAGCGGCGGGAGACGACTGGAGCGAGGCAGCTCGAATCCTCGCGCGCATCAAGCCCCCGGTTTTTCCCAACCGCCAGTTCGACATCACGCGATACGGGGCGGTGGGGGACGGGAAGACGGATTCGACGGAAGCCATCCGGCGCGCGATCGCGGAGTGCAGCCGGGCGGGAGGCGGCCGCGTCGTAGCGCCCGCCGGCGACTTCCTCACCGGCGCCATACATCTCCGGAGCAGGGTCAACCTGCATGTCTCCGCCGGGGCGACGCTCCGGTTCAGCCCCGACCCGCGCCTCTACCTGCCGGTGGTTTTCACCCGCTGGGAAGGCGTCGAGTGCATGAACTACTCGCCCTTCGTGTACGCCTACGAGCAACAGGATGTCGCCGTGACCGGCGCCGGAATTCTGGACGGGCAAGCCAACTGCGAGCACTGGTGGCCCTGGGTGGGAAGGAGCAATTGCGGATGGCGGCAGGGAGACCCCAACGCGCGGGCTGACCGCAACGCCCTGTTTGAAATGGGCGAGCGCGACGTGCCCCCGACCGAGCGCGTCTTCGGCGCGGGCCATTACCTGCGGCCGCAGTTCATCCAGTTCTACCGCTGCCAGAACGTCCTGGTCGAGGGCGTCTCGGTCAGAAACTCGCCGATGTGGGAAATCCACCCATGCTTATGCACCAACGTCACCGTGCGCAAGGTCACGGTGGTAAGTCACGGGCCGAACAATGACGGCTGCAATCCGGAATCCTCCCGAGACGTGCTGATCCAGGACTGCGTGTTCGACACCGGCGACGACTGCATCGCCATCAAGTCGGGGCGAAACCGCGACGGGCGCCGCGTGAAGACGCCCTCCGAGAACATTGTCATCCGGGGCTGCACCATGAAGGACGGACACGGCGGCGTGACGATCGGCAGCGAGGTGTCCGGGGACGTCCGCAACGTATTCGCCGAGGACTGCCGCATGGACAGTCCGAACCTGGACCGCGCGCTGCGGCTCAAGACCAACGCCGTGCGCGGCGGCGTGATCGAGCACATCCGCATGCGGAACGTCACCGTTGGGCAGGTCGCCGACGCGGTAGTGCACGTGGACTTCTTCTATGAAGAGGGCGCCAAGGGCCCGTATCAGCCGGTCGTGCGCGACATCGAAGTCCGGAACGTCTCCTGCCAGAAGAGCAGGTACGTCCTGTACCTCCGAGGATTCCCCTCCTCGCCGATTAGGGATCTTCGTCTGGAGGAGTGCACCTTCGAGAACGTCGCCAAACCCGACGTCGTCGAGAACGTC
The DNA here is from genome assembly GCA_964353255.1 of uncultured Solibacteraceae bacterium. GTDB lineage: Bacteria > Acidobacteriota > Terriglobia > Bryobacterales > Bryobacteraceae > VFZS01. Next base: position 11,961 of record CAYGVJ010000112.1, on the reverse strand, counting down.
GAAGGGCTGCGGCTCACCGGGGTGAAGGTCAACGGCAAGATGGTCGCTCCCGCGTGAGGGACCGGCGGCTGAGGAAGGAGCAAAACTGCGATGCGATCAGCGGCAACTTCTCTGTTCGTTTTCTTTGCCTTGTCCCTGAGCACGGCCTCCGCCGGGGCGCAGGAAGCCCCGCCGAGGCGCGTCCCCGACGCGCGCTATGAGCCGTCGTCGCCGGCGATAGTGCTGGAGATGCTGAAGCTGGCCGGCGTCAAGAAGGGCGATGTGGTTTATGACCTGGGCTGCGGCGACGGGCGCATCGTAATCGCGGCCGCCGAGAAATTCGGCGCGCGCGGCGTAGGCATCGACATCGACCCGCAGCGGATCAAGGAGGCCCAGGAGAACGCCCGCAAGTCCCGCGTGACTGACCGCGTGAGATTCGTGAATCAGGATCTCTTTGAAGCCGACCTCCGCGAAGCCACCGTGGTGACACTCTATCTGCTGCCCTGGGTGAACCTCAAGCTCCGGCCCAAGCTGTGGAGCGAGCTGAAACCCGGCACCCGCATCGTCTCCCACTCGCATGACATGGGGGACTGGGCGCCGGAGAAGGAAACCGAGGTCAACGGGCACCGGATCTACTACTGGACGATTCCGGCCCGGTAAGCCGGGACAGTACACTCAAACACCTTTTCTGAAGACCGCCGGGCAGGGCAAGAAATGGTGTTTGAGTGTACTGTCCCGGCTTATTTTCCTTTCGCCTTCTGTTCAGGGATGCCGGCTACCTGTTCTGCCAGCTTGGCAACGGCTTCCACGACCGCGGGGATCCTCGGTAGTGAGGTCGATCCTCCGTGATTTTCGCGGAGTTCCGGAACGTGCGGTATCGTCGCCCAAATGGGGAAGCCCAGCGCTTCCTGGAACTCGCGCACAGAGAAAGGGTGTCGTTTCGGCACGTCGTTGAGCACCAGGCGGAGACGGTCTCCGTCGCACTCCGGTTGCTTCAAGCTTTGGACCATCAACCGCGCCTGACGAAGGGCCGCTAACTCCGGGGTGGTGACGACGTAGATTTGATCGAGGTCTCCCAGCACCCTCCTGAAATGCAGATTAAAGCCACTCCCCAGGTCGGCAACCAGCCACTGGTAATTAGCACGCAGGAACCCAAGGACCTGCTGAAACTGTTCTGCTCCGACCTCCTCCTCCGGCATCACCAGGGCGGGGGCGGGGGCGGTGATGATTTCGAGACCGGGACTTTTACTGCATACCAGGGATTTCCATAGACTCGCGTCCAGGCGGTCCGCATTCCTGAGAGCGTCCATTAGGGAATACTGCGACTGCACCCCCAGAAGGAAGCCTAAGACACTAGACTCGAAGTCGAAATCGGCGAGGAGGACCGTTTGCTTAGTTTCGCTTTGCAGGGCCATGGCGAAGGAGCAGGCAATGGTTGTGGCGCCTACGCCGCCCTTGCTGCCCAGGAATCCCAGCATCTTGCATGGTATGCGCTGCTCCTCTTCCCGCGAGCGTGCGGAGGAGCCAAGGTGCCTCTCGATGGCGAAACGAATGCAGCGCGCGAGTACGTCGCCATCTGCATTTCCTTTCACCAGGTAGTCTTGCGCGCCTTCCCTCACCGCCTTCATTGCCACGGTTTCATCTGCCAGGCCGCTGAGAACCACAATCGGAACAGATGCCGTCTGACGCCGCATGCGCGCGAGTGTATCAAGGCCTCGGCTGTCGGGAAGCGACATATCCAACAGCACAACATCAAAGTGCTCTCCGCTGAGGCGTTCCAGGGCTGCCCCCAAGCGGCCAACATGCACCACCTTGAATTTGACGATGCTTTGCGAGGTCAGGGTTTCTTGCACCAGGCGGGCGTCTGCGGGGTTGTCCTCGACCAGCAGAATCTTCGTGGCGGACTCATGATCCCGGGGTGAGCCCGTCGCTGCGGGCTCGATAAGATGCCGGATCATTCCGTGTTCCTTTGCGAGCCAGCCATGAACTCAGAGGGATGTCTCCGCCGACCGAACGAGCCGATGCAGCCCAGGAGCGCCCTCTCTCGATATCGGCCGGGCGGGACGGTGACTTTAGGCCGCCCATCGCCATACCAGATCATGCGTTCTTGGGGCGTTCTCCGGAACGGCGCCTTCGGTAAAGTTTAAGGCTGGTCATCCGATAAGAGTAGTCTAGGAGGCTCCGAGAGGAAGGCGCGGGGGTATGCGCTCATCGAGAGCACCGCAGGAGCCCAGGCCGGGAAATGAAGGCGACGAGAACCAGGCCCCCTGAGGTCCTGCTGGTTGATGACAACCCTGGAGACGCTCGCCTGGTGGCGGAGGGTTTCAGGGCAGCAGCGCCGGCCGCCCTGCTGAGCGTGGTGCCCGATGGCGTCGAGGCAATTCAGTGTTTGCGACGTGAAGGCCAGTACTTGACTGCGCCCACTCCGGATCTGATTCTCTTGGATCTCCGCATGCCGAGGAAGAGCGGCCTCGAGGTCCTGGCGGAAGTCAAGCAGGATCCGAACCTCAGAAGCATTCCCGTGGTCGTGTTGACAAGCTCGGACGCGCCGCAGGATATTCGCATGGCCTACGACCTGCATGCCAATTGTTATATGGCGAAGCCGATCGACCTGGCCGGGTTCCTCAAGGCCATCAAAGCGCTCAGCGAATTCTGGCTCGTCGTCGTGAAGCTTCCAGGGAGTGTATCACATGGATAACGCACCAACCAGGATCCTGGTGATTGAAGACAATCCGGCCGACGCGCGACTGCTTCGGGAGACGCTTTTGGCGGTGGCAGGCGCCTCGGTAGACCTCTGGTGGGCTGACCGGCTCTCGAGCGGGCTGAAACAACTCGCCCAGACTGATATGGATGTCGTCCTGCTGGACCTCTCGCTGCCCGACAGCAAAGGCTTTGAGACGTTCTCCAAGCTGCGCGCCCAAGCGCCTAACCTTCCGGTGATCGTCATCACTGGCCTTGATGACGAAGAGGTGGCGCTTAGAGCGGCCCGCGAGGGGGCGCAGGATTATCTGGTGAAGGGCAGCGTGAACCCCCAGTCCATGGCGCGCTGCATTCGTTTCGCCATCGAACGACACAAGACCTTGGCGGAGAGCTCGCCAGAGCGCCGGGGGAGGGAGCCCGGGAGAGTCTTGGGCTTCCTCGGCGCCAAAGGCGGGGTGGGCACTACCACCGCCGCTCTGAACGTGGCAGCTATCTTGGCTCAACAAGGCAAGAGCGTCATCGCGCTGGAGCTCAGGTCCTACTTCGGAGCTTTCTCCCTCCAGTTCCAGCGGGCCCCGAGCGGCAACCTGAGAGACCTTCTCGATATGGATGCCGGGCAAATCGACGGCAGGGCGCTGAAGAGGCGCTTGGTGAGCCTCCCGTGCGGGCTGAAAGCGTTGTTCGGCCCGCAAATCGCGGACCACTTCAAAGAGATTCAACCCCAGCAGGCGGAAGCCATCGTTAGCACGGCCGCCGGGATGGCGGATTATGTGATAGTCGATTTGCCCTCCCATCCGTGCGACGCCAGCCAGAGCGCGGCTGGCAGTTGCAGCTTCATGATGCTGGTAGTGGAACGAGAGCCGGTCTGCGTGGGAGCGGGCAAAGTGATGGTGGCGCTTCTCAGATCCTGGATGGGGCGCAACCCCGGGCTCGGCGCGGTGGTGGTCACGAGGAATTCTCTGAGCTCCACCTTGACACTGCCTGACATCCAGGTCCAACTGGGCTGCCCGATCGTGGGAGTAATCCCGCCGGCCGCCGAACTCTGCGCGAGCTCTTACCAGTCCGGGGTGCCGCTGGCGCTGAATGAGCCGGACAGCATTGCGGCGGCGAACCTGACTGACTTGGCGAACAGGCTTGCGGAGCCCGCACTGGTTCCAGTATCGGTCTGAGTGGATCCTGGCGGACCGGACCGGCCTTCAGCCTGTCGCTGGAGTTTCTACATTTTCTGAGAAGACTGAAGACCGTGGGCCACTTCCCGACGGGCGCCTCAAGGCCTCGTGGGACAGGCGGTTTCGCCTGTCGGACAAGACAGGCGGTTTCGCCTGTCCGCCCAGTGGAAATGTTCGACTACCGCAGACATCTTCCCCACTGGCAGCCAGCGCAAGCCTTGGTTAAGTGTCCGGGCGACAGGCGAAACCGCCTGTCCCACACAGGAGTCACCACCCTTGAGCAGAGAAATGTAGAAACTCCAGGGACAGGCACCCAGAGGGTACCCGGCCTGTGGGCCGCATTTGTGTCCATTGTCTACGACCTGGCTAAGCCGGACCACTAGCCCGTGGTCTGTGCCGCCACTGTTGCCGGAACGGCCGAGCAACCGGAAGCCATCCTCAGGGCGGCGGCACAAATGGCGAACCGTAGGGTCGTCGATCTGCCGCCCGCCCGTGGCAGGCAAATGAGCCTTGCCGAGCTAAAGCTCTTGGGACTCACCCCCGATAGGACTGTTGGCCCCTCTGGAGTCTTTCCGGGGGGTAGCACGCACAGGGAAGGACACGATGCCCGCCGCACAGCTAGCCGATGGCTCTTTGGATGTCAGCCTGCTTTTAGCAACCTTAACGGCCTTTAAGAAAGGCGACTTTAGCGCCCGGATGCCGCTGGATTGGACCGGCGTGGCCGGGAAAGTGGCCGACACGGTCAACGACCTCATTGAAACTAACGAGCGGATGTCCAAGGAACTGGCCCGCCTCAGCCAGGTTGTCGGCAGAGAAGGGAGACTGGGACAGCGCGCTTCTATGGGGGATGTGACCGGGGCGTGGGCGGAGGATATAAGTTCGATCAACACTCTGCTCGATGACTTGACCGGCCCGGCCACCGAGATGGCGCGGGTGATTGGGGCGGTGGTCCGAGGTGACCTTTCCCAAACCATGTCCTTGGAGCGGGACGGAGTACCCCTGCAGGGGAACTTTTTGCAGACCGCACAGACCGTCAACACCATGGTGGATCAGCTCGGCTCCTTCGCCGACGAGGTCACCCGGGTGGTCCGCGAGGTGGGCACCGAGGGCAAGCTGGGCGGCCAGGCCGAGGTGAAGGGGGTTTCCGGCACCTGGAAGGACCTGACCGACAACGTCAACTTCATGGCCGCCAACCTCACCAGGCAAGTGCGGAACATCGCCGCGGTGACCACGGCGGTGGCCACTGGAGACCTCTCCAAGAAGATCACGGTGGACGTGCAGGGCGAGATCCTGGAGCTGAAGAACACCATCAACAACATGGTGGATCAGCTCGGCTCCTTCGCCGCCGAGGTCGCCCGGGTGGCCCGCGAGGTGGGCACCGAGGGCAAGCTGGGCGGCCAGGCCGTGGTGAAGGGGGTTTCCGGCACCTGGAAGGACCTGACCGACAACGTCAACCTCATGGCCGCCAACCTCACCAGGCAAATGCGGAACATCGCCGCGGTGACCACGGCGGTGGCCACTGGAGACCTCTCCAAGAAGATCACGGTGGACGTGCAGGGCGAGATCCTGGAGCTGAAGAACACCATCAACAACATGGTGGATCAGCTCGGCTCCTTCGCCGACGAGGTCATTCGGGTGGCCCGCGAGGTGGGCACCGACGGAAAGCTGGGCGGGCAGGCGATGGTCAAGGGGGTGGCCGGCACCTGGAAGGATCTGACCGACAACGTCAACCTGTTGGCCGCCAATCTGACCACCCAGGTGCGGGCCATCGCCGAGGTCTCGACGGCCGTGACCAAGGGGGATCTGACGCGGTCCATTCAGGTGGAGGCTTCCGGGGAGGTAGCCGCGCTCAAGGACAACATCAACGACATGATCGGCAACCTCCGGGATACCATCCAGAAGAACGCCGAGCAGGACTGGCTGAAGACCAACCTGGCCAAGTTCACCCGCATGCTGCAGGGCCAGCGCGACCTGACGACGGTCTCCAAGCTGATCCTCTCGGAGCTGGCCCCGCTGCTCGCGGCGCAGCACGGGGTCCTCTACCTGATGGAGGCGGGGAAGGAGCAAGGGCAAGGCCGGCTGAAGTTGCTGGCCACTTACGCTTACAAGGAGCGCAAGAACCTCTCCACCGAGTTCCGGTTGGGGGAGGGTCTGGTAGGGCAGTGCGCGCTGGAAAAACAGCGCATCCTGATGAGCAATGCGCCGCCGGACTATGTCCAGATCACCTCCGGGCTGGGCCAGGCGCCTCCCCTGAACATCATCGCATTCCCGGCCCTGTTTGAGGGCCAGGTGCGGGCGGTGATCGAGCTGGCTTCCTTTGAGCGCTTCACCGCCATTCACCAGGCGTTTCTCGACCAGTTGACCGAGAGCATCGGGGTGGTGCTCAACACCATCCAGGCCAACACCCGCACCGAGGAGCTGCTCAACCAGTCGCAGACCATGGCGCAGGAGCTCCAGAGCCAGCAGGAGGAACTTGAGCAGACCAACGAGGAGCTGGAAGAGAAGGCCAAGTTGCTGTCGGATCAGAAGGCCGAGGTGGAGCGCAAGAACCGGGAGGTCGAGGTGGCCAGGCAGGCGCTGGAAGAAAAGGCCGCGCAGTTGGCGCTGACCTCCAAGTACAAGTCGGAGTTCCTGTCCAACATGTCGCACGAGCTGCGGACCCCGCTCAACAGCCTGATGATGCTGGCCCAGCAACTGGCGGAGAACAGCGCGGGCAACCTGACGGAGCAACAGGTGCGCTTCGCCCAGACCATTGGCGGGTCGGGCGCCGACCTGCTGAATCTGATCAACGACATCCTGGACCTGTCGAAGATCGAATCGGGGACGGTGACTCTGGAGGTGAGCGACGTGGCGTTCCGGGAGGTCGAAGACCAGATCGAGCGCACCTTCCGCCCCGTGGCCGAGGGTAAGGGACTCGATTTCGAGATCGAGCTGGACCGGGACCTGCCGCGGTCGATTTCGACCGATGCCGGTCGCCTGCTACAGGTACTGAAGAACCTGTTGTCGAATGCTTTCAAGTTCACCGAGAAAGGCCGCGTGGAGCTGCGGATCGCGCCGGCCACCGAAGGGTGGAGCGTGGACCACGAGGGGCTGAACCGGGCCAAGACGGTGATTGCGTTCGCGGTCAGCGACACGGGCGTCGGAATCCCCCGCGACAAGCAGCGGCTTATCTTTGAGGCCTTCCAGCAGGCCGATGGGACCACCAGCCGCAAGTATGGCGGCACCGGCTTAGGGCTGTCGATCAGCCGCGAGATCGCCGCACTTCTGGGCGGCGAGATCCGCCTGGTGAGCGCGCCGGGCAAGGGCAGCACCTTTACGCTCTACCTACCCCAAGCCCTGACACCCGGGCCGGCCAAGCCCGGGCGCAACTTCGCGAGAGAAAGGGAGGCCCAACCCGCCCGGCCCGAGTTCAGCCCGGTGTCCTCGGGCGCCAAGCGGCGCGGGCGCAACCCGGGCAGTTCCCTCCCGGCGATGGCGGCGGTCGCGGCGCTGGAGGTCGCCGAACCCGAGGTCCAGGATGATCGGGACGACGTCCGGCCGGGCGACCGCGTGTTGCTGATGGTGGAGGACGACGCCAGTTTTGCTCCTATCCTGCTGGACCGGGCACATGAGAAGGGCTTCAAGGGAGTCGTGGCTCGGCGGGGTGAGGACGCTCTGGCGATGGCCCAGCAATACCAGCCGGATGCCATCACCCTGGACCTCCATCTGCCGGACATGGATGGGTGGCTGGTCCTGGACCGCTTGAAGCATTTGCCAGAAACGCGGCACATCCCAGTGCATATCATCTCGTGCGAGGCGGGCCTGGAACGCGGTCTGAAGGCGGGAGCTATCGCTCATCTGGTCAAGCCGGTGACCAAGGAGGCGCTGGATGAGGCGCTGTCGGGTATCAAGAGCCTGGTGGAACGCCGCGAGAAGTTCCTGCTGGTGGTGGAGCCGCAGGAGGCTGAGCGGCAGGCGGTCCTGGATCTGATCGGCAGCGAGAACGTGCGAACCACCGCCGTGGGGTCCGGCGCGGAAGCCCTGGCCGCGCTCGAGGAGAAGCCTTTCGACTGCGTGGTGCTCGGTCTCGAACTGCCTGACATGAGCGGCCTCCAGCTTCTGGACGAGATTCGGCGGCGGCCCGCCCTGCGGACCCTGCCGGTAGTCGTCTACAGTGACAAAGGCCTCACCCAGGACCAGGAGGCCCGACTGTCGAGGGCAGCCAAAGCCTCCCTCGTCAAGGACGCGCGGTCTCCGGAGCAACTGCTGGATGAGGCCACCCTGTTCCTGCACCAGGTGGAGGCCAATCTGCCTGAATCGAAGCGGCAAATGCTGGAGCGACTGCATGCCACTGACCCCAGCTTGGCGGGCCGGAAGGTCCTGGTGGTGGACGACGATGTCCGCAACATTTTTGCCATCACCAGCCTGCTCGAGCGCCACGGCATGGAGGTGGTGTCCGCCGAGTCGGGCCAGCAGGCGCTAGAGATCCTGAAAACGACGCCGGGAATTGATGGCGTGCTGATGGATGTGATGATGCCGGAGATGGACGGTTACGAGACCATGAAGGCCATACGGCAGATCCCGAGATTCCGCGCGCTCCCCATGATCGCCGTCACCGCCAGGGCTATGAAGGCGGACCGGGAGAAGTGTCTGGAAGCGGGCGCGTCGGAGTATATCTCCAAACCGGTGGAGTTCGAGCGGCTGCTTTCGTTGCTGCGGGTGTGGCTCTATCGGAGTGAAGGCAGCCCTGAGTGAGGCCTGTGGCTCGGAATATCCGCCGCCCCGGCGGACTGCGAGCGCAAGCGAGTCGTCGAAGCGAGATACGCAAGTGGAGACCCTTAGGGATAACGAGAGGGAAGATGTCGAGATACAGTTGCTTCTGGAGGGGGTATTTTGCTGCTACGGCTTCGATTTCCGGGAGTACGCTCCCGGCTCGTTGAAGCGCCGGATCTGGCACTCTGCCCGCGAGCAGGGGTTGACGACCCTATCCGGTCTGCAAGAGAAGGTGCTCCACGATCCCAGTTGCATGGAGCGCCTGCTGCTGGCCCTTTCCATCAGCGTCACGGCCATGTTCCGGGATCCCGGCTTCTATCTTGCGTTCCGAAGCAAAGTGGCGCCCCTGCTTCGGAGCTACCCCGTCTTGCGGATCTGGCATGCGGGCTGCTCGACCGGCGAAGAGGCCTACTCGATGGCCATCCTGCTCCGGGAAGAAGGCTTGTACGAGAAGAGCCGGATTTATGCCACCGACATGAGCGAGGTGGTGCTCAGCAAGGCCCAAGAGGGCATCTTTCCGTTGGCCTCCATGCGGGAGCACACCACCAATTACCTCAAGGCGGGAGGCAAGGGATCGTTCGCCGAATACTATACCGCCCGCTATGACCACGCGATTCTTCACGCGGACCTCCGACGGAACATCCTGTTTGCCCGGCACAACCTGGTCACCGACGCGTCGTTTAATGAGTTCCATGTCATCCTTTGCCGGAACGTGATGATCTATTTCAACCGGTCTCTGCAAACGCAGGTGCACCGGCTGTTCTATGAGAGCCTCCAACTCTCTGGAGTGCTTGGGTTGGGAATGAAGGAGTCGCTCATTTTCTCCCCGCACGAGGCCGATTACGAGGAGCTGGACGGTCCAGCCCGGTTGTACCGGAAGGTCCGCTGATGGCGATGCCTCAGTCTCGGGTGGGCTCATCAGACAGACCTGCATGTGGGACATGCTTTAGCTTGTCGCCGCACAAGGTACCTGGACAAGCTGAAAGCTTATCCCACCCGAGACTGAGGCATTACCGCTGATGGCCTACGGAATCGTAGTTGTCGGAGCCTCGGCAGGGGGCGCGGAGAGTCTGGCGGCGCTGTTGTCCGGCCTGCCCCGTGACTTCCCCGTGCCCGTGGTGGCGGTGCTGCACCGCGGGCCAGACTCTACGGACGCGCTGACGGAGTCTCTGCAGCGATCAAGTGTCTTGCGCGTCAAGGAAGCGCAGGACAAAGACCCCCTTGTGCCCGGAAGCGTGTACCTGGCGCCCCCCGACTATCACTTGCTGGTGGAAAAAGACAACCTGGCCCTTTCCACCGAGGATCTGGTGCATTGGGCGCGGCCCTCGATCGATGTCCTGTTCGAGTCGGCGGCGGACACCTGGGCGGAGCAGACCATCGGAGTAATCCTCACGGGGGCCGGTTCGGATGGCGCGCAGGGTTTGGCGCGCATTAGGAGGCGCGGAGGACTGGCCGTGGTGCAGGATCCCTCGGAGGCCCAATACCGGGCCATGCCCGACGCCGCCATTGCGGCCGCCAAGGTGGACCGGATCTTGCCGCTCAAGGAGATTGCGCGGCTTCTGGCCAGCCTTTGCAGCCGCCCAACCGGGTGAGCGCATGGGACCAGAGAAGAAAACGAACATCCTGCTGGTGGACGATACCCCGGCCAAGCTGCTGGCGCTGGAATCCGCCCTTTTGACACTCGATCAGAATCTGGTCACAGCCACCTCCGGCAACGAAGCGCTGCGGGCTCTGCTGGCCCAGGATTTTGCGGTGATTCTGCTGGACGTGCGCATGCCGGGAATGGATGGGTTCGAGACGGCCGCCTTGATCCGGCAACGCCAGAGATCGACGCACACACCGATCATGTTCCTGACCGCGTTCGAGAGAGGCGAAACCGCGGAGGCCCGGGCATATTCCCTGGGCGCCGTGGACTACATTTATGCGCCGATCGTGCCAGAGGTCCTGCGAGCCAAGATCGCGGTGTTCGTCGAGCTGAACAGGCAGGCGGAAGCGCTGCGCGAAAGCGAGCAGCGGCTCCAGGCTACCTTCGACCAGGCGGCCGTGGGCATCGCGCATACCGGACTGGATGGCCGCTGGCTGCTGGTCAATCAAAGATACTGCGACATCGTTGGCCACACCCGCGAAAAGCTGCTCCAGCGGTTGTGCCGGGATCTTACGCATCTCGACGATCTGGAGATGAGCCTGGAGAACATGCGCCGGGTTCTGGCCGGGGAGACGCAGACCTGCTCGATGGAGATGCGCTACGTTCGCGCGGCCGGTTCCTACGTGTGGGTCCGCGAGACCTGGTCGCTGGTGCGGGGGTCTACCGGAGATCCGAAATACTTCATCTCGGTTCTCGAAGACATCACCCCGCGCAAGCAGGCCGAGGAAGAGTTAGGGCGAAGCATGAAGGAGTTGGCCCGTTCCAACGCCGAACTGGAACAGTTTGCTTATGTGGTGTCGCACGACCTGCAGGAGCCGCTGCGCATGGTGTCGAGCTACGTTCAACTTCTCGCGCAGCGATACCAAGACCGGCTGGACAGCGATGCCAACGACTTCATCTCATACGCCGTCGATGGCGCCGCCAGGATGAAGAAGATGATCACTGATCTGCTGGCCTACTCTCGCGTGGGGAGGCAAGGAGAGGAGTTTGCTTTCATTGCCTGTGAAGCTGTCCTCAACGAGGCGCGCGCCAATCTGGAGGCGGCGATTACGGAGAGCTCCGCGGAAATAAACCACGGTCCCCTCCCCACCGTGCTGGGCAATGCTCCCCTACTGGTTCACTTGTTCCAGAATCTCATTGGCAACGCCATCAAGTTCCGTAGTAAGGAACCACCCCGGATTCAGGTTTCCGTCAGGCTGGACGAACAGGGATGGCTATTCTCCGTTCGCGACAACGGCATCGGCCTGAATCAGCAGGACGCCGACCGCGTCTTCATGGTGTTTCAACGCCTGCACGGCCGCGAGGAGTACCCGGGCACCGGAATCGGACTGGCCATATCCAAGAAGATCGTCGAACACCATGGTGGCCGCATCTGGGTGGAGTCGGAACCCGGAAAAGGAGCGACCTTCCATTTCACCATCCCCGCAGGGGTTGCTGACAGGAAGGTCTGATCAGGGTCCGGCAGGCGCGGGCGCTGGCAGGCACAACTCGTTGCACCACTACCAGCGTGAGCGGCGTCGAGGTGATCAGCCCGCCGATGACGGCGTGCGCCATGGGTCCGCGCCACTCCGCGCCGGCGCCCCACTCGAAGGCCAGCGGACCCTACTCGACCGCCTCCGGCGCGCGGTCGTTGACCAGGGCGTGAGCGGGCGTGCCGCGGCGCCACCAGCGGGCGAAGAGGCGCCCGAGGTCATCGAGGTAGGTGTAAACCACCGG
>CAYGVJ010000111.1:0-17251 GCA_964353255.1 uncultured Solibacteraceae bacterium | reverse complement strand
TCATCCAGCGGGACCCGGAAAAAGCTTGCAAGGCCATGGAAGCCCACTTGCTGACGTTCCGGCGAGCCCTCTCTCTGCTCGAAAGGATATCGGATCCTCACGCCGGGAGCGAGGAGATGGCGCCGCAGACTCTGCCCTGACCCTGGCGCGGCCGATTTCACTGCTTCTCATGCCGACGCACGCAGACTGAAGAGCATTGCACCTACCCAGTCAACCGCAGGATGAAATCCTCCATCACCACGCGGTCGTCGGGACGGGCGTCCCGCAGGCCGCGGTCGGCCCGGAAAATGTTCTCGATGGCCGCGCTGATCTCCGGCCGTGAGAACGCCGCCACGGTCTGGCAGATCTGCTCGGCCTTGGACGGCCAGACCGTCATCCCTAGACCCGACAGGTAAGCCCGGATCTGCTGCGCGCTCCGCAGCCCGGCTTCCTTGGCGGCCAGCGCCGCCCGGAACTGCGCGGCCAGAAAGCTGAGCGCCAGCGGAAGGTACTCGCTCTGGCGGACGAGCGTCTCCAGCACGTCCAGAGCGCGTAGCCGGTCGTGGCGCCCCAGAGCATTGACCAGAGCGAAGACGGTGGTGGCGCGCGCGTCGGGAACCAGTTCGGCAATCTCGCGGGCGCCGACCGTCTGGCCGGAGGCCGCCCAGAGCTGGAGCTTGTCGATCTCGGCGGCGATCCGCGCCGCTTCCCCGCCCAGCGACTCCACCAGCAGATCCAGCTCCGCCGCACCGATTTCCAGCCCGGCGCGCCGGGCCAGGGTCTCGGCGAAGGCGCGCGCCTGCGGCCCGGCCAGTGGCGCAAACTCGACTACGGCCGGCACTGCCGCGTAGAAACCGCGAATGCGATCGACCTTTTTCTTGTCGTCACCCTCCAGTTGATAGCGCGTCGACTCGAAGACCATCGCCACGCTCGGCGTGGGGTCCGCCAGGTATCTGGCCAGCGCCTCGCCATCGCCGCGCGTTTCCGGCTGCTCGCCCTCGGCCGCCGCCCGCGCGCGCGGCAGCGCCGCCTCGGCGCTCGAGACCCAGATCAAACGCTGGGTGACGAACAGGGAAAGCGAACAGGCGTCGTCGATCACCCTGGCCAGCGAGGTCTCCTGGAGGTCGCAGCGTTCCAGGCCCTCTTCGCGCTGTTCCGCATCCGGCAGCACCCGCTCGATCAGGGCCTTGCGACAATAGTCGCGCTGGTAAGGCTCCGGCCCCAGGAACAGGTAGGCGGGCTTCAGTTCCGGCTGGCGCAGGTGGGCGAGGAATTCCCGCGGGCTCATCAGAAGCCCTCCAGGATGGCGCTCACCACCCGGCGGGCCACCTCCCGGCTGGCCCGCTCCAGGGCCACGTCGCTCTCTTCGAGATAGGCGCGCTGGTCCACGCTGATCTCGTAACGCTCGCGCACCTCCAGGCCGGGCTGGGTGAACAAGACGTTCCCCGTGGCGCGCTCGCGCAGCGTCACTTGCAGGACGACGGTGATCTGCACGGTGCTGGCGCGGCCGGTGGCCGGATCGAAGATCACCGGGTAGGCCGAGTAGTTCACCACGGCGCCTTCCAGCACGGCGTCGGCGGTCTTCGGGTCAGGCACTATCTGATACCGCGTGCGGGAGATGAACTCGTGTGTCAGCGCCGCGGGCAGCCGCTCGGTCAGGCGGTGGCGGATCGTCACGTTGCCGAAGGCCGGTATGGCGATGGTCTGGATGCGCTTGGGCAGCAGGTCGGCGCGCCCCGCCACATGGTAGCCGCAGCCAAAGACCAGCGCCGCCACCAGGGCCGCCGCGACTCCCGCCGCCCGCTTCATCCCGCCCGTTGGTTCTCCCCGATCAACGCTCGCGCCACCGCCACCGCGTTCTCGGCCATGATCCTAAAGTTGTCGGCAACCACCCAGAACCAGGCGGCGTGAGGGTCGTTGGAGTCCACGGTGATGGCTCCCACGGCTATGCCGCTTTGGCCGGCGATGCCCACGTTGGTGGGGGCCTCCACGTCAGCGTCCCGCACGTCGATCTCCGGGCAGGCCAGCGCCTGTTCGAGGGCGTCCGCGATGGGGCTCTCCTCGAATTCGACCCAGACCGAGAAGCTGTGCCCGTGAAAGACGGGCGCCTGGATCAGGCGGAGGGAGGGGACCTGTGCGGACCGCACCAGCCGGCCCCGCTCACGGGGAGTGGCGGAATACCGTTCTCCGTAAGAGGCCAGTAAGCTTGCCAGGTCCCGCTCGATGCGTAACTGGAATTTCTCCAGCGCTTCGGGCGCCTCGCTGCCGTAGCGGGCCAGCAGGTTGAAGCTCACCTGCTCGTCGAAAACCGCCTTGGGGAGCCGCTTGAAAGCCAGCAGGCTGACGGTTTGGTCCCTGAGTTCGTCCAGTCCCGGCTGGCCGCGCTCGCTGGCGGGCTCGAAGACGTGGGCGATCGAGCGGCGGAACAGATGCTTCTGCCGCAGGCGTGTGTAGAAGAGCGCCAGCACAATGGAGGCCGGATGCGCTATCACATGCACGGCGTCGGCGGCGACTTCATAGTCCGGCGGCTCGACCACGGGCGCGCGCAGGCGGGCCTTGGCGTGGTCCTCGAGGGCGTGAGTGAGATCCACCACCGCCGGGCCCGGTCCGCGCCTGGAGAGAACTTGGAATGCCTTACTGCTGGAAGCCGCCGAGCCGGCCAGGAAAACCACCCTGGCGCCGGCCAGGTTCTCCTCGTCCAGGGCGGTCATGACCACCGGTTCGCCTCCCTCGGCTGTGAGCGTCCCGGCTTCCGATTCGTCCGTCCCGATCAACTTCGCGCGCACGGCCAAACCGCCCGCGGAGAGGACGTCGCGCACCTCGCGCCCGAGCAGCGACCCGCCGCCCACAATGGCCACCAGCGGCGCCAGCTTCGCCTTATTCAACTTGATGCTCCGGCTCCGGCGGCGCCCGCCGCACCCACCGGCGCAGCACGCCCCCCATCCGAATCAGGATGCCCCCGGCCACGTAGGCGCCGGCCATCGCCAGCAGCATGGGCTGAGGGTAGTGCCACACCAGGTAGATTAGCGCGCCCCAGGAGATCACAATCAGCGGAGAGCGCGGCCGCAGAAGCTGAACGTCCTTGAAGCTCGGGTACCGCCAGGTGCTCACCATTAGGAACGAAAGCAACGCCAGCAGACCCAGCCAGCCCAGGGCGAACGGCCAGTCCAACAGCGGGACCCCGTCGGAGATATAGACCACCGAGGCGATCAAGGCCGCCGCAGCAGGGATGGGCAGCCCAACGAAGTACTTCCGGTCCGGCCGCCCCGGGTTCTTCGGGACCGGATTCTTCTGGATGTTGAACCGGGCCAGACGGGCTGCGCCGCACAGCAGGTATAAGAAGGTAACGAAGTAGCCCAGCCGGTGCAGGTGATCGTGAAGTGGGAGCACTTCCACCACCGCAAACTGGACTCCCCAGGCGAACGCCAGCACCGCCGGCGCAAGGCCGAAGGTGATCACATCGGCCAGCGAATCCATCTCGCGGCCGAACTCACTGGCCGTGTTGGTCATCCGCGCAATGCGCCCATCCAGGCCGTCCAGGATCACGGCCACCCCGATCACCAGGGCCGCCATGGCGAAATGCGGGTTTGGCCCCAGGTTCCCCGCCGATCCCGCCATAATGCCCTGGATGGATTGAATCATGGCCACGAAGCCCAGGAAGACGTTGCCGGCTGTGAGCAAGGTGGGGAGGGCGTAGGCGGCGCGCCGGCGCCGGAGCGGGAAACCGGGGGCCTTCAAGCGGCCGGACAAGTTCAAGCCTCGCATGACGGCGCTCACTCCCCTCTGCGACGCGCCAGTACGCTGGAGCCGGCCCGGACGCGCTCGCCCGGGCGCACCTGGACGTCCCACTCCGGCCCCAGGAACACGTCCACCCGCGAGCCGAACTTGATCAGGCCCACCCGCTCGCCGCAGCGGACCAGTTCGCCCGGTCGCTTGTAGAACACAATACGGCGGGCGATCAGCCCGGCAATCTGCTTGAAGGTCACCTGGGTGCCGGCGGCCTCGATCCGCACGGTGTTCTGCTCGTTTTCCTGCGAGGCCCGCTCGCCATTCGCCGCCAGGAAACGCCCTTTCCGGTACTCGACGGCGGCGATCCGGCCGCCGATCGGGGCGCGGTTGACGTGCACGTCGAAGATGTTCATGAAGATGCTGATGCGGGCCTGCGACGGATCCACGGCCCTGACAGCTACCACCTTGCCGTCCGCCGGGGAGACGGCCACCTCGCCCGGGGGAACCTGGCGCTCCGGGTCGCGGAAGAAGTACAGGCAGAAAGCCGCCGCCAGCCACAGCGGAGCCGCCCACAGAGGCCCCTTGAGCCAGCCTAGCAGCGCTCCGCCGCCCGCCAGTGCCACGGCGTAATAGATCCCGTCGGCCACCATTCTACGGCTAATATTTTCGCACAGCGGCAGAGGACCAGCGTGCCCGCGAACTGTCCCATGCCGCGGTCAAGCTTTCTCTGAGACGGAATGTCAGCTCCACAGGCGGTCGTTGGAGCGGTCTTTGTCCCACTCGGGAGTGGGCTCGAAGTAGCCGCCGCGGACCTGCTTTTTGAGCGCCTCTTCGTTGATCGTGAAGCCGAGACCTGGCCCTTCCGGCACCGTGATGAAGCCCTTGTTGACAATCGGCTTCTCGACGCCGTCCACGATGTCGCCCCACTCCGGGCGGTCCACGTCGTGGTTTTCGAGCACCAGGAAGTTCTCGGTGGCCGCCGCGCAGTGGACGCTGGCGAAGCAGGAAATGGGCGAGCCGGCCATGTGCAGGACCATGGGGACGCCGTAGGCCTGGGCCAGGTCGCCGATCTTGTGTGTTTCCAGAATCCCTCCGGCGGTGGCCAGATCCGGCTGGATCATATCCACGGCATGCTCGCGGCAGAGCGCCTCGAAGGGCTCCTTCAAATAGATGTCCTCACCGGTAAGGGTGGGCACATCGATGGCCTGCGTGATGGTCTTCAACAGGTCGGTGAACTGCCAGGGGATGAAGTCCTCCATCCAGGCGAGGTTGAACTTCTGGAAGGCCTTGCCCAGCCGGATACAGGAGTTGACGCCGATCTGGCCGAAGTGGTCGGTGGCGATAGGCACTTCCCAGCCGACGACCTCGCGCACCTTGGCCAGGTAGTCGGCCATCAGGGCGATGCCCTTGTCGGTGATCTCGATGCCGGTGAACATATGAACGTTGAACCGCTCCGGGAAGGTCATGTTCAGCGGCGCCGAAATGGTTCCGGGGACGTTGCGCAGCGACCCGATGCCGATGTCCATCTTCAAGAAGGTGAAACCTTGCTCGACGCGGCGTTTGAGGCGCTCGCCGAAGACCTTCGGATCCGGGGACTGCGGGGTGTCGGCATAGATCCGGATCCGGTCGCGGAACTTGCCGCCCAGCATCTGGTAGACCGGGACATTGTAAGCTTTGCCCGCCAGATCCCACAGCGCCATTTCGACTCCCGACACGCCGCCGCCCTGGCGCGCGTGGAAGCCGAACTGCTTGATCTTGCGGAAGATCTTGTCAATGTTGCACGGATTCTCGCCCAGGATGCGGCTCTTGAGGATCAGCGCGTAAGTCTTGCTGGCGCCGTCGCGCACCTCGCCGTAGCCGGAGATCCCCTGGTTGGTGTCGAGGCGGATGATGGGCCGCCCCGGCAGCTCGGCGATGCGCATGTCGGTTATCTTCAGTGCGGAGGGCTTGGAGGCCGTGGGGGCGCTCTGAAGCGCCGCCTCCAGGGTCTGCTCGGCCCAGAAGCCCGCTCCCAAGACTCCGGCGGCTGCCCCCAGAAAGGAGCGCCGCCCCAGCAGCTTCTTCACAGAATCCTCCATGACTGTCTCCTGACCAACCGACTCTACAGTCTCAATATAGTTCCTTCAGGGTGCAGGCTACGCTGTCCATGGGGGAACAGCGTAGCCTGTCATGGCTCAAAACTCCAGCTTCAGCGCGAATTGTAGGTCGCGGTTGTCGGCGATCGTCGAGGTGATGCGACCCACCGTGGGTGAACCGATCGAGGCGTTGGGAGAGCCGAAGGCGGGAGTATTGAAGATGTTGAAGGCGTCCAGGCGGAACTGGACCTTCAGCCGCTCGTGAATCGAGGTGTTCTTGACAAACGACAGCTCGAAGTTGACCATGCCGGGCGCATTGAGCACGCCGCGCGCCACGTTGCCATAGGTGTTCGGAGGCGGCGCCACGAAATCCGCGGCGTTGAACCAGTAGTAAGGATCCGGGTTGTCCAGCGTGCCCTTGCCGATGCGGTTGGGCCAGCTCGGGGCGCCGTTGTTGACACCCGTGGCCAGGCCCACGTTGAAGGGCCGGCCGCTGGCTAACGCGATACCACTGCTGACCTGCCACCCGCCCAAGACCTTGCCCGCGGCGCCGCGCCAGTTGGCCCACGGCTTGCCCGGGCCGAAGGGCAGCTCGTAGACGGAGCCGATACTGGCGCGGTGCTTGATGTCGAAGCCCGAGAGGCCACGCCCCGCGCGCAGGTCGGTCACCGTCTGGGGGCCGCCGGTCGAGCCGCCGCCGGAGGCCGCCGAGCCCCCGAAATCCAGCGCCTTGGCGTAGGTGTAGCTGACCAGCGCCTGGAGCCCGTGCGAGTAATGTTTGACCAGCTTGGTTTGCAGCCCGTGATAGGTGGACATGTTGCGCGGGTCGTATTGAGTGATGCTCGACATGTTGGAAATGCGTTGCAGCAGGCGGCGCGATGGCTGCGAACCGGGCCCCGGCTGGATCTCGTTGGGGTTCCAGCCGAACAGCAGGTGGATGCCGCGGCTGCCGGCGTAGGCCACTTCCCACAGCAGGGTGGAAGTGACCTGGCGCTCAAGATTCAGGGTCCAGGTCTGGAAATAGGACAACTCGTTCTCCCAACCGTGGCCCAGCACGCGCGGATTGGCCGCGTTGAGCTCCTCAGTGGTGCGCGGCTGAACCACCTGGAGGGCGGGAAACGGACTGTCGATGGCGGGGACCCGGGAGAAATCGGTCGGGTTGGTCTCGGGCGCATAGTTCTGCGAGACGGTCCAAGGCACCTGCTGGCCCAGCAGGTTGGAGGCCGAGGCCTGCTCGGGGAAGTAGCTGAGGCCATATCCGCCGCGCAGCACCAGCTTGCCGCTGCCCAGCATGTCCCAGGCGAAACCGATGCGCGGGCCGAAGTTCTTGTAGTGGGTCTTCTTGCCGATGCTCCGCGAGATCCCGTCCTGGCCGGCGTAGACCAGCTTCAGGTTGGTCAAGTCGAAGTTGGTCAGCCGGTCGCGGATCTCCTTCTCCGGCCAGTGGATCTCGTGGCGGATCCCGATGTTGAAGGTCAGCCGGGGCGTGGCCTTCAGGTCGTCCTGCACGAACCAGGCCTGATCCTGCACGGTCATATAGTACGGGGTCAGCAGGAAGCCGCGGGAGCCGCCCGTCGAGTAGCCCACCAGCAGCGTGGCCAGACCGGTTCCCTGCGTGTTCGTCACCGGGTCATTAGTGAAGTTGCGACCGAAGTTGATCGATCCGCGGGTGTCGGTGTTGGTGAAGGGGGACACCAGACGCCGTACGTAGTGGTAGCCGA
Organism: uncultured Solibacteraceae bacterium; assembly: GCA_964353255.1. Lineage (GTDB taxonomy): Bacteria > Acidobacteriota > Terriglobia > Bryobacterales > Bryobacteraceae > VFZS01. The sequence goes on along the minus strand of CAYGVJ010000111.1, from coordinate 9,747 downwards.
ATTTCAACTGGTGACGGCCCTTCATCCAGAAGAGGTTCTCGTCGAACTGGTAATGGGTCTCGCGCGGGTTGCAGGGCAAGAAGGCGGGACCGCCGCTGATCCCAGTGAAATCCGTCACGTTGATGTTGGGCAGACCGGACGTGAACTGGGAGACGTTGATCCCGCGGATGCCCAGCGTTTCCGCCGCGCGGTGCCCGAAATCGGATGGGTAGGTAGCCGGCGTGGTACGGGCAAAGCCGGCCCGGATTTCGTTCACTAGGTTGGCTCTAAAGATGTGCGACTCGTTGAGCGCCAGGCCCTGCGTCTTCAGGCGGGTGTTCTGGAGGCCGGCCACGAACGGGCCCAGATCGAACTTCTGCTTGGCCTCGGAGGGCGTGGGCAGGCAGCACTGCGCCTGGCCCTGGGGGGCATCCAGCTTGTAGCGCTGGAAGCTGTAGCGCGCGAAGAAGGTGTCCTTGGGCCCAATGTTGTGGTCCACCCGCAGCGTGAACCCGTCGTCGGTCACGGTCCGGTTGGCCGCGGAAGTGTAGTTGTCAAAATTGCCCGTGGAATTGGGCAGCGGGTAGATGCTGGCCACATTCAGGCCCACCGGGTTGAGGCGGCCCGCGGGGATAACGTTGCCGGCGAACTGGTCGCGCAGAAACTGCGGGTTGGCCGTAGTGACCGGCTTGCTGGGATCGTAGTCTGGATTGCGCCGCGTGCTCAGCGGGTCGTAGATGCGGAGCAGGGTGCCCCTCGGATCCGTGAACTGACTGAAGTTGCCGACCCGGGTTTGCGCCGTGGGCACCGTGTTCACGTAGGTCAGCCCTTTGAGTTCCCGCATCCCGGAGTAGTCGCCGAAGATGAAGGTGCGGTTGCGCCCGTTGTAGATCTTGGGCAGGTAGACGGGGCCGCTGGCCGCCGCACCGAACTGGTTGCGGCGGAACGGGGGCTTCACCAACGGCTTCACGTTGTAGTAGTTCCGGGCGTCCAGCTTATCGTTGCGGAGGTACTCGAAAACCGTGCCGTGAATGTCATTAGTGCCCGACTTGGTCGAGACCGACACCACGCCGGCGCCCCGCCCGAACTCCGCCGAGAAGACGCCCGTGAGCACCTTGAACTCGCGCACCGATTCGAGCGACGGCATCACGATCACCGTGTTGAAGGTGTACTCGTTGTTGTCGATGCCGTCCACCAGCCAGGCATTGGAGTTGCCCTGGCTGCCCAGGGCGTTGAAGGTGGAGGTGCCGCGCGGGTTAAAGGTGCTGGCGCCCGAGAGGTTCTCGCCCACCTGGCCGGGGGTGACTCCCGGCGCCAGGTAGACCAGTGTGGCGAAGTTCCTTCCGTTGAGCGGCAGCTCGCGGATGATCTGTTCTTGGATCACCTCGCCCAGCTCGGCGCTCTCCGATCTGATTAGGGGCGCCGCGGCGACTACGCTCACCGTCTCGGTCAACTGGCCGACGTCCAGCGCCACGTCCACGCGCGCCTTCTGGTCCACCTGCACGATGATTCCCGAGCGGACCGTCTTCTTGAACCCGGCCTTCTCGATCGTCACGCTGTAGGCGCCAGGTACCAGAAACGGTGCGTTGTACGCGCCGGCTTCATCCGTCTCATACCGGATGGAAGTGCCCTTGTTGGTTTCGGTGATGGTGACCTGGGCGCCCACCACGACGGCGCCGGTCGAGTCACGGACCGTACCCAGGATGGTGCCGGTGGTGACCTGGGCCAGCGCAGGGACGGCCAGAACCAGGATCACCGCCAGAAAGACTGCCAAGCGGAACTTGCTCATAGACATACCTCCTTGCCCCACTCCAAAATTCTTGCTGACCGACATTCCATTTTCGGTCCGGAACAAGCCAAATATATACCCCTCCTCCCCCCCTGCGTCAACCCTCGGGCATGGGGATTCCGACACGGTAGGCTTCGGCACGGCCCGCATGAGCCGCTCCGGCTACCTCCCGGCCCACGGCTTGCCCGGCCCGAACGGCAACTCATACACCGAGCCGATACTGGCGCGGTCCTTCATGTCGAAGCCCGAGGGGCCGCGCCGCCGTCAGGCCCTCCGCTGGGCCCGGCGGAGCCCCAGCAAGCCCAGAACACCCAGGGCCGCGAGGGCTGCGGTTCCCGGCTCCGGCACCACCCCGCGCAGCTCGAGACTGTCCGGCAGTTCAAGTGTCGTTCCCGGCGCAAACACTCCACCCCCGGCGGGCGTGAACAACCAGAACACCTGCACGTTGACGGGGGATGGCGGGGGGCACATCAGCTCGAAGGGGCCTCTCTCTTCCGAAAACGTCGATGACAGCAGAATACTGCCAATGGGGTCCAAGATGGGACATGCCGCGGGCCCTGACACGCTGAGCAAGTACTGCGCCTGCACATCGCCGGAATGCGTGTGAGAACCGGACAACGCGAAGGTGGCAGCCGACTGGTCCCACCCCGCCGCCATAAACGTAAACCCGAACCCACTGCACCCGTTGGGATCCTCACAGGTGAACAACGTGTTGGTCAGCCCGACCGTGTTCCCATTGGCGATCCAGACCGAATCAAGCCCATCCGGGCTCGTAACCGTGTAACTGCCCGCATTCGTGGTGCCCCAGTTTATCGGCGGTTGCACGTCGCTCCGCAGCAGGGTCGGCCCCGATTGTGCCGCCAGGTAGATGTAACCTCCCCGAGCGGCAGGAACCAGAGCGAGCGCCGCGAGCAGGAGGCTGTTGCGCAGCGGATTCCTCATGACAATCACGTCTCCTCCCGTGTCACCTGCATGGGCACTTGTTTACCACCCCGGCAGGATCGCTGTCAAGGGCCGTCCGTTCTTGCCCTCCCCCAGTCTTGCGTGGCCCAAGGTGGAATAGGCATTCATGCCTGTGTGCTGCGGTGCCCCCCAACAGGCCGGGAGGCCTATTCCACCTGTTCGGCGCTCAAACTGGGGAAGGGCACGCCGTCCGTTCCAGTCGTCCCAGTCCGTTTCGGTCTCGGGCGCAGAGAAGCGGGACAATAGGCGAAGGAGTCCAGAAAGGCTGAGCCGTGATGAGACTGATTATTATCCTGCTGACTTGCCTGAGCGCCTTTGCGGCCCCCCCGACCACTGAAATCAAAGTGGACCAGGCAGGCTACGTCCCCGGCGCGCCCAAGGTGGCGCTGGTGGTGTCGAAAGCCTCGGCGACGGATTTCCTGGTGCGGCGCGCCGCCGATGGTTCGGTGGCCTTCCGGGGCAGACTGGCAGCCCCGGTCGAAGACACCGCTTCCGGGGACCGCGTCCAGCCGGCTGATTTCACGAAATTGAAAAAGCACGGGAGGTATTACCTGGAGGTGCCGGGGGCGGGCAGAAGCTGGGATTTCGCCATCGGCAAGGACGTGTTTTCCCGTGCCTTCTACCTCGCCATGCGGTCGTTCTACGGGCAGCGCTGCGGCACGGCGGTGGACCTGGGACCGGAGTTCCCCGGCTACACGCACGGCCCCTGCCACCTGGAAGGCGCCTGGCACGCTTCTTCGGGGAAAACGGGGCCGCGCGCCTCCGCCAAAGGCTGGCACGATGCCGGCGACTACGGCCGCTACATCGTGAACTCCGGCCTCTCGACCGGCACGCTGCTGTGGACTTGGGAGATGTTCGGCGCCCGGCTCCGGAAGGCGAGACTCAACATCCCGGAGTCCGGGAACGGCACTCCGGACATCCTGAACGAAATCCGATGGAACCTGGACTGGATGCTCTCGATGCAGGACGAAGACGGCGGCGTCTGGCACAAGCAAACCAGCGAGCGCTTCTGCGGTTTCGTCATGCCGGAAAAGGACACGCTGGTGAGCTACGTCATCGGGGCCGGTATGGAGCCTTACAAGAGCTCCTGCGCCACGGCGGATTTCGCCGCGGTGATGGCGATCGCCGCACGCGCCTACCAGCCGTTTGACCGGGCGTTTGCCGGGCGGTGCCTGGAGGCGGCGCGCCAGGCCTGGACGTGGCTGGAGAAGCACCCAGACGTGCTGTTCCGCAATCCGCCGGGCGTGGCCACCGGGGCGTACGGCGACCGCAACTGTGGCGACGAGATCTTGTGGGCATCGGCGGAGTTGTGGCGAACTACCCGGGAGGAAGGCTACCACCGCTATTTCCTGGAACATTACGGCGAGCACCTGAAGACCATCCGACCCGTGGGGCCGCCGGCCTCGCCGAGCGTCGCGCCGATGGGGCTGTGGAGCTACGTGCTGGGAGGCAAGAAGGACGCCAAGGCAGCGGCCGCGATCCGCCGGGACTCCTTAAGCGCCGCGGATGAGATCGTCGAGCGGTCGAGCCGCAACGCCTACCGCGTCAGCATGACCGAGAAAGATTACGTCTGGGGTTCGAACGGCGTGGCCGCCAACTACGGGGTGCAGCTTCTAGTGGCGAATGCCATCCGGCGTAACCGGCACTATGTGGACACGGCGCTCGAGAATCTGCACTACCTGCTGGGGAGGAACACGTTTTCGCTGTCCTGGGTGACGCAGGTAGGGGCCAATCCTTTCCGGCACCCGCACCACCGCCCGAGCGGGGCCGACGACAAGCCGGAACCTTGGCCGGGGCTGCTCTCCGGAGGCCCGAACCGGTCGCGCCAGGATCCGGCGATGAAGAAGCTGCCCGAGCTGCCGCCCGCCAAGATGTACCTGGATGAAGAAGCATCCTACGCCAGCAACGAGGTGGCCATCAACTGGAACGCGCCCCTAGTGCTCCTCCTGGCGGGTGCGCTGCCGTGAAAGCAACTTAGGAGCCAAACACGCCGACCGCTCCCTGGAGGCTCAATTCCGTCGCCCCGGTGAACGGAACCGTCAATCTTCTTGCCGCCTTATCGTAACTGTAGCCTTCTCCCGAGCGCAGCGTCACTCCGTTTCTCTTTACGCTCTTGGCGTTCTCGCAATATACTTCCAAGACGCCGTTCACTCCCAAGTCGCCGAACGCCACAGAAATGTTGCCCGGACGTGAAGAGGCCGTGATGCGCTCGACGCCGCTCCCGGTGAAGTAGTCGAACTGGCTGGCGCCTTTGCTGAACGGAAAAACCTCGATTCGCAGCCTCGGGGCCCAGTTGGGTTCCCAGTCGTTGTTGGCCTTCAGTATGTCGCCCCGCGGAATGATTGCGCCCTCCCGGACGAAGAGCGGGATGGTTCCCAGCGGCGCCGCCGCGGTAACCTTTACCGGGCCGCGGTGGATGGTGTTCCTGTCGTTGTAGTCCATCCAGCGGCCGGCGGGCAGGTAGACCTCGCGGCTGGTGGCTTTGGCCGTGGTGACCGGGGCGACCAGGATTTCACCGCCGTAGAGGTACTCATCCCAGGCATCATAAAGGCTCTCGTCGTTCGGGTAAACGAATATCAGCGACCGCATGATGGGCATGCCGGTTTGCGTGGCCTGATACATCGAGGACCGGGTGTACGGTATCAGATCGTGGTGCGCGCGGACCTGTTTTTGGGCGATCTCGACGAGCTCGTTGTCGTAGTCCTGCCAGATGGTGCGCTTGGGGCCGAGCAGGATCTCCATCATGGGGCTGTAGGCGCTGAACTCCAGCCAACGGGCGAACAGCTCCTTGTCGGGGCGGCCGACGTAGCCGCCCGTGTCGGACCCCCACATCGGGAAGTCGAAGGCCCCGCAACGGAGGGCGTTCTTCACCGACACCGCCACCGCCTCGAACGTGGCCCGCGTGTCGCCGTTCCAGACGGCCGTGTACTTGCGGCTGGTGTCGTTGACATTCCGCGCAAAGGTGAAATAGTCGTTTCCGTAAGCCGCCGCCAAGCCCTCCGCCGCCAGTTTCGGAAACAGAATGGCGTGCAGATTCTGAAAGGAGTCGGGAAGTTCGCCCTCTTCGCCGCGATCGATCTTGTAGCCTCTTATGCCCAGCTTCACGAAAGCGTCCAGCTTCTCCTTCCACCACTGGTAAGCTTCCGGAATGCGTATGTCCGCGGCCGGGCCGCCTCCGAACCGGCCGGCTCGGCCGGGGAACAGATAGCCCTTGGCCGCGCCTTCCTCAGCCTGCTTGTTGAACACGCGGTTCGCGATCCAGACAAACAGGTACATGCCCCGGTCCTTCAAGTCGCGAACCATCCTGGCCGGGTCCGGAAATGACTGGTCGAAGTCGAAGTTCCCCCATCCCATGGTCCCCGTGCCGAAGGGCCGGTCCAGCCACATGGCCGAAGCGGGAATCTGGAGACGAGCCAACTGGGCGGCGTCGTCCATCACCTTCTCTTGGGCGTTGGAGACGCCGCGCAAGTCGGCGTGATGGTCGTCTCTCCACCAGATGGAGCCGAACGCCCAGGTAGGCGGCATGAAGGCGGGGCCGGCCAGCGCGTTGTAGCGCCTGAGGACATCCGCGTAAGTCGGCCCGTAAAGGACGTGGTATTTCAGGGGAGAATCCCGGAACCAGAAACTGGTCTTGCCGTCCTTGGCGATGGTGTAGTGTCCCTGGCTGGAGGTCTCGACATAGATTCCGTACTTGCGCGATGTAACATAGAAAGGAGCGCGGGCGTTCGGATTGATGACCACGGGCAGGCCGCCGAAACCCAAGAAATCCCGGTCCGCCCCGCGGTTGTCTATGTTGCCGCCGAAGGGGTACTGCCAGATGCCATAGTAGTGCTCCCCCTGGTCGTTGAACTCCTGAAATATCTCTCCAGGATCGCCACTGCCGTAAGTGATCAGGACTTGAATCACCTCAGGCTTGGAGAAGGTGAAAGCGACCTCGGCCTGGCCGGCGCCTGCGGCGAGCAGCACCTTGGCGCGCAGGGTGTTGGAGGTCTTTCGCACGTCGGTCGCGGAGGCCGCGGCGAAGCGCTTCTGGGTGAAGGCCAGCGCGCTGTGCGAAAGCAGCACCTGGCCGGTCTTGGCTTCAAGAACGCGGAAAGAGTAGGGACTGGTAGTCAGCTCCAGGCGCAGGGCCGAGGACTTCAGGACCTCGACAGCCGCGGAAATCGCCGAGCCGGGAGCGGCCAGGGCGAGTGCGATGACGAGGGCCGCCGGTGAACAGTGAAATGTCTTTGGCATAGCTTACCCTTGGACATTGTACACTGCTTGCGCCGGGGTTTCTCCGGGGGCGGAGCTGGGCGCAGGAGTTGATAGAATGAGCGCAGCATGAACCAGGAAGAGCATCCCAGCCGCCGCCAGACCCTGGGTCTTGGGGCCAGGCTGGCGGCCGCCGCGGCTCTTGGATCCGCGACCACGCCGCCGCGACTGGCGGCGCAGCCCCTCCGGCGGCCGGTACGCATCTTCGATGTTCGCGAGTACGGGGCCGCCGGTGACGGCGTCACCCTCGATACCGCCGCCATCCAGCGCGCGATCAACGAAGCCGCGGCGGCGGGCGGGGGCGCGCAAGTGCTCCTGCGGGGTGGCCGTCGCTATCTCATCGGGACGCTCGGACTGCGGAGTGACATTGACTTCCACCTGGCTGACGACGCCGAGTTGCTGGTCAGCACCGACCGGCAACATTACATCGGCCGGGGCTTGATCACTGCGCAGGGAGCTCACGGCCTGCGCATCTCCGGAACCGGCAGGATCAACGGCCGAGCGAAGGAGTTCATGAGCGGTTACGACCAGGAGAACGAGTGGTGGCGCCCGGCCGGGTGGCGTCCGCGGATGTTCGTGCTGACGGCCTGCCAGGACCTGGAGATTCGGGACATCACCTTCGCCGAGGCGCCCGAGTGGGGTCTTCACATGATGGGCTGCGAGGGCGTCCTGGTGGATAACCTGACGGTGCGCAACCTGCTCGATGTGCCTAACTGCGACGGCATCGATCCCGACCATTGCCGGGACGTCGAGATCCGCAACTGCCACATCATCTGCGGGGACGACGCCGTCGTGGTGAAGGCGACGCGGCAGAGCACGGATTACGGGCCCTCGGCCCGGATCATCGTCAAGGACTGCGTGCTGGAGACGCGATCCGCCGGCCTCAAGATCGGCACGGAAACCACACAGGACATTCACCACATCCGCTTCGAGCGCTGCGAAATCCGTTCGAGCTGCCGGGGCCTGGCCATCCAGCTCCGCGACGAAGGCAGCGTCTACAACGTGGAGTTTCGGGACATCCAGTTCGTCTCGCGCTACCACTCCGGCCCGTGGTGGGGCAGGGGCGAGGCCATCTCCCTCAGCGCCATCCCGCGCAGCTCTCAAACCAAGCTCGGGAGCGTTCACGACGTGCGCATTCTGAACGTCAGCGGCCGGGCGGAGAACAGCGTGCGGGTGAGCGGCACACGGGAGAGCCGCATTCGCGACGTCAGACTCGAGAACGTCTCCGTCACCCTGGACCGCTGGACGCCCCACGGCGGCGGGTTGTTCGACAACCGGCCGACGTCGGTCTACCCGGACCTCGAGCCGCACGGCAACCCGGGGTTCAGCATCCGCTACGCCGATAATGTCGTTCTGAACCGTTGCCGCGTCGTCTGGGGAAGCAACCGGCCGGACTACTTCACCCACGCCCTGGAAGCCGAGCAGGTGACCGAGTTGCAGCTCACCCAGTTCGACGGCGAAGCGGCGCATCCGGAGCGTGACGCGGCCATCCTGATTCGCTGAGAGCGGCATGCCAAGGAACGAGACCCGCATTTCCATTTTTGAGCACTTACTCGTAACTTCGTGAGGGCTTCCGACGCCTTTATTCATGCGGGTTTCAACGCGATGAAGACACTGTGGAGGTCAACACCCAATGGGTGAGACAGGAAACCAGCCGTTTCAGCTCTCCTTCAACCCTCTCTGAAGATCGATTTCCAAGGTTCACGAGTCACCTCCGACGGCGGCCTGATTGTGGTCCGCGAACTGGACGAGCGACTCGGCTTCGGGGAACTCATCGAACGGCACCTGACCGACTCGCGCCGCGGCAAGAACACACAGTTTCCGCTGGCGGATCTGTTTCGGCAGTCCGTCTATGGCCGGCTGGCCGGCTACGTAGACCCGCGCCGGGTCGAGCGCCTGAGCCAAGGTCCGACCTTCCGGCTGATCGGTTCGGAGAAGATCTTCCGTCTGCGGACCCGTGACCGGGGGGACCGTGGCGCGGCTCTGACCTCCCGGCTGCAATCGTTCGAGACCGAGATGCTGGCCGCAGAGGAGAACTTCGCCGGGCTGGCGCGGATCAACCGCGAGTTGATCGGCAGGGCCGAGGCCGTGGATGCGCCGTGGCGGGTGGTGCTGGACATGGACAGCACGGAGATCCCGGTCTACGGCCAACAGGAGCAGAGCGCCTACAATGGTCACTTCGAGTCCACCTGCTATTACCCGCTGCTGCTATTCAACCGTGAGGGCGACTGTCTGGCGGCGAAACTCCGGTCCGGCAACCCCGGTTGCGGGTCCGCAGACGGAGTCCACAGCGCCGAGGACTGGCAAGAACTGCTGCTACCGGAGATCGAGCGGCAGCAGAAGCAGGGCAAGGAAGTTGTGTTCCGCGCTGACGCCGCCTTTGCCAAGCCGGAGATCTACGAGGCGCTGGAAGAGCGAGGCGTGAAGTACGCCATCCGTATCCCGGCCAACGACAGTCTGGAGCGGGACATGGCAGAACTGCTGACCCGTCCGGTGGGACGCCCGAGCCTCAAGCCGGTGTTCCGGTACAAGAGCTTCCTCTACCAGGCCGAGAGTTGGACGAAGGCCCGGCGGGTGGTGGCCAAGGTGGAGCCGTCATCGGGTGTTCCCGCGCGTGGGGTTCATCGTGACCAACCTCGAGACCGACAGCCGCGCGGTAGTGCGGTTCTACAACAAGCGCGGGACCGCCGAACAGTGGATCAAGGAGGGCAAGCAGGCGGTGAAGATGACGCGGCTGAGCTGCCACCGTTTCCGGTCCAACG
>CAYGVJ010000110.1:0-17464 GCA_964353255.1 uncultured Solibacteraceae bacterium | reverse complement strand
AGAGCCTCACCTTGCGCCGATTTCTGCAAGAGGCTCAGTGTACTGTCCCGGTTTTCGCTATGCTGGCAGTCATGAAACCCGCATTCTGGTTGCTGTTGCTGGCGGCCGCCGCGGCAGCGCAGACCCAGCCCCGGCAGATCGCTGAGTTGCTCCAGCCGGAGCTTCAGACGCCGGACGTGGTGGCCTTCGAGTTGCGCAGCTATCTGCTCAAGAAGGTTCCCCGACCGCCGGCGCCGACCAGCGCGGAGCAGTGGTCGGCCGAGGCGCAACAACTGCGCCGGCGCTTCCTGGATGAAGTGGTCTTCCACGGCTGGCCGCGCCAGTGGGTCGAGGCGCCGCCCCGCTTCGAAGACCTGGGCTTGATTCCCTCGGGGAAGGGCTACCGCATGCGCAAGTTGCGCTATGAGATCGTGCCGGGCTTTTTCTCGACGGCGATCCTCTACGAACCGGAGAACCTCCGCGGGAAGGTCCCGGGGGTCGTCAATGTGAACGGCCATGTGGGGGCGGCAGGCAAGGCCGTCGAGTACAAACAGAAGCGATGCATCAACCAGGCGCTGCGCGGGATCCTGGCGTTGAATTTGGAGTGGCTGGGCATGGGCGAACTCACGGCCAAGGAGAACCAGCACTGGTTCGGCGCGCATCTGGACCTGGCGGGCGCCAATGCCGTGGGCCTCTTCTATCTGGCCATGCGCAAGGGCGTGGACTACCTCTGGGAGCATCCGAACGTGGACCGCAGCCGGATTGGGGTAACCGGCCTCTCGGGGGGCGGCTGGCAGACCATCGTGCTGAGCTCGTTGGATGAACGGGTGCAGGTTTCGATTCCCGTCGCGGGCTACTCGGCGATGGTCGCCCGCATCGAGCGCGCGCCCGACACGGGGGATCTGGAACAGAACGCCACGGATATGCTCACGGTGCTGGACTACTCGCACCTGACCGCCCTGCGCGCCCCGCGGCCCACCTTGCTGATCTACAATGCCGAGGACGACTGCTGCTTCCGCGCACCCCTGGTCAAGCCCGACATCTTCGACCGGGTCCGCCCGGTGTTCCGCCTCTTCGGCAAAGAGGAGTTCCTGGCCTGGCATGAGAACACCGACCCTTCGGATCACAACTACCAAAGGGACAACCGGCTCCAGGCCTACCGCTTCCTCGCGCGGCACTTCGGGATGCCGCCGGTGGACGCCGAGATTCCGGTGGAGGCCGAGATCAAGAGTCACGAAGAACTGGTGGTGGGCCTGCCAAAGGACAACCTGACGATACTGGGCCTGGCGCGAAAGCTGGCTGCGGCCATTGAGCGGCCAGCCGCCGGGCGGATGGAACTGGCCCAGACCCTGCGCTTCAAGCCGGTGAAGGTGGCCCACGCCTGGGCGCTGGGCAACACCAAGCGCAAGGAATTGGAGACGCGCTCCTATCGCTTCGAGTTCGACGACGGCCTGAGCGCCACCGGGGTGTGGCTGAAGGCCATCGCGATCCCCGACGACGCGCCGTTCGCGCTGGTGTTGAACGACCAGGGGAAGAAGAGCGCGCAGGTCACGGTTTCCGACCGCCTCAACCGCGGCGAGCAGGTGCTGGCGGTGGATCTCGTGTTCACCGGCGATGCGGCCCCGCAGAAGCCCGGGCCTAACGCCTACGCCCAGATGCTGGCGGCCCTGGGAGAGCGGCCGCTGGGCATCGAAGCGGCGCAACTGCTCGCCGTGACCGCCTGGACAGGGCGCCGCGCGGTGCGCCTGGAGACTTCGGGAATCCGCAGCCAGACGAGCGCCCTGGCGGCTGCCGCTCTCGAACCTGGACGGTTTTCGGAAATCGTCGTCCGCGACGGCCTGCGCTCGCTCGCTCACCTGCTGGAGGCGCCGGTCGAGTACCAGACGGCTCCGGACCTGTTCTGCCTGGATCTCTACAAGCTCTTCGACCTGGACCGCTTGGCGCAACTCGCCGCCCCGTCGCCAGTAGTATGGAAATGATGGGACACCAGCCTGGTGAGTTGACGCGCGCCGAGATCTTCCAGCAGCCGGAAGTCTGGCCCGACACGGTGAGGCGCGTGCGCGAGGCCCGCCTGAGCGGGCTGGCTGCGCCGGTGATCACCGGCGCGGGAAGTTCGGCCTTTGCCGCGCAGGCGGTCGCAGCCGCCTGGAAGGGGGCGCGCGCCGTCCCCTCCACCGAGCTTGTTATGGACTTTCGCGAGGTCCTGCCGGAAGAAGGCGCGGTGCTCTCGCTGGCGCGCTCGGGCGACAGCCCGGAGAGCACGGCGGTAGTGGAGCGCATCCAGCGGTCCTTGCCGAAGGTGCGCCACATCGCCCTCACGTGCAATGCAGAAGGGAGGCTGGCGCGGTGGCCGGGCGTCGAGCGAGTGGTGTTGGATCCGCGCACCAACGATCGCAGCCTGGTGATGACCAGCTCCTTCTCGAACCTGGTTCTGGCCGGGCTGGCCCTGGCGCGGCCCGAGGAGGTCGAAGCGGCGCTGCCGGCCCTGTGCGCCGGCTGCGAGAGCTGCCTGGCCAGCCACGAAGCCACCGCCCGGGCGTTGGCCGCGGAGCCCCCGAGCCGCCTGGTGGCGCTGGCCTCGACGCCCCTTCTCGGCGTGGCTGGCGAGACCGGGCTGAAGGTGCTGGAGATGACCGCCGGACGCGTGGTGACCTTGGCCCAGACTTACCTCGGGTTGCGGCACGGGCCGATGAGCTTCCTGGAGCCCGAAACATTGGTGCTGTGTTTTGTTTCATCCGACCCGAGGCGGCGCCCCTACGAGATGGACCTGGTGCGGGAGCTGCGAACCAAGAAGCTGGGCCGGCTGGTGGCGCTGGGCCAGCCCGAGACGGAGAGCCACTTGTTCGACCGCGTGGTTTCGACTGCCGCATCCGGCCTGCCCGATTACCTGCGCGCGCCCGCCGAGATTGTCTTCTCGCAGCTTCTGGGATATCATTTGAGCCTGCGCCTGGGCTTGAATCCGGACAACCCCAGCCCGGGCTGCGTCATCACCCGCGTGGTGGAAGGATTCCGAATCTACCCGGAGGAAGCTTGAGCCAGCTCAAGGGAGTGGCTGTGGTCGCCCACAGTGGCGGCCCCACCCAGGTCATCAACGCCAGTCTGGTGGGCGTCATCGAGGAGTGCCGGCAACACGCGGAGATCACCGCCTTGTGGGGAGCGCGCCACGGCATTCTGGGCGTGTTTGAAGAACAGTTCTTCGATCTCTACCGGCAGGACCGGGCGCTGATCGCGGCCATCGGCCTCACTCCAGGCTCGGCGTTGGGCTCCTGCCGCTACAAGGTCAAGCCGGAGGACCACGAGCGGACCCTGGCGGTCTTCCGGGCCAACAACGTCCGCTACTTCTTCTACACCGGCGGCAACGACTCGATGGACACGGCCATGAACGTGGCGCAGTTGGCCACTGACAGCGGCTACGAGCTGCGGGTGATCGGCATCCCGAAGACCGTGGACAACGATCTGCCGGAGACCGACCACTGCCCCGGCTACGGCTCGGCCGCCCGCTTCTTCGCCTGCGCGGTGCGCGACATTGGCGCCGACCTGCGGGCGCTGCCCCGCCGGGTGTCGGTGATCGAGGCCATGGGGCGCAACGCCGGCTGGCTGGTGGCCTCGGCTGCGCTGGCGCGCCGCGAACCGGATGATCCGCCCCAGCTCATCTACTGCCCCGAGCGCCCGCTGACGGCGGATCAGCTTCTGGGGGATGTCGAGGCGGTCTACCGCCGCCTGGGTTACGCGGTCATCGCCGTGAGCGAGGCGCAGAAGGACGAGAAGGGCGAGCCGTTCGGCGCCGATCATGCCATGCCGGACAGCTTCGGGTGGCGCGTCACAGGGAACCTGTCGCACATTCTGGCCACCATCATCAACAGCCGGCTGAAGCTGCGCGCGCGCAGCGAGAAACTCGGGCTGCTGGGCCGGGCCAGCGCCGTTCACATCTCCGAGACCGATCGCCAGGAGGCCCGGCTGTGCGGCCAGGCGGCGGTCGAGGCCGCCATCGGCGGGGTGACGGGCAAGATGGTGACCCTCATCCGCCAACCTGGCCCCGGCTACAGTTGCACCACCGGCCTGGCGGATCTGAAGGACGTCGCCAACAGCGAGCGGCTGCTGCCGCTCGAGTGGATCCACCCGGCGGGCAACGACGTTCTGCCAGCCTACGTAGAGTACGCCGCGCCCTTGGCCGGGGAGATCGAGCCGCTGGCGCGGCTGGAGGAGAGGCTGGTGACCGCCACCGCTCCCTAACGGTCGCGGCTCGGTAGGCCCAACAGCCGCACGGCGTTCTGGTAGTAGACCTGGCGTAGGATCCCTTCCGGCAAGCCGAGCCCGTAGATGCGCCAGCGGCCTTGCGGCGGGATGCGCGCCGGGGCGTAGTCGAAGTACTCGTCTTCGGTTTCCAGGAAGCGGTAGTAGATTTCGTAGAGCGCGTCGCAGAAGACCTGCTGCGGGTACTGGTCGCCATGCGGGATGGCGTCGGTGCCGAAAAGGATGCGGTCCTGGTAGCGGTCGAAGAACCCGCGCGCCGTGCGGGGCTGGCGGCCCAGCTCGCCGATGCGCGCGCCGATCTCGACGTGCACGTTGGGATAGCGGTCCAGCCATTCCGACACCCAGGGGAGGTTCTCCGAGTCGCCCACGTGCAGGTAGATGAACTGCGTGCGTGGATGCCGCTCGGCCAGCCGGTTGCGCGCCTCCATCAGCTCGCGGTTGCTGGGGAAATCCTTGCCGTGGAAGGACCAGTCCGGGTGGGCGTGCAGCTCCTCGAAGCGCTCGTTGAAGCGGTCGATGGGCAGGAAAAACGCCTCCGGGTCCGAGGTGTGAATAGCCACGGGCATCTTCAACGCCCCGGCGGCCTCCCACATGGGGCCGAAGCGCCGGTCATCCACCTTGACCAGCGGACCTGTGGTGACCTTCTCCCGCAGGTACAGTCCGAGCGTCTTGAGAATCTTCAGCCCCCGCGCGCCGGCGCGGTGCGCGCGCTCCAGCTCGTCCGCCTGGAACTTCGCGTAGCCCGGCTCGGCGCACCGGTTCCAGCACGGCTCTGTGAATACCAGGAAGCGATCCGGACGCGGCCCCTGCCAGTAGCGAATGGTTTCCACCAGAGCCTCGCCGTAGCCGCCAGTCAGGTTCACCATCATCCGGACGTTCTTGCGGTCCATGACCGCCAGCACTTCTTCCGGCGTGGCGGCGTGCCGCGGCCCGCCCTCCTTGCCCAGCGCGGCCGACGAGGACAGGTGCGCGTGCACGTCGATGACGGGAAAGCGCGCCCGCTCGACCTTGGTCTCCCTCACGTGCAACATGCTCTTCGGTTCGTAATCGCTCAAAGCCAGAGGCGCCTTGGATTCGGGCTTCTGGCCACCCTGCGGCGGGCCCGCCATGGCCGCCGCTGCTGCCAACCAGTCACGTCGGTTCATGCCATCTCCTGAACTCGTCTGATCACGCTCGCGGCTTGCCGTAGATCGCATCCCCTATACGCCGCATCCAGGCCAGCTCCTCATCCGACATCGGCCCGCGGCGGAGGGCTTCGAGCGCGTGCTCCATCTGGGCGGCGGTGGCCGGTCCGGTCATCGAGACATCCACGGCGGGCTGCGAAAGCACGAACCGGTAGCAGTCACCGGCCGCGGGCGTGCGCTCGTGCTTAGGAATCCTGCTGTGGCCCAGCAGCTTGCGCGAGCAAGTGGCCTTGAAGGCCACGATGCCGGGCCGGTTTTCCACGGGAAGCCGCGGGAAGACGTCCCGCTCCGCCCCGGCGTGCACCGCGTTGTACCGAAGGTGGAATAGGTCGAAATCGGCGCCGCCCGCTATCTCCGGCACCAGAGCCCTCCGGTGCGTTGACAGCCCCAGGAAGCGCACCAGGCCGCGTTCCTTGAGCTTGCGGCAAGCCTCAAGGATGCGCGCCCAGGGAAGCCGCCCCCACAACCCCAGCAGCAGAACGTCGGCGTAATCGAAGCGCAGCTCCCGCAGCGCGCGCTCGACGCTGGGGCCGATCAGGGAAGCCATGCGGGCGTAACTCTGTACCACCAGTACGAAACTCGGGCGCTGCGGCGCCAGGTTTCTCAAACCCTCGGCAAACGCCCGCCGCCGGTAGGTGCCCCAGTAGAAGTAATTCACGCCCTGCTCGAAGGCGCGCTCCAGGGCCGCGGCGGGAACCCCGAAGGTGGACCCCACACCCAAGCGGCCCACTTCCAGTCCCGTGCGTCCCAACACAGCCCGTTCGAAGGAGCCCATGCGGTTCATTACACCACTGTGCGATGCTATCTACCAGGAGGGGGTGATGGACGACTCGACGCGCCGTGAGTTCCTGGGCGCTTCGCTGCCCGCCCTCAGCGCGGCGCGCGAGCCCAAGCCCGCCGTGCCTACCATGCGCCGCAAAGACTTCGAGGCCGCCTACCTGCGCCTGGAACGCACCGGCGAGCTGGCCGAGCGCGCCCGCACGCTGTACGCCATCTACAAGAGTTGCCGGCTGTGCCCGCGACAATGCGGAGTGAACCGGCTGAAGGGCGAGAAAGGCGTTTGCCAGGCGGTCTCGCGCGTGAAGGTCAGCTCGGCTCACCCGCACTTCGGCGAGGAGAAGCCGCTGGTGGGCCGGGGCGGCTCGGGGACCATCTTCTTCAGCCACTGCAACCTGCGGTGCTGCTTCTGCCAGAACTGGGAGATCTCCCACCGCGGCGACGGCAGTTACATGAGCGACGAATCGCTGGGCCGCATGATGGTCGATATGCAGGAGCTGGGCTGCCACAACATCAACTTCGTGACGCCCACACACGTGGTCCCGAATATCGTCCAAGGGTTGCGCAGCGCTATCCGGATGGGGTTGCGGGTGCCGCTGGTTTACAACTGCGGGGGCTACGAGCCGGTGGAGATTCTGAAGCTGCTGGACGGCATAGTGGACATCTACTTGCCGGATTTCAAGTACACCGACGGGGCGATGTCGGAGAAGTACTCCGCGGGCGCCAAAGACTACCCCGAGGTGGCGGCCGCCGCGCACATCGAGATGCAGCGCCAGGTGGGGGAGCTGGTTGTGGATGAGAACGGCATCGCCCTGCGGGGACTGATCATCCGTCACCTGGTGATGCCCAACAACATCGCCGGCACCGACAGGTTCGTCAAGTTTGTGGCCCAGAAACTGACCCGTTCGACCTACGTCAACATCATGGCGCAGTACCGCCCGGAATACAAAGCCCGCCAAATCCCCGAGCTGTCGCGACGGCTCACAACTGGTGAATACAGCCAGGCCCTGGCCTGGGCGCGCGAAGCGGGGCTGACGCGGTTGGATTAGTTCAGCGCTTCCGCGGAGCCCAGGTAGACCGCATTCAGCAGCAGCTTGAAGGTGCCAAAGGGCTGGCCGCGGAACTGGGGGGCGAAGCCGAACAGGACCACGTGGCCCTGCCCGTGGCGGGCCTCCAGCAAGATGTGGCGGCCCAGCACGGCCCGCTCACCCGAGACCCAGCCGCTGGCCAGCAGATTCGCCGTCGCGTAGCGCGCCACCGAGCGAATCTCACGCTCGCCCTGGTTGTACTCCTCCAGCAGCGCAATCTGGTAAGCCTGCCCGCCTTGCGAGAAGGCGATGGCCTCCTTGGGCATGCCGAAGCCCAGCGGATGCGTGGTATCGACCGTGATCCGCAGCAGCGATCCGGGGCAGTAGAAAGAGGGCGCGGAGGTCTCCGGCGCCCCGGCCATCTCCGGCGCCCCCCCGCCCGCCGCCGGGCGCAGCGTATTGCGCACGGCCAGCGGGAAGAACTGGATGGGCAGCTCCGTGGCGCTGTCCAGCGCCACCAGCGTGCCGCCGCTGCGCGCGAACTCGTCCAGGTGGGCCAAGCCCGGTAGCCCGATGCCACCTGCGTGCTCGGGTCGCGGCTGGGACTTAGCCGCGTCTACAAGGCCAGCTTCCCGCCCGCCCGCGCTCTCGCCCGGTCGAATCCCGTGCAGGATCGACGAGGCGCCCTGCGAGGCCAGAATGATGGTGTCGAACCGCGAGCGCAGGTCCGGCTTCTGGAAATCGTCGTTGTGGATCAGCGCGTGCGGCACCTTGTAATAATCCAGCAGCCACTGGGTCCAGCCGGTGTCCATGCTGGCCGTCCAGGGTTCGTAAAGCGCCACGCGCGGGCGCCGCAGCTCGTATGCCGCTTTGGCGAACGCTTCGGCCGGCGCCCGGCCCTCGACCAGAATGGCGCCGTCCGCCGCCCAACGCACCTTGGTCCCTCGCTCCAGTAGATCCGCCGTCGCCAGGAAAGAAGCGTTCTCGCGGTGATCAAGTGACGACGCCGGCGGCTCGAGGTCCTCGACCAGCTCGAGATCCGCCTCGAACGGCTCGTCCGCCCGCTCGACGGCCACGCCCATCTGCATGCTCAGGGTCCAGCCCGCAATGTCGTAGGGCCGCCGGGTGGGGCCGCTGGTCCCGGCGCGCAATTCGGGGTACTTCTGCGGCTCGAGCAAGTCCATCAGGTAACCGCGGAAGGGCTGGCCGGCAAGCAGCACAGACGTCCCCGCAGGGTAAGACTTGCCCCCGGCCTGGAAGCCGCCGCGGGCGCGCCGCACCTCCACCCCCGCCACGACCAGCCGGCGCAGCATCTCCTGGGCGCTGGAGCGGTCCCACTGCTCCGGGGAAACGATGTAGGCGTATGGTTTTCCTTTGCGTCCGGCCTCCATCTGCGCCCGCGCCGTCTCATAAGCCTTCAGCAGGAAGTGCGCCGAGCGGGCCGAAGCCAGATCCAGGATGGCGAAGTCCGCGGTCAGCATGTATTCGATGGCGTCCCGCACGCCCCACTTGCCGCCCAACCAGGGCCGGGGGTAGAACACGCTGGGCTCGCGCGTGGGCATTCCGTTGGCGAAGCGCTCGGGAAACTCGCCGGACTGGTAGGTCCGCGGGGTGCCGTAGATGTAGCCCGCGGTCTCGGTGAGGATGCCGTGCATGTTGTGAAAGGCCGGCACCGAGCGCAGGCCGCCGCTCCACCAGGCGTCGAAACCCACATTGGCGATGGCGCCGGGCTTGTCCTCGCGCGCAAAACGTTCCCCCATCGCCGCGCCGATCAGGTTGATGCCCTGCATGACCGCCGCGGGGATGTTCGGGTTGAGCGGGTCCGCGTAGGGCGGAATGAAGATGCGCGCGGGAAACGGGGCCGTCTGGTGCTGGTTGTAAACGATCTGCGGGAACCACTCCCGGAAGAGCAGGCGCGTCACGTGGCGCGTCTCCTCCAGGTTCAGCATGAACCAATCGCGGTTGTTGTCATGCCCGGCGTACTTTTGATACAGCCACGGCAGGCGCGCCAGCTCGTGCGGGGTGCCCACGTTCTTGCGGTACCACTCCACCACCCAGTCCAGACCGTCCGGGTTCATCACCGGCACCTGGAGCAGAATCACGCTCTGGCGGATGCGGCGCGTCTCTTCGTCCTCCTGCGTGAGGAGGCGGTAGGCCAGTTCCGGGGAGTGCTGGGCCGGCGCCACCTCGCTGGCGTGCAGGCCGGAATCGATCCAGACGATGGCCTTGCCCTCCTGCGCCAGGCGGCGGGCCTCCGCCGGCTCGGCTGCCGCGAGCGCCAGGCGCCGGCTGATCTGGCGGTAGCGCTCCAGGTTCTTCAGGTTTTCGGGGGCCGAGATGAAAGCCATCAGCATCGGCTTGCCGAGCGAGCTCTTGCCGAACTCGACCAGCCGGATGCGGTCGCTCGAACGCTCCAGGGCCCTGAAGTACCCGCTGATCTGGGAGTAATCCGCCAGCTTGTAGTCGTCTCCCGGCGCGAAGCCGAGGATCTCCTTCGGGGCGGGAACGCCCGCCCAGAGGGTCACGCACAGTAGAAAGCCCAGCAGTTTACGCATGGCAGTAGGAAACATCATATTATGCCTGTAATGGCTACTGCTAGGTCGGACGTGCTGCGCGTGGGCCTGATCCAGATGGCCTGCTCGAAAGACCCCAATGAAAACCTCGCCAAGGCGCAGTGGCGCATCCGCGAGGCCGCCGGGCGCGGCGCGCGAATCATCTGCCTCCCGGAGCTGTTCCGCACTCAGTATTTCTGCCGCGAAGAGAACCCCGCGTGCTTCGCCCTGGCGGAGCCGGTGCCCGGCCCGACGACCGAGACCCTGGCCGTGCTGGCGCGGGAACTCGAGGTCGTGCTGATCGCGCCGCTGTTCGAGCGCCGCGCCGCGGGCCTCTACCACAACAGCGCCGCGGTGATCGACGCCGACGGCAGGCTGCTGGGGCTATATCGCAAGATGCACATTCCCGACGACCCGCTCTATTACGAGAAGTTCTACTTCGCCCCGGGCGACCTCGGCTTCCCGTGCTTCGAGACCCGCTACGCTTGCCTGGCAGTGCTGATCTGCTGGGACCAGTGGTACCCGGAAGCGGCGCGCCTGGCTGCGCTGGGCGGGGCGAGCATTCTCTTCTACCCCACGGCCATCGGCTGGCATCCGGCGGAGAAGCAGAAGCACGGCGCGGCGCAGCTTGAAGCCTGGCGCACCGTCCAGCGGGCCCACGCCATCGCCAACGGCGTCTACGTGGCCGCGGTCAATCGCGTGGGCTATGAGGGCGGTTCGGAGGCGGGCCTGGAGTTCTGGGGAGCTTCGTTCGTCGCTGATCCATTCGGCGGCCTGCTCGCCGAAGCGTCCGAGAACGTCGAGGAGATCCTGATCGCCGAGTGCGATCTTGGCCGCATCGAAGAGGTGCGGCGCAACTGGCCGTTTCTCCGCGACCGCCGCATCGACGCCTACTCAGGCCTGACGGAGCGCTTTCTCAAGTGAGGCCCCAGGACCTCCGCATGCCGGCATCAGGAGGGACAGGAAACATGCCCAGCTACGCTATCGCGGAGCCGCACCCCGACTTCCGGTTGCGCATCGTCACTGACGACACAGCCATTCTGATGATCGAGTTCGACGTGGGCCATGGCGAGCCGGGCTGGATCGAAGACCCCGGGCACCCGCTCATCCGCGAAGCGGCGCGCCAACTCAAGGAGTACTTCCAGGGGAAGCGTCGCGAGTTCGACCTGCCCCTGCGCTTGCGCGGCACGCCTTTTCAGAAGCGGGTGTGGGGCGCCCTACAGGCCATTCCGTACGGCACGACGCGCAGCTACGCCGACATCGCCCGCTCGGTCGGCTCCCCGCTCGGGGCCCGCGCCGTCGGCCAAGCCAACAGCGCCAACCCGGTGGCCATTGTGGTTCCCTGCCACCGGGTCATCGCCGCCGACGGCACGCTGGGCGGCTACGGCGGGGGGCTCCACTTGAAGAAGTTCCTGCTCCAGCTAGAAGCCGCGCGTCCCTGAAGTCGCCCGGGGTATACTCTTGAGGATCGGAGGCCCAGCATGTTGTGGTGGACCAAGCGACAACTGAAGTCGGCAGACCCAAAGGCCCGCGCGCGGGCGGCAGTGAAACTAGGTCAGTCGCGGGATTCGCGAGCGCTCTCGCTCTTGGAGGCGGCTCTCGGCGACGAAGACGCTAGCGTACGGGCAGCGGTCGCCGCGGCGCTGGGCAGGACTATCCATCCCCGGAGCGGAACGCTTTTGGCAACTGCGCTTCAGGACAGGGATCCCGAAGTCCGAGCGGCGGCGGCAGCAGCGTTGGTTGAGCTGGCGCCGGTTTTTCAACTCGGGATAGCGGCGATGCTCCAGAAAGAAGGACTGAGAGGCGGCGCGCTGGGGATCGGGTTTCTGAAAACCCTGCGGGAGGCTACCGCCAGCGCGTTGACCACCGCGCTTGGGGATTCGGACAGCCGGGTTCGAGCCATGGCAGCCGTGGCACTGGGCGAGATCTGGAACCAACAGCCGGCCCGGGCGGTTCGCAAGGCGCTGGACCGTGACTTGTCCCCGGCGACCCAAGGATTCATTATGTTCATTCATATCGAGCTGCGGGACGCTGGCGAGGAGATCGTGCAGCGGCTTCAGGCGGCCCTGGGCGACGCCGATGCGGCAGTGCAGTCGGCGGCGGCTGAGGCCTTGAGGAAGTTGGAGAAAGGCTGAGGTTACGACCGCGTCATACGGCGCAGCAGGTCCGCCCCCTGGTCGATCTCCACGCCGATCTTCAGCCAGCACAGACGGAGCGGCTGAACCAGCCGCGGGGAGCCCTCGGGGAGATTCATGAGGTCCTTCTCCGTGGTGAGGAGCGCCTCGCAGTTCAACTGCGCCGCCTGAAGCGCCAGCTTCCTGAGCTCAGCGGGCCGGTAGCGGTGATGATCCGGAAACTCCCGGCGGAGCAACGGCCGATGCCCCAGGGCGGCCAGGGTCTGCCAGAAGGAGGCCGGATTGCCCAACCCGCAGAACGCCGCCACTGGTGAAAACGGCAACTCAGAAGCGGCCCACTGCTGGCCGCTCTCTCGATCCACCCAGAACTCAGGAACCACGCGCGCGCGGAAGATGGGCGCGGCGGAGTTGTACTTCCGGATGTGCGCCTCCAGCTCATCGTCGGATGGCGCGCGCGAAACCACGATCACGCTCGCCCGCTCCAGCGCCCGCGGCGTTTCCCGCAAGCGACCCAGCGGAACCGGTTCCCCGCCGCCGAACGGATCCAGCCCATCCAAGACCACGATGTCCAGCGCGCGCGCCAGCCGCCAGTGCTGGAACCCGTCGTCCAAAAGGAACACGTCCGGACTGAGCCGCTCCTCGATGAGGCGGCCCGCGCGGTAGCGGTCCGAGCTGATCCCTAGGGGCGCCACCTCCAGGTAGGCCTGGGCCTCATCGCCGGTCAAGGCCGCCGGCGCCCGCGCACCCGCCTCCAGGACGGTGCATTTCTCCGGACTCTGCCTGCGGTAGCCGCGCGTCAGAATGGCGGGCCGCTGGCCGGCTGATCTCAGCCTTTGGGCCAGCCAGAGCACGATCGGGGACTTCCCCGCCCCCCCCACCGCCAAGCTCCCGACACTGACCACCGGAGTGCGCAGGCGCTTCACCCGCGCCAACCAGTAGCGCCTCTTGAGCCAGACTCCCAGCAGCCAGAGCCTCGACAACAGCCACAGGGTCCGGTACGCCGCCGGGCGGTAGCGCGGCGCCACCTGCCGGCAGAGTCCGCGGATCTCCTCCAGCGCCCGTGCCGTGGCGCCCTGCTCCGCTTCAGCAAGCTGCCGCGCCTTCCGACCCAGTTCGGAGCGCAGGGCCGAATCCTGAAGAAGGGCGTCCACCGCGCCGGCCAGATCCGTCGATTCGACCACTGCCCCGGCGGCCCGGAACTTCGCCGCGATGTCGGGGAAGTTCTCCAGGTGCGGCCCCACGATGATCGCCCGCTCCGCGAAAGCCGGCTCGAGGATGTTGTGACCGCCCCGCCGGGCCAGAGATCCGCCCATGAACACCACGTCCGCCAGGGGGAACAACCCGGCCAGCTCCCCGATCGAATCCACCAGTAAGGCCGCCGGCAGCCGCAGCTCGGAGTCCGGGGCGAGCGCCGAACGGCGGAGGAAGGGCACACCGGCGCGGGTCAGCGCCTCGGCTGCCGTATCGAACCGCTCGGGGCGCCGCGGAACCAAGACCAGGAGCAACTCGGGATGCCTCTCGGCCAGCGTGCGGAAGGCTTCCACCACCACCTCGTCCTCGTCCAGGTCGTCCGCGGCGGCGGGCGGCATGGTGCTCGCGGCGATCCACACCTCGCCGGGCCGCACCCGCTCGAGGAACTCCTTAACCGCCAGCGGCACGTGCGCCCGGCGCGGGTCGAAGTCGTATTTCAGATTACCCGCGAGGCTGACTATCTCGGCCGGCGCGCCCAGCTCGCGATAGCGCCACCGGCTGACCTCGCTCTGCGCCAGGATCGCCTGCGGCCACTGTAGCACTGGCCCGAAGAACCACTTCAGCGCCCGGTAACGGGGCCAGGCACGCTCCGAGATCCTTCCGTTCACCACTACCAGGCCGCACTCCGTACGCCTGGCCTCGCGGTAGAGGTTCGGCCAGATCTCGGTCTCCATGACCACCACCACCCTGGGCCGCAGGGCGCGCAGCACGCGCCGCACCGCGAAGCAGTAGTCGATAGGCGCATAGAAGACGCCGTCGGCAAGCCCCGCGAGCCTCTGCTCGGCGGCGGCCCTGCCGGCCAGCGTCGTGGTGGAGACGAATAGCGGCGCCAGGGGGCATTCCGCGCGCAGCCGCCGCAGCAGCTCGACGACGGAAAGCACCTCGCCCACCGAGACAGCGTGGATCCACACGGCCTGGGGAGCGCGCTGGCGGAACCGGGCGGGCAAAAAGCCCAGCCGCTCGCGCAGGCCCCGCCAGTAGCGCCGGTCCCGCAACGCCCGCCACACCAGGTAGAGTACGATGAGGGGGAACGCCAGGACCTGTACCGATCTGTAGAGGATGTAAATGGGCTGCAAGTGGTTGATTGTACTCCTGAGCGCGGGCCTGGCTCAGCCGGCCCAGAAAGACCGGTCCAAGTTCTCCCCCGGTCCCGTTTCCAGCTTCCGGGCGCGCCAGACCAACGACAAGGTCACGGTGGCCGCTCGGGCCTATCTCTCGGAAGCGGACGTCCGGGCGGCTTTCGGGAAGCTCAACCCGTACCAGCACGGCATACTTCCCATCCTCGTGGTGATAGCCAACGACGGCGACCAGACGGTGGCGCTTGGCCGGCTGCGCGTAGAGCTGGTCACGCCGGACCGCGAGCGGGTCGAGGCCACGCCGGCTGCCGAAGTGCGTTTCCTGACGCCCCCGGCGAAGCCCGGCATGACCCCCGGTCCAATCCCGGGCCGGCTGCCGGGGCTCTCCCGCCGCAAGAACCCGCTGGACGCTTGGGAAATCGAAGGCCGCGCCTTCGCCGCCCGCATGCTTCCTCCCAAGGAGTCGGCCAGCGGCTTCTTCTACTTTCAGGTCAGCTTCCGGGCAGGCTCGCAGCTCTACCTTACGGGCATGCGCGAAGCGGCCAGCGGCAAGGAGCTTCTCTACTTCGAGCTGCCGCTGGAGCGGGAGTAGGCGCCCGCCTCCCCAGAGGGCTGCGGCTCCGTCGCAGTCACGCGGCGGGCTTCCAGCGGGTAAAGCAGCAGCCCAAGGGCGAATCCCGCCCCCCCGGACAGGAAGTACAAGCAGTGTAAAGGCAGTGTCCGAAGCGCAAACCACCAGCCCTTGCGCTCCGCCAGAAACCGGTAGAACCCCAGGTTCAGCAGGACCACTGCGATGGCGCAGCCTCCCACGGCGGCAGCCCACAGCCAAGGCGGCGCCAGAGGGACGCCGATGGCTCCCCGCCCCACCTCCAGCGCCGCGGCCGCCGCCAGCAGGCACACCAGCCAGACGCTCACGCGGTGCTCCCAGCGCAGGTTCAAATCCGCCGGCATCGACCGGAAGCGCAGAATCAGATGGGTCCACGGAACCGCGCGCCCCAGTAAGTCGGTGGTGAACGTTTCCCAGATGCCCCAGTTCTTGAGATGCTTCACCCGCAGTTGCCGGTCCAGCCGGATCCGCCGACCGGCCCGAGTCAGCCGCCAGCCGAACTCGATGTCTTCCAGATAAGGCTTCCAGTACGTCTCCCGGAACCCGCTGTGCGCCTCGAAGACCTGGCGGCGAACCGCCCCGCAGCCCGTCCAGAACGTAGAGGTCTCGGCCCGGCTGTTTTGATGGACGAAACAGTGCAGGAGGTTCCTGTACTGCGAGACAAAGCTCGCAGAGCCCGGCGCGTCGTCATAGGAGCCGATCAGGGCATCCAGCGCGGGATCTGCCATGAAGGCCGAGACGACACGGCTCACAGCGTCCGGGTAGACGAGCACGTCGGCATCCAGGAAGAACAGGATGTCGCCGGTGGCGGCCCGCGCCCCGAGGTTCCGAGCCACTGCCGGACCACGTCGTGCTTCGGCGCAGATCACGATCGCGCCGGCGCGCCGGGCGATGGCAGCAGATCCGTCGGTGGAGCCGTCGTCCACCACCAGGCACTCCAAGGGCGGGGGCGACAGGTTCCGGATGTGCTCCAAAGACGCCTGCAAGTAGTGCGCGGCGTTGTAGACCGGGATGATCACTGAGACACTAAGCGGCATCGGCAAGGGCTCCGTCTGAGAAGCCAAACCCACAACCATAGCACGGGAACGGCGATGCTGGCGCGCGCACCCTGCTAGAATCGCTTATCGGCGTGCCGACGCAAAACTTGTCAAACCCGAACGCCGCCGCCGATGGCCGGCGGCGCCTCCTCCGAGCCTCGCTTTGCGCATTGCTGGCCGTGCTGGCGGCGTTCCTGTGGCAATTCCTCGTCGTGACCCTTATCTACGGCGGACACTGGGTCGGCCTGTTCTACACCGCTGAGCAGACCCGGGTTCCGCCGGAGTTGGCGGACATGAGCTACCGGAACAAGGCCGGCGCCTACGACGGGCAGTTCTATCGCTTCATGGCTCACGATCCCTGGATGCGCAAGGGCTACTGGCGCTTCATGGACAATCCCCGGCTGCGGTATCGCCGCATTCTGGTTCCCGCGACGGCCTGGCTGCTGGCCGGGGGACAGCGGCAGTATATCGACGCTGCCTACGCGGCCGAGGTGCTGCTGTGGGTCTTCCTGGGCGCTTGCTGGCTCAGCCGGTACGCCCTTTCTGGAGGCCGCTCTCCCGCCTGGGGTCTGGGTTTCCTGCTCCTGCCGGCGACGCTGATTTCCATCGACCGCTTCACGGTGGACATCGCTCTGGCGGCCCTGTGCGTCGGCTTCGCCTGGTACGCCAGGCAGGACCGGCCTATCCGGCTGTACTTCATCCTGATGGTGGCTCCGCTGGCGCGAGAGACCGGCCTGCTGCTGGTGGCGGCGGCCTGCCTCGAGGCCCTCTGGCGGCGCCGCTGGCGCCGCTGCCTGCTGTTCGCCACCGCCGCCCTGCCTGCGCTGCTCTGGTTCCACTTCACTTCCGCCTACCTGATCGCCGCGGGGGCCCGGCTGCATTTTCACCTGGTTCCGCCGTGGCTCTTCCACTACCCGCTGGCGGGCATCGCCATGAAGATGTTTCAGCCCGAGTCCTACCCGCTCGGCGGGCTTCTGCTCCGGGTCGCCCAGGTGCTCGACGTTCTGGCGTTGGCCGGCGTGCTGCTGGCAGTGAGCATAGCCCTCTGGCGCATCTTCCGGCACCGCTTCGACGCGGAGACGATAGCCGCCTTGATGTTCGTCGGTTTGGCCGCCATGGTCAGCGACCCGGGCTACTGGGGAGACGTCAACGGGTACGGCCGCGTGATCTCGCCGCTGCTACTTCTGGTGGCGCTGCCCGTGGTGACTGGGGGGCCTCGTTGGACGCTCCTGCCGGTCCTGCTGGTCAGCCTCCGGCTGGGGACGCAGTTTGGCTCCCAGGCGCTCAGCATCGTGCGGGGTCTTCTTCTAGCCTGACTTTCGCAGTTGGGGCCATCTGATCCTTTCTGCGGGAGTGAAACCCTTCCCGCCTTACCGCAGGGCCATTGGCACGCGGCTGGATCTGCGGATGGCCCGGCAGACCGCCAAGTCCAGCGGCCAGACGTGGATCCTCGCACAGAGCCGCCCGCGCCGGCCCCCTCGCCGGCGCTCGCGGTTCGAAGCCCGGCTCAGAAGTAGAACTTCGCGGCCAACTGGAAGAAGCGCGGAAAGTTCCTCTGGCTCTTGCCCAGCACGCCGAAATCGG
>CAYGVJ010000109.1:0-17971 GCA_964353255.1 uncultured Solibacteraceae bacterium | reverse complement strand
CGTTAGGCCGCAACTCGATGGCTTTCCGAAACGTCAGCTCCGCGTCCTGGGACCGCCCCAGCCGGTCATAGGCCTGGGCCAATCCGCGGTACGCGGCGGCGCTCACGGGATTGAGTTTCAGCGCGCGTTCGAAATCCTGCACCGCCACCTGGTATGACCCGGTACCTGTGTGGATGTTCCCCCGCGTCACGTACAGGTCCGCCAGCCGGCTGTTCAACTCGACGGCCCGGGTGCAGCTCTTTCGCGCCTCTTCGACCCACTGCGGTTCCATGGCCAACTGGTACTTTCGCCAGAAGGCCTCGCCCAGGCCCGCGTGGGCCAGCGCGTATCTGGGGTCTTGCTGGATCGCTTTCTGGAAAAGCGAGATTGCGCTCTCGATGTTCTGCGCTTTGTCCCACCGCGCCAGGTGCCCCACGCCCTGCACGTAGAGATCATAGGCGGCCGCCACCTGCGTCCCGCCGGCGCCCAACACCTTCTGTGCATCGGGGTTCAGTTCCAGCCTCAGCATCCCAGCCACTTGGCTGACCACCCCGTCCTGAAGCACCGCCACGTCGCCGATCCGCGTGTCGATGGTGTCGGCGCGTAGCTGCCGCAGGCTCTTGGTGTCCACCAGGTTCAGGTTCAGCCGCAGCCGGTCCCCGGAACGCTCCACGCTGCCCGTCAGCGCCAGGTTCGCCCCGAATGTCCGCTGGGCCTCCCTTGGGCTGGTCACCTTTTCCCTGCGCACCTCCGCCGAGGGCACCACCCGCAGCGCGCCCTGGAACTGCTCCAGTCGAGTCAGCTTGGTGCTCAGGGTCTCCATCAACCCATCGCAGAAGGCCTGGCCGGCCTGGTCCTGGCCGACATTGATGAACGGCAGCACCGCCAGTTGCTTCTGCTCAGGCAGCCTGCCCGGCCCCAGCCAGTCCGTCAGTGGCCCGCGGAAGGACAGCGCCAGGCTCACCGCCGCGAGCAGGGTGGCCACGGCAATGCCGGCGCGCCTGGACAACCTACGCAGCCCTGACCGCCGGGGGCGTTCCGGCCAGGCCGTCGGCGGGCGAGTGACCGCCGTGAGGGCGGAGTCTGCCGGCGCCCCAGAAGCGGTCCGGGGCTCTCGAGCGCCGCCCGAGGCCAGCGCCCGGAGATCACCTGCCAACTCCTCCGCGCTCTGGTATCGCTCGTCCGGGTCCTTGGCGGTCGCCCTGGATACAAGTTCCCCGAAAGCCTCCGGCAAATCCGGGCGGACCTGCGCCAGAGCCGGCGTGGGGGTGCTGATCACCTCACGCAGTATCGCCGCCACGTGCGGCCCCTGAAAGGGGAGTTCTCCCGACGCCATCTCGTAGAGCATCACTCCCGTGGAGAAGATGTCCGAGCGGTGATCTGCCTCCAGCCCCTGGGCTTGTTCCGGGGACATGCAGGCCACCGTGCCGGCGATGGTCCCGGTTCTGGTCAGGTCCCCTCCGCCTGGGGACTTGGCAAGGCCGAAATCCGTCAGCTTGGCCGCGCCTTCCTCCGAGAACATCACGTTGCCGGACTTCACATCGCGGTGCACGATCCCGTGGCGGTGGGCATGCGCCAGCCCTTCGCACACCTGGACAGCCCAGTGGCAGATGTCCTCGAAGGAGAGCCGTCCTCCCGCCATCCGCAGATCCCGCAGACGCGCCCGCAGCGTCCCCCCGGGCAAGTACTCCAACACCAGGAACCGCGATCCGGCTTCCTCGCCCACATCGTAGAGGGTGGCGATATGAGGATGGTTGAGCGCGGAGATAGTGCGGGCCTCCTGGAGGAAGCGCGCCACGGCCTCCTCGGAGGCCAGCCACTCCGGAGAGAGGAATTTCAGGGCGACTATCCGCCCCAGGCGCTGGTCGCGGGCCCTGTAAACAACGCCTGTGCCGCCCCGGCCGAGCTCTTCCAAGATCTCATAATGGGACACGCTTCGGCCGGGCATTCGCTATTCCCTTCCGGGCCGCTCATTCAGAACGAGCTGGCGAAGGCGAAGATAAGTGCGGACAAGCGCCTGCCGCCCGAGGTAGCCTGTATGAGAATAGGCTAGCGTGTGTGGTAGTACGCCTGCGCCGTACGGGCAGCTACCTCGGGGCGCCTACGGTAATATGTCTATTTATTGCCACCCTCCGAGGGGCCTGTCAAGCCCTTAGATCTCCAGCTTGCCGTCGAAGACCATGTCCTTGAGCCGGAACTTGCGCCGGATGTTCGTCGAGCCGAGCTTGAGCTCGACCTCGACTTCGCCGTCTTCCAGCGCGATGAGGTGGCTTCCCGGCTGAGCTTTGGGGAAGAACAGGTAGAGGTCGGCGCCGCGCTGGGCGCGCCCGGCCAGCACGTTGTCGGCCGGGATGGGCGGACGCCCCTTGATCTTGAGCACGGCGTTGGACTTCAATTGCGCGGGATTCCCGCGCACCAATTGCGGCGGCAACTCGGTGACGCCCACGACGTATTCGGTCTCCAGCCGACTCAGTATCTTGGCCGCTTCCGGCGAGTTGGCGGCCTCATCCTTGTAGCGTGCCCGGACTACGGCCTGCTTGATGGGCAGCGCGGTATGCCAGCGGACAATCACGGTTTGAGTCGGAGGCGCCTGCGAGGAGTCAAAACCGCCCGAGGCCTCACCGGCGCTCCTGCCGCCTATACCCTCGGTTCCGACGGCGCCGCCCATGCCTTCCCCGCCGGCGGACCCTCCGGCTCCGCCGCCACCGCCACCGCGGCCGCCGCGACCGCCGCGGCCACCGCCGCTCATGCCGCCGCCGCCCATGCCTTCCAGGCGGACCTCAACCGGGCGCGCCCAGGGGGAATCCCTCAGAATCTTCTGGACCTCCTTGTCGCTCCACTCCGTGAACTTCTTGGACTGCCAGAAGTCAGCCGCCGTGAGAGCGATTGCTCCCAGGCCCAGGGCAATCAGAACTGCCAGCCAGCACTTCCTCATCTCCGTCTCCGACCACTCCTGGCTGACAGTATATACCGCCGGGCGGAGCAATAGGGGTCTGCCGGGCGGCCTACTGCCGGCCTGGTTTCTTGCGCCGGTCTTTCGGCGGCGGAGCCGCATCCGGGGCTTGCGCCGAAGGATCGATGCTGGAGAGCACCTCGCGGAACAGCGCTCCCTTCTTGGTGTCCTTCTTGGCGGGTATCTGGGCGTGGCGGTAGTCGTGGTCGTTGTAACAGGTCCGGCAGCGCATCTTGGCCGGCCCGCCTCCCACCATCGAGACGATCGCGTGGTTGGTGATCATGCGGCACCGAGAGCAGTAGTCGTCGATGACGTCACCCAACCGTAGCTGGGACATAAGAGCCTCCCCCGCCAGATTCCGGTTGCCGAGTATAGCATGGCCCGCACGGGGCAAGTGTCCCGCGGGCGGCGCCGCGAAGCCGGGCCTGGCGTCTCTCTGATAGGATAATGGGCCGGGCAGCCGGAAGGCACGACCAATGGACCCCTGGAGGATTGGCTTCGTCACTTGCGTTCATCCGGTCTATGATCTGCCGGCGGTCGTCAAGCACCGTGACCGGGCGCTGGCCGAGTTGCGAAAGGCCGGCTGCGAAGTCATCGCCGCGCCGATTCCGCGCAGTTCCTCGGACGCCCTGGAAATCGCCTCGCTGCTGAGGGCGAGCGAGATCGACGTGACGCTGCTTTTCTTCTGCACCTGGGTGGCGGAGGACATCACCCTGGCGCTGGCTCGGGAGCTGGCCGACGTCCCGATGCTAATGTGGGCGTTGCCCTATCTGGACAGGGACATCCCGATGCCCTCGCCCATCAGCGGGTTCACCGCCTCGGCCTCCAACATTCGCCGGCTTGGAAAACCCTTCGCCTACGTCATCGGAGAGGTCACGCCCGAGCGGGTGGAGCAAGCCCTGCGCGCGATCCGCGTGGCGGCGGTGGCCAGGAGGCTGCGCCGGGCCCGGTTCGGCATCGTGGGTGACCCCTGCCCCGGGATGCTCGACGTTGGCGTGGATGAGGCTGATCTGCAGAAGGTGCTAGGCGCGACCACCGTCCACATCGAGCTGGATGCGCTGCTGGAGGCGGCCCAGGCCGCCTCGCCCGCGGAGGCCACGGCGCTGGCCCGGCGCCTGATTGCGGAGACCGGCGGCACGCGGGGGCTGAGCGAAGAGACGCTGGCGGACAACCTGCGCCTGTACCTGGGGCTGAAACGGCTGGTGAAGGACCACCATCTTGACGGCTGTTGCGTGCGCTGCTGGCCGGAACTGCGCGACCAGCAGGGAAAGAACGTCTGCCTGGCGCAGGCCCTGCTGGCGGAGGCCGGGATTCCGAGCAGTTGCGAGGTTGACCTCCCGGCGCTCATCACCACCTACGTGTTGAACCGGCTGGCCGGCACGCCGGCCTTCAGCTTCGACGTGACCGGCTATCTGGAAGAGGAAGGAGCCGTCCAGCTTGCGCACTGCGGGGCGGCCGAGCTGTCGCTGGCCGACGATCCGAAGAAGGCGCTGCTGCGCACGCACATGCGCACCGGGACCGGGGCGACAATCGAGTTCGCCTTCGGGCCAGGCCCGGTGACGCTGGCCAAGCTGCTGCGACCCCTGGACGGGAAGCTGAAGTTGTTCGCGGCCAGAGGCCAGGCGATTCCGTCGGGGGAGGCGGTCCGCGGCAGCGTGGCCACGGTGCGGCCGGAGCCCTCCGCGGCAGACTTTATCGACGCCATGATCCGGGAAGCTGTCGAGCATCACGTGGCGCTGGTTTACGGCGACTGGACAAGCGAGCTGGGCCTGTTCTGCGATTTCACCGGCCTGGACTGCTTGCTCCTCGGGAGTAAGAAGCGAAAGGAGGAAGGTTGATGGAAAGACGTGAGTTCGTGCGGAACGCCGCTGCCGCCACCGGCTGGACGGCGCTTTCCGCAGGCAAAGTTCTGGGCGCCAACGAGCGCGTGCTCGTCGGCCTGATTGGTTGCGGCGGCCGGGGCCGCGGAGTCATGCGGGGCATGCTGCAAGCGCCGAACACGGAGCTGGCGGCCGTCTGCGACGTGTACGACCCTAACGCGGAGCGGGCCTCGAAAGATCTGGCGGAGGGCAAGGCGAAGACGATGAAGGATTTTCGCCGGTTGCTCGAGATCAAGGAGGTGGACGCCATCCTGGTGGCCACTCCCGATCACTGGCACGCGATCCCCACCGTGCTGGGCCTCGAGGCGGGCAAGCACGTCCTGGTGGAAAAACCTTTCGCCCTGACGATCAGGGAAGGCCGGGCGATGGTGGACGCGGCACGGCGGACCAAGCGCATCCTGATGCCCGCTACCCAGCACCGCTCGGCGCCGCACATCGCCGAGGCGGCGCGTATTGCGCAGAGCGGCGACATCGGCGACGTGCACTTGGTGCGCGTCTGGAACAGCGGAAACATCGCCCCGAACATCCAGAAGAAAGTCCCGGACTCTGATCCGCCGGCCGGGCTGGACTGGGATTTCTACCTCGGGCCGTCGCCCAAAGCGCCGTTCAACCGGATGCGGTTCCTGACCAATTACCGGGTGTTCTACGACTACGCCGGCGGCTACATCACCGACTTCGGAAACCACCGCATGGACAGCGTCCACCAGATCATGGGCGCGACCTTTCCGCTGGCGGTCTCGGCGGTGGGACGCCGCCTGTGCCCGGAGAACGCCGGCGACATCTTCGACCTGCACGTGGTCACGTACGAGTATCCGAAGTTCATCCTGGAGTACGTGGCCTGCTGGGTGAACAGCCACGGGCTCGGCGGCCGCTCGGCGGGGATGAAGTACTACGGCATGAGAGGCCCCTACAACCGCCCGCACGGCTTCGCCTTCTATGGAACCAAGGCGGCGCTGTACGTGGATCGTATCGGCTATGAGATCTTCCCGGAGCTGGAGCCCGGATCGCCGTACGCCAGCCCCGAGGGCGAGAGCGGGCTGAAGTTCCGGGCCGAGAGGAAGTTCTTCCAAGGCGCCGACGCCACTGCGGCCCACGCGCAGAATTTCATCAAGCAGGTGCGCATCGGGGAGAAGGGCGCGGTTGACGAGATGGTCGGCCACGCCGCCACCGCGGTATGCCACCTGGGCACCATCGCCGCCAAGGTGGGCCGGAAGCTGCGCTGGAACGCGCAGAAGGAAGACTTCGAAAACGATCGCGAGGCTTCCCGGCTGCTGACTCGCCCGTTGCGGAAACCTTACGACCTGATCAAGATCTGAGGAATGCCATGACCCGAAGACAGATTCTCGCCATGACCGGCGCCGCCCCCGCCTGGCTGCCGGCAACCTCCCTGGCGGCCGCCCCGGCAGCGAAACTGCGCATGGGCGGCGCGCCGACGGCCTTCAGCGCGCGGATGCGGGCCGCTCGCCAAGCCGGCCAGCCGTTCGACATCATCGAGCACTGCCACAGCATCGGCCTGGGCGGAGTCCAGACCGGCCTACCCGCCACCGACGCGGAGGCGGTCAAGAAATTCCGCCTGCGACTCGAAGCCTACAACATGCACTTTGTGGGAGGCGCCCGCCTCCCCCGCGAGCAGAGCGACGTGCCGGCTTTCGACGCCCAGGTGAAAGCCTACAAGGAAGCCGGCGCGCTGGCCCTGCACGTGCCCCTGACCGGCCGGCGCTACGAGGTCTTCGACACCCTGGAGGCCTTCAAGAAGCACTGGGAGCAGTGCCAGACCTCCGTGAGCCTGGCCGAGCCGGTGCTGCGCAAACACCAGATCAAGCTGGCCATCGAGAATCACAAGGACTGGCGCTTTGCCGAGCACATCGCCTGGCTGAAGCGGTTGGGCAGCGAGTGGGTCGGCGTCTGCGTCGATACCGGCAACAATATCGCTCTCTGCGAGGATTCCACGGAGCTGGCTGAGGCCTACGCCCCTTACGCGGTCTTCTGCCACATCAAGGACATGGCGGTGGATGAGTATGAGCAAGGTTTCCTGCTCGATGAGGTTCCGATGGGGGAGGGGCTCCTGGATCTGCCGAGGATCGTGGAGATTCTGCGGCGAGCGAATCCCAACATCATCATTGACCTGGAGATGATTACTCGCGATCCGTTGAAGATCCCGGTGCTGACTGACAAGTACTGGGTGACCTTCGACAACTCCTACAGCCCGCTGCCCGGACGGGATCTGGCCCGCACGCTGGCGATGGTCCGGGCGAAACGCTCGAAGACGCCGCTTCCCCAGCTCAGCCAGCTCAGCCTGGAAGAGCAGGTGAAGGCCGAGGACGCGAACAACCTGAAGTGTATTGCCTACGCGCGGCGCTACCTGGATCTGTGAACGGCGCGCCGGGAAGCAGCGACACTATCATGCGCAGACGTACATTCCTGCAGACAGCAGCCGGCGCGGGTTTGGGCGGTCCGGCCCCCCCGGCCGAGGCGCAAGTGAAGCCAGGCCGTGGAATCCGCCTGGGCTTCGACTCGTGGGTGTTCAACGGCTACGGGTGGACGGCGATCCAATACCTGGATTATGCCGCCCGCCTGCGGCTCGACACGGTGCAACTGTCCGATCTGTTCAACTATGAAAGCCTGGAGCCGGCCTACCTCCAGAAAGTGAAGGACCACGCCGCGCGGCTGGGCCTGGTGATCGACGGGGGACTGGGGTGCATCTGCCCCACGGCGGGGAATTGGCGCAAGGAGAACGGCGATCCCGTGGAATGGGTGCGCCAGGGTTTGCGCGCCAACCACGCGGCGGGCGCCCAGATGATGCGCGCTTTTCTGGGAGGACGGGCCGAGCGCAGCGGCGCTATCCCGCTGGAGAAGCACATCGAGACTACGGTGAAGATCCTGCGCTCCGTTCGCTCCGAGGCGCTGGATCTCGGCATCAAGATCGGCCTCGAGACGCATGGCGACCTGCAAGCCTGGGAGGTGCGGGATCTGATCGAGGAGGCAGGCAAAGACTTTGTGGGCGCCACCATCGACACGGGCAATCCCGTCACGCTGGCCGAGGATCCTTTGCTGACCCTGGAGACCCTCGCGCCCTACGCCCTTACGACGCATATCCGAGACTCCGTAGTCTTCGAGCATCCCCGGGGCGCCGTGTATCAGTGGGTGGCCTTGGGGGAAGGGTCGATCGACTATGTCCGGTTCTTCGAGCGCTTCCGGCAGCTCTGCCCGAACGTGGCCGTGCAACTGGAGATCCTCACGGGAGGGCCGCCCCGCGTGGTGCCCTACCTGGAGCCCGACTTCTGGAAGGCCTTTCCGAAAACCAGGGCTTCCGAGTTTGCCCGGTTCGTCGCTCTCGCCAAAGAAGGCCAGCCTTTCACGGGATCAATGGTCGTTGCCGGTCGCGGGCAGAGGCCAGCCGAGTACGAGGCGGCCCTCAAGGAGCAGCAGCGAATAGACTTGGAACGCAGTTTGGATTATGCCAAGACGGTGCTGAAACTCGGCCTGCGAGGCGCGTGAATCAAGGGGGAAAGCGAAATGAATCGAAGAGAACTGCTCCAGCGCACCGGTCTGGCGGCCGCGGTGGCGGGGACGGCAGGTTCAGGCGCAGCCGCGCCAGCCGCGGCCAATGACCGAATCGGGGTGGGCGTGATCGGCTGCGGCGGCCAGGGGACCTGGGACCAAAAGGTGTTCCAGGCCCAACCGGATGCGGAGGTGGTCGCCTTGTGCGACGTCTACCAGCCGAATCTGGAAAGGAATTTGAAACTCGCCGGAGGAAAAGCGAAGACCTACCATGACTATCGCAAGCTGCTGGAGGACACGAACGTACAGGCTGTCATGATCGCGACCCCCGAGCACTGGCACGCCATTATGACCATCGACGCCTGCGATGCCGGCAAGGACGTTTACGTGGAGAAGCCGGCCGCGCACAACATCCGGGACGGCAGGCTGATGGTGGAAGCCGCCCGGCGGAACAAGCGCGTGGTGCAGGTGGGATCGCAACAGCGCTCCGGATCTCATTTCCAGCGGGCCGTCAAGTGCGTGCAGGAGGGAAGGATTGGCGACGTCCTGTACGCCATCTGCTGGAACCATTCCGGGATTCCGATGGGGGCGCGGGACCGGTCAGCGCCCGGCAGTCCGCCTCCCGGACTGGACTATGACTTCTGGCTCGGGCCCGCGCCCAAGCTGCCGTTCGCGGAAGTGTGGAACCGGGGCCGCCGGGTCTACTGGGACTTCTCCGGAGGCATGCTGACGGAGTGGGGGGCACACCTGGCCGACATAGTGCTCTGGGCCATGAAGGCTCAGGGGCCGCGCAGCGTGGTGGCCGCGGGCGCGCAGTTCCGGAACAAAGAGGGGGAGATCCCGGACACTCTCGAGGTGCTCTACGAATACGACAACTTCCTCTTCCAGTACTCCGTGCTGCACCACAACAGTTGGGGCCCCAACGGTGATCCCGGGGCCGGCCGCTGGGGGACATACGGCACCCAGTTCCAGGGCACCAAGGGCACGTTGTTTGTAGACCGCGCCGGTTTCCGCCTGTCTCCGCAGTATGTACGACGGGAAGATCCCAACCACCCGCCGCGGCCTGTCGAGTGGTATCACGACGACCGGCAGCTCGGCTACTACTACACCACCGAGACCTTCCCCGAGGCGGGGGACAGCTCGATTCAGCACCCGGCGCACATTCGGAATTTCCTGGACTGTGCCAAGAGCCGAAGCCGGCCGAATGCGGACATCGAGGACGGGCACTTTACCAACACCGTCTGCCGCCTGGGCAACATCGCCTATCGCGTCGGACGCAAGATCCGCTGGGACAACGCCACGGAGCAGGCAATCGATGATCCCGAGGCGAACAAACTGGTGGTCGGGACCTACCGGGCTCCTTGGATACCGAAAGGACTGTAGGTCGGTTGTCCGCCTGTCACGAGAGCGGGTCGCGATGCCGGCCGAAGGGGCACGCCTGGGTCGGCCGCCAATGCTTGAAGCCGGGGTGGGTTCTGTGGTTACATTATGCCGAAGTGGAGGTGTCCGAGCGTGGATTCGGCCGGCAAGTTGGGGTGTTTCGCACTGCCGGCCGTTTTGAGGAGGCTGTCGAATGGACAAACAAAGGTTGATGGCGCGGCGTAGTTTCCTGAAACACTCGGCTGGCGGGGCGATTGCGTTCGACGCTGTTCCAGCCGTGACTGCAGCCAATGCGAGCCGCGCGCAAACGCGGGCGGCGCCGAGCGACCGCGTGGTCGTCGGGCTGATCGGCGTCGGTGTTCGCGGGCGTGATCATCACCTGCCAAAGCTGCTCGCTAACCCGCGGGCCGAGGTGGCCGTAATCTGCGATGTCGACCGGAACCACGCGGACCTTGCCGCGGACGTGGTTCTGAGCCAGAAATCAAAGAAGCCCCTCATCGATTACGACTTCCGCCGGCTGTTGGAACGGAGAGACATAGACGCGGTCGTGATCTCCACGCCCGACCATTGGCATTCGATCATCGCCATCCAGGCGATGGAGGCCGGCAAGGATGTTTACTGCGAAAAGCCTCTGTCGCTCTTCATCGAAGAAGGCAGGCGCATGGTCAGCGTGGCGCGGCAATATGGCACGGTCGTTCAAGTCGGCAGCCAGCAGCGTTCCGACTGGCGCTTTCGCCACGCCGTGGCGCTGGTCCGAAACAACAGAATTGGCCGTCTGGTCAAGGTGACGACGCATCTCGGCAACCCCGGCACGACGCAGGGAGCGTTCATCCATCCCGGCGAGTGGGAACCCGTCGAGACGCCGCCGGCGGGGCTTGACTGGAACATCTGGCTGGGCCCCGCGCCGTACAAGGACTATTCGCCGAACCGCTGCCACTTCGAGTTCCGCTATCATCTGGATCACTCCGGCGGAAGAATCACCGACTGGGGAGCTCACCACAACGACATCGCCCAGTGGGGGCTCGGCATGGATGAATCGGGCCCCGTGAAGATCGATGGAAAGGGAGTCTTCAACAAAGCGGGGCCTTACGACTACGCCGGATTCCTGGAGGTCCACTACTGGTACCGCAACGGAGTGGAACTGGCCTGCCAGAACGAAGGTGGCAACGGCGTGAGGTTCCACGGCACGGATGGCTGGATCTTCGTGAGCCGTCTCACGCTGGAAGCCTCGGATCCGGAGATCCTCAAGGTTCCACTCACCGGGACGGATACCCGCGCCTATGACGAGCGGAACCGCAAAGAAGAAATACCGGGTACCGACGATCATCACAGCAACTGGTTCGACTGCATCCAGAGCAGGCAGCGGTGCGTGGCTGACATCGAGGCTGGACACCGCTCCGCCAGCGTGTGCCATTTAGGCAACATCTCGATGCGTCTGGGGCGCGTCCTCCAGTGGGACCCAGACAAAGAGGAATTCATCGAAGACGCGGCCGCCAATATTTTGAAGGGCAAGCCATTCCGTGCGCCGTGGCGCCTGTGATCCGGATAGGGAGGAAAAGGGATGCCATCGATTAACCCCGCGGTGATCCAGTGGATCGGGCAGATGGCCGATACCGACCAGGTAGTGGCCTACTACGCGTATCAGTGCCTGCGAGAGGAAGTGTTCCATGTCAGCCGGCCGGGAGAACGAGCGGCACAGACTGCGCTGGCGAATGCCTTGGGCGAGGCGCTGGTCGCTCAGGCCAAGCCTGGGCAGGGTGCCGGGTCTCGGGGTGCAGCGTCGTTCCGGAGCAATGTCTTTCTTACTTCCGCCGCGAAAGAGAGGACTGAACCCCTGTACCCCAGGCGCGTCCGCAGCAACCTGGCCCGCCTGCTCGGCTACCTTCCGGTCGAGGCGGCGGTACCGCCCCTCGCTAAGGCCCTGAACGATCTCGAAGGGCGCGAGACGGCGCGGCAAGCGCTCGAGTGCAATCCCTCCGAACGTGCGACTGATGCACTGATCGCGGCGCTGAATGCCGCTGGTCCTACATTCTGTGTTGGGGTGGTTAACAGCCTCGCAAAAAGAAAGGGAGAGAGAGTTCTCACCGCGCTGAGGACAGCCGCCGGGGATCCGCAAACGGAGGTTCGCATTGCCGCGCTGCAAGCGTTGGCCGACTTTCCCGAGCCCTCACACGACGCAATTCTCGAGAAGGCGACGAAGGCTGCCTCGGCGAGAGAGCGGCGCGCCGCCCATGTCGCTCGCGCAAGGCTGGCGAGAACGTTGCGTGCGAGCGGTAACCCCTCGGCCGCCGACCGCATTTGCAGGGCGATCCTCTCGAGCGACGCCCCGGAGCCGCAAAAGAAGGCCGGCCGCTTCGCCCTGGGAATCTCGTAAGAACAGGACTACTGAACAAGTTTGGAGTTTGCCTACACTTCTTCCGGGACGTGGGAGCCGCCCATCTCCTACAACCCCAACGCTTATCTGAGCGACAATTTCTTCCGGCCGCTGCCGGGATTCTCCAGTGTGTCGTATACGGAGACCTCGGCCAGCTCCAACTACCATTCATTGCAGGCTACCGCCAACCGCCGGTTCGCTCGCGGGTTTGACTTCTCGGCGAGCTGGGTGTGGTCCAAAATGATGGATTACAGCGGCCTGCCCATGTACCGGCCCAGGCGCGTCAGGTGAGTTCCGCTCGCGCGGCGCGAGTGATGCAAGCCTCGCTGCGTTTCCGGTTCTAACAGCGTGCCGCCCGCAGGCCGCTGGCCTGCGGGCGGTGTTTTTCAGCAGCCTGCCAAAGGGTGTATAAGTACGTCTATGCGCTACACTACGATACTTGCTCTTCTGCTCACGGCTGCGACGGTCTGGCCGCAGTCCGGCACCGCCGTTGTCAACTCCCCGGACGGCCGGCTGGCGATCAGCTTCCGGACCG
This sequence comes from uncultured Solibacteraceae bacterium, assembly GCA_964353255.1. Lineage (GTDB taxonomy): Bacteria > Acidobacteriota > Terriglobia > Bryobacterales > Bryobacteraceae > VFZS01. Next base: position 5,369 of record CAYGVJ010000109.1, on the reverse strand, counting down.
TCGCGCAAAACCAGCCCGCTCCGGCGGGGGGCCAGCTTGTCTACATGGTGTCGTTTCAAGGCAAACCGCTCATCGAACCGTCGGCGCTCCGGCTGGACCTGAAAGGGCAACCACCGTTGGGCCAGGACGTGCGCATCGTGAACACGACATCATCGAAGACGGATGAGACCTACCGTCTGGTCGCCGGCCGGGCGAGCCAGGTCCGCAACCACTACAACGCCCTGCGCGTGGAGCTCGAGGAAACCGGCGCCCCCGGGCGGAAGCTGGTGATGGAGGCCCGCGCCTACGACGACGCCGTGGCGTTCCGCTATCTGGTCCCCGCGCAGCCCGCGCTGAGCGAGTTCTGCCTGGCGAAGGAGGGCACCGAGTTCCGCATCAGCAAGGACCCCATCGTCTACGCGCTGGTCCTGCCCAATTACCGGTCGATGTACGAGAGCGAGTTCATCAAGCTTTCGGCGAGCAGTCTTTCCAACCAGGGCGGTGTGGCGAGCATAGCGCTGGTCGGGCTTCCGCTGCTGATGGAAGTGCCGGGTGTGGCCTGGATGGCGATCACCGAGGCCGACCTGCGCGACTACGCGGCCATGTACCTGGTGAACCCTTCGGGCGGCTGGACCAGCCACAAGTTCGAATGCCGGCTGGCGCCGCACCTGGACGACCCGGAGACCGCGGTCATCGGCGCCTTGCCGCACCACTCGGCGTGGCGAGCGCTGCTGGTGGCCACCGAGCCGGGCAAACTGATCGAATCCAACGTCATCACCAGTCTGAACCCCGAGTCGGCCATTAAGGACACCTCCTGGATCCGGCCGGGGAAGGCCTCCTGGGATTGGTGGAGCGGCAGCCTGGGGCCTGACGGCAAACCCGCGTTCACCACCGACAACATGAAGTACTACGTAGACTTCGCCGCGCGCTCCGGCTTCGAGTACATGCTGGTGGACGCCGGCTGGTCCGCCCGTAACGACATCACCCAAATGAATGGCCGCGTGGATATCCCCGAGGTGGTGCGCTACGCGGCGACCAAAGGCGTGAAGGTGTGGATCTGGCTCCACTATTCTGCGGTGGAAAAGCAGATGAACGACGCCTTCCCGCTGTACCAGAAGTGGGGCGTGGCCGGTTTGAAGATCGACTTCGTCGAGCGCGACGACCAGGGGGGCATCGACTTCTACTACCGCGTCGCCGAGAAGGCCGCGCAGCATCGCCTGCTGGTGGACTTCCACGGTTCCACCAACCCCTCCGGCCTGGAGCGCACCTGGCCCAACGTGCTGGGCTACGAGGCGGTCCTGGGGATGGAGCAGTCCAAGGCGGGCAGCCGGGACAACCCCGACCACCACGTGATGCTGCCCTTCACGCGCATGCTCCCCGGGCTGATGGACTACACGCCGGGCGGCTTTGAAAACGTCACCAAGGCGGACTTCGAGGCGCGAATGCGTGAACCCATGGTGATGGGCACGCGCGCGCACCACCTGGCCATGTACGCGGTGTACGAGGCGCCCATCCAGATGGTCTCCGATCATCCCTCGGCCTACGAGGGCCAGCCGGCATTTGAGTTCATCAAAGCCGTGCCGGCCACCTGGGATGAAACCCGTGTGCTCAACGGCCTGCCCGGCGAATACATTACGATGGCGCGCCGCCGCGGAGCCGAGTGGTTCCTGGGCAGCATGACCAACTGGACGCCGCGCCAGCTCGACATTCCGCTCAACTTCCTGGGCAGCGGCCGCTACCGGGCGGAGATCTACGCCGACGCGGCCGACGCGGACCGCTTCCCCAAGAACGTGGTCATCGAGAAGAAAACCGTGGACCGCGCCGCGCGCCTCAAGGCGCAGCTCGCGCCCGCCGGCGGATACGCCGTGCGGTTTGTCCCGCTCAAGCCCTAGGCTCGGGTCTGGCAACCGGCGCTTCAGAACGCGCGGGCGACGAGTCCCACCGCCGCCGAGCCGGCCAGCACCCACAGCACGTCGAGCTTGGTCTGGGTCAGGACCAGGAAGGCCGCGGCGGCGACGGCCAGCGGCGGCGCGCGACCAATTCGCGCTCCAGCGCCGCCATGGTCGGATCGCCGCCGCCCATGGTCAGGTTGCTGATGCGAGGAAAAATCAGCGACAGCCGGGCAAGAGAGACCATCGGGACTCGATGATCGCGATTCTCGCATTGACGGGCAGAAGGCAACATGCCGTAATCCGTCCGTTAGAAAGAGTTCGGCCAGGGGGCCGAACGCGGACGTGGGCGTCCGCCTTACAACGGCCCGCAGTAGGGCGGGTCCCCGACCCGCGAGCCAGCCCCCCGGCTGGCTCACCGGGCCGGTGACAAGCGCATGAACTTGCCCGTTACGCCAGCGGGCGCTTCACCCAGGCAGTCCCTCGCTACGGACGGATTACGCGCATGCGCGGGCCGCCTTCCATCGGTGCTAGAGTCGTAGTTCGCCATCCTATGCGGGGCAAGTGGCTGCTGATCGGGGGCACGGCGGTACTGGTGGTCATCGCCGCCGGCGCGCTGTCCCTGCTGCGCCGGGCTGAATACCGCGCCGCGGCGGGCCGCCCAGCGGGCTCCCAGAGCCCGCCGGGGGCTTTCCTGGGGCCCGAGGTCAGTCTTCCCGGCAAGGTTTACGCCCAGCACGTCGTCTCCGTGGGAGTGCCCATGGACGGGACCCTCGAGTTCGTCGGAGCGCAGCCGGGGGAGGAGGTTTACGAGGGCCAGTTGCTGGCCCGGGTCAAGAACCTCGGCCTGGAGACGGCACAGCAAGTGACCGCCGCGCAGGCCGAGCGCGCGCAGTCCCGCCTGGAGTTGCTCAACAGCAACTACGTCGCGGCGCGGCTGGAGGCCTCGCGCGCGCAGGCCGACGCCAGCCGCGCGCGCAGCGAGTACGAGCGCGCCGAGAAGGTCTATCTGCGCCAGCAGATGCTTAACACTGAGCAGGCTACAGCCCGGCTGGTTTTCGAGAAAGCCCAGAAGGAGTTCGAGCTCGCCCGGGAGCAATTCCAGAACCTGGACGAGCTGGCCCGCCAGACCCGGTTGCGCGTGGACGCCTTGCGCAAAGAAGGGGACAACGCCCGGCGGCTGGTCGAGGACAGCAACCGGGAACTGGAGGACGTCAAGCAGAATCTGGCCAGCGCGGAGATTCATTCCCCTGTGGACGGCCTGCTGCTGAGTCGCGCCAAGCAGGCGGGCGATGAGGTGGACCGTGACCTCAAGGACCTGTTCCAGATCGCCGTGGATTTGTCCGCCCTGGAAGCATGGGTCGAGCCCGAGCCGCCGGTGCTGGAGCGCCTCCAGCGCGGCCAGCAGGCCGTTATCATGGCGGCCGAATTGGGCGATCAGGGCATCCCGGGGAACGTCCGGGAGGTCAAGCTCGGCCAGGCGATCGTCGAGTTCACCAGCCCCGGACCGGCGGTGCGTCCGGGCGTGAGTGTCCAGGTGCGGATCAAGCTAAGATAAGCGGTTTGTGGCCCCAGATTCTTATGAGGAGGAGCACATGCAATTTCTTGCCAACAGCTTGCTGGAGTTGATCACGCAGACTTCGGCCAACTTGCCGCTGGATGTCCGTGCGGCCATGGCCGCGGCCATGCCGGTGGAGAGTCCTGGAACGCAGGCCGCCCAGGCCTTCCAGATCATTGCCGATAACGTAGACTCGGCTTACCGGGACGAGGCGCCCATTTGCCAGGACACCGGCATGCCGACCTTCCTCATCCGCGCGCCCGCAGGCGTCAGTCAAGTGCAGATTCGCCAGGCGGCCTGCCAGGCCGTGGCCGAAGCTACGCGCCTGGGCAAGCTGCGCCCCAACTCGGTGGATTCGCTCACCGGCAAGAACACCGGCAACAACCTGGGGGTAGGGACGCCCATCTTCCACTTCGAGCAGTGGGAGGAGGACGCGATCGAGGTCAAGCTGATCCTCAAGGGCGGCGGGTGCGAGAACATGAACGCCCAGTACTCGCTGCCTTGCGAGCTGGCGCACCTGGGGCGCGCGGACCGCAACCTGGAGGGCGTGCGCAAGTGCATCCTGCACGCGGTCTGGCAGGCGCAGGGCCAGGGCTGCGCGCCCGGCGCCCTGGGGGTGTGCATCGGCAGCGATCGCCCGCACAGCTACGAGCTGGCCAAGGAGCAACTGTTCCGTACGCTCGACGACGTGAATCCGAACCCGGAGCTGGCGCGGCTGGAGGCGCGGATCATGGAGGAAGCCAACCGCCTGGGCGTGGGGCCGATGGGCTTCGGGGGCAGGGTCTCGCTGATCGGCTGCAAGATCACCGCGGCTAACCGCCTTCCGGCGAGCTTCTTCGTCTCGGTGGCTTACGACTGCTGGGCCTTCCGGCGCCTGGGGGTGCGGCTGGATCCATCGAGCGGCGCCATCACGCGCTGGCTGTACCGCGACCCGGACCGGCCGGTCGCGCGCCTGGCCGGGGAGGAAGGCTTCACGCTCACCGGGCGTGAAGTGGTGCTCGCCACGCCTCTGACCGAGGAGGCGGTGCGCGCCCTGAAGGTCGGCGACGTGGTGCTGATCAACGGCGAGATGTACACCGGTCGCGACATGGTGCATGCCTACCTGATGAAGAACCCGCCGCCGGTGGACCTGCGCGGCGCCGTCATCTACCACTGTGGCCCCGTGATGCTCAAACAAGGCGACGAGTGGTTCACCAAGGCGGCCGGACCGACTACCAGCAGCCGCGAAGAGCCCTACCAGGGCGAGGTGATCCGCCGCTACGGCCTGCGGGGGGTGGTGGGCAAGGGCGGGATGGGCGCCAAGACCTCCGCGGCGATGAAGGAGTACGGCGCCGTGTACCTGCACGCCATCGGCGGCGCGGCGCAATTCTATGCGCAGGCCACCCAGAAGGTGCTGGGCGTGCACTTCCTGCCGGAGTTCGGCGTCCCGGAGGCCATGTGGCACCTGCGGGTGAAGAATTTCTTGACCATCGTCACCATGGACGCGCACGGCAACAGCCTGCACGCCGACCTCGAGCGGGCCACCGGCGAGACGCTGGCGACTTTAGCGGGGGGATGACCGTTCCGGGGGGCTTAGCGCCGGCCGCCCAGCAAGCCTCCTCCTTCGTACTCCGGTGAGTTCACGTCAACCTCGAAGGCCAGTGGCTGGAGGCGGCCGCAGCTCCGGCACTTCAGGCGGAAGTGGTCAGTGATGTGGTGGGGCAGTTGGTTGTAGTCCGAGACCCGCCCCAGCTTCTCCCAGGCGCCGCCGCAGCCGCAGCGGTCGGCCTGGATGTAGGCGTACTCGGCGGCCACGCAGTTGACCGGAATCACCCGGGCGGGGCCGGAAGACGGTCCTTCGCCGGAGGAGCCTTCGGGGACGCCAAACAGCTTCTTCCAGAACGAGATAAGTGCCTCCTGGTGGATCGCTGTTGATTCTAAGCCGACGCCGGGCGGCAAGTCAA
>CAYGVJ010000108.1:0-18227 GCA_964353255.1 uncultured Solibacteraceae bacterium | reverse complement strand
AAGCAGGCTTTCCACACCCCTTGGGAAACTCGCCGACTACGCGAGTTTCCCACATCCCCACAGCGCCTACTACAACGGTCACGCACACACCAAAGAGGACATTTTTATCGAGCTAAGCAGGGGGACATTTTAATCGAGGCTTGACAAATGGGGAAATTGCTGTTGACATCCTGCTAGGGGTGTGTTAGCATGACCCGTGGTGTCCCTACACACGTGTGCAGGGGCCCGGGTGCCAAGTGTCATCACTACATTCGCTGGCTTTCTCCTCTGCGCCTGTCAGCCGCGCGGCCGGGTTGACGCCAGGGGATGGGAGAGTGGACTTGGGCTGTCCAGAGGTCAAGATGGAAATGCTGACTGGGTGTGGTCAGCAGGCAGGTTCCAGGAGGCGGAACTGATCATGCGACGTTATCTTTTGGCAGGGACTCTGTTCACGCTGGCCTGTTTCGGCCAGTACGATACCGCCACCGTGTTGGGGACCATCACGGACCCGACCGACGCGGTCATTGCGGGGGCGAAGATCACCCTGGAGAACATTGGCACGGGAGTCAAGCAGACAACAACCACGGATGGGAACGGCGGATACCTGTTCGTGAACCAGCGCATCGGCGAATACCGTGTCAGCGCCGAGTCGCAGGGCTTCCGTCTGGCCACCTCAGACGCCTTCACCCTGACCGTGAACGCGCGGCAGCGCGTGAACCTGACGCTACAGGTGGGCGATATCACGCAGAAGGTGGAGGTGACTGGCGCGGCCGCGCTGCTGGAGGCGGAGTCCAGTGACCGCGGGCAGGTCATCACCCGTGCGGCGATCGTGAATCTGCCGCTGAACGGACGCGCCTACGCGGACCTGACTCTGCTGTCCCCGGGCGTGCGCCGCTCCAACATCAGCAGTCGCGACGCTTCGTTCAACGTCAACGGGCTGCGCAGCTCGCTCAACAACTTCATGGTTGACGGGGTGGACAACAACGCTTACGGGACCTCGAACCAGGGCTTCTCCAACCAGGTGATCCAGTTGGCTCCGGACGCGGTCCAGGAGTTCAAGGTGGTCACGAACAACTTCTCCGCCGAGTACGGCCGCGCCGGCGGCGCGGTGATCAACGCCAGCGTTCGCGGAGGGACCAACCAGTTGCACGGCTCGGCGTGGGAGTTTCTGCGCAACAACAAGCTCAACGCGGTGGGCTTCTTCCGGCCCTCCACGGGGAAGCCGGTGCTGGTCCAGAACCAGTTCGGCGGCGCGCTGGGCGGGCCGATCGTCCGAGACAAGATATTCATCTTCGCCGACTACGAAGGGATGCGCCGCCTGGACCGCACGCTTCAATTCGCCACCCTGGCCACGATGGACCAGCGCGCGGGCCGGTTCGGGGCTCCGATACGAAACCCGCTCACGGGCGAACTCTACAGCGACGGCGTGGTGCCGCAGAGCGCCATTACGGCCTTCGCGCGCAAAGTGCTGGGGGACCTTCCTACGCCGATCCGTTCCTCCGCGCCCGGAGTGGTGCCGTCCAACAACTGGGACTACCTGACGCCGACTCCCTTGGTTGACAACAAAGGCGACGTGCGCTACGACCACTACCTGAGCTCGCGGCTCAACGGATTCGTCCGCTACAGCCACCGGCTGCGGGAGAGCCTGGAGAACAGCGTGATACCCGGCCTGTCGGGGGGCGACGCCAACGGCCACGTCCGGTCCATGAACCAGCAGATGGCCGCGGGACTCAACCACAACCTGTCCCCGGCGTCGTTGATCGACTTCCGATTCGGCGTGTCCTGGTTCGAAGGCGGCAAGTTCCCGCTGGGTTTCGAGCGGCCCAACATGTTGAAGGAGTACGGCATCCCCGGCCTGCCGGATTCGCCGGTGGTGGGCGGCGGCCTGACCAGCCAGTCCATCGGAGGCTACAGCGCCCTGGGCCGGCTATCCTCGAACCCGCAGTTCCAGAATCCGTTCGTGGTCAACCCGAAGGTGAACTACTCCCGGGTCATGGGGCGGCATTCCCTGAAAACGGGCTACGAGTGGCAGGCCATCTTCACCGACATCTTCGACTTCAACCCGCAATACGGTCAGAACTCCTACTCAGGGCAGTTCAGCCGCCCGACGGGGGCGACCTCGAACAACCTTTACAACCTGGCCGACTTCCTGCTGGGCGCGCAGTCGTCTTACAGCCTGAACAACGAGATCGTGCTGAACTATCGCCAGCGCATGCACTTCAGCTACTTGCAGGACGATTGGAAGGTGAGCACCAAGCTGACGGTCAATATCGGCGTGCGCTACGAGTTCGCCACGCCCCAGTGGGAGAGCCAGAACCGGCTGTCCAGCTTCGACTCTGTCAACACCAAGCTGATCCGGGCCCAAAGCGGCAGCATCTACAACCGGTCGCTGGTCAACCCGGACCGCAACAACTGGGCGCCACGCGTCGGGCTGGCCTACCAGTTGACCAAGCGGACCGTGGTGCGCTCCGGGTATGGGGTGAGCTACATCCACTTCAACCGTCTGGGCGGCGAAAACCTGCTGGGGTACAACGGCCCCAACGTCGTCAACCTGACCGTCAACCAGCTCCCCAGCCAGCCGCTGTGCACGGGAGACAACTACCGCAACTGCTTCCGACTCATGCAGCAGGGTTTTCCGCCGGGGCTGGTCGATCCGGCCAACTTCTCGACCGCCACCACGCGCACCAACTACACGCCGGCCGACTACCGCACGTCCTACGTGCAGAGCTGGCACTTCACGATTCAGCGGGAACTCTCGCGCAACCTGCTGGCCGACATCGCGTACGTGGGGAATCGCTCCAACGGTCTGATGATCCTGGGCGATTACAACCAGGCGCGCCCCAACAATCCCGGTGAGAACCTAGCCCTCCTGGCGCGGCGCCCCATCCAGGGCTTCGACTACATCCAGATCTCCTACGGGGGAGGTTTTGCGGTCTACCACGGCCTCCAGATGAAGATCGAGAAGAAGTACGCCGGGGGCGTGTACCTGTTGAACAGCTTCACTTGGTCGAAGGCGATCGACAATGCGGGGGGCCACCTGGAGGTGTACAACGGGGACAATTCGCGGCTGAACTACCGCAATGTGCGCGCGGAGAAAGGGGTGGGCAGCTACAATCAGCCGTTCAACAACACCTCGACGTTCGTCTGGGACGTGCCGTACGGCAAAGGCCGCAAGTGGGGCTCGGGGGTGAACGCTCTGGTGGACGCGGTGCTGGGCGGCTGGCGACTGTCGGGGATCAACCTGATGACCACCGGGCAGCCGATCAATCTGTCCTACAGCCCGCCGACGGCATTCTCGGTCTCCGGCGCTCCCACGTACCGGCCGAACTACCTGGGCGGCAGCATTTACTCTGCCGAGAAGAGCCCGCAGAACTACTTCAACAAGGCCGCCGTGGCAGCGCCGGACCGGCAGAACGTAAACGACCCGTCGCATCCGTTCGGCAACCTGGGCCGCAACGTCGCGCGCACGGAGTCGATCTTCAATTTCGACGGCGGCGCGCACAAGGAGTTCAGCTTACCAATGGAAACGTGGCGGATCCAGTTCCGCGCGGAGTTCTTCAACCTGTTCAACACGACGAACCTGGGGGCGGCCAATTCCAACGTCAGTTCGACCGCGTTCGGAACGATCACCGGTCTGTCCAGTCCCGCGCGCCAGATTCAGTTCGCTTTGAAACTCACCTTCTGAGCGCGTCAACGCAGAGGTCGCGCCGGGCGTTTTCCGGCTACATACTTTGGGAAGTCGAGCGACCAGTTGAATGCCAACGGCGTGGGCGTCGGTCGTCAAACTCAAATCGGACTCAGAATCCGCTTCTGATCGCGGTTCCCGGAGGGCAAAAGGATTGGGCATGGCCGGGATTTCTCGGCGTATCGTAGTGCGGACGAGCGTCGGCGCCGTGACCGCGGCGTCCTACTCCCGGATCCTGGGATCGAATGAGAGGCTTCAAGTCGCGGTGATCGGCGCGGGCGCGCGCGGGGCTGGCTATGTGCGGTCGCTTCGCAGCAATACTTCGGTCACCGTGACGGGCCTCTGCGACATCTATGGCCGAAAGGCGCAGGCCGCCCGGCAGTTCGCGCCCGAGGCGGCCGTGTTTTCGGACCACCGCAGAGTGCTCGATATGAAGAACCTCGATGCGGTGTTCATTACCACGCCGGACCACTGGCACGTCCCCATATCGCTCGATGCGGTCAGCGCCGGCAAGGATGTCTTCTGCGAGAAGCCCGTTACGCTCAAGATCGGCGAGGGCGCGGCGCTTCAGAGGGCTGTTCGTGCCGGAAAAAGGGTGTTTCAGTCTGGCATGCAGCAACGTTCCATGACCCACTACAAGATCGCCAGGGATGAATACGTCAAGGCTGGCAAACTCGGCAGGGTCACCTTCGTGCGCACCTGGTGGCACGGCAGCGTCCGCTCATTTGTCAAGCCGGTGCCGCCGGAGCTGGAGAAGCAGCCCGCCGATCTGGATTGGAAGCGCTTCGTGGCGCCGGTGGATCCCAAGCGGCCATATCAGCCTTATCAGTACAACTGCTTCCGCGCGTTTCTGGATTTCGGCGGGGGGCAGTTCACCGACCTGTTCGCGCACTGGGTGGACGTCGCGCACATGCTGATGAGCGAGGACATCCCGACCGCGGCTTCGGCCGTCGGAGGGGTTTGGATACCGGAGTATCAACACGACGGAAGCGGCCGGACGGCACCCGACACAGTGTCGGCCCACTTGACTTATCCCGGCGGCTGGACGTGCACGTTCGATGCGACCCTGGCCGCTGGAATCGACAGCGCCGGCGTCGAGTTCTATGGCGCCCAGGGCCGGCTGTTCATCACCCGTTCCGGCTTCGAGTTCACTCCGGTGGACAAGGACGCGCAGGCCGCCTACCTGAGGCCCGGCGGCGGCCGCGGCGTGCCGCGCGGACCGCGGCCTCCGGGGGCCCGCGACGTGGCGCAAGCCGGCGAACCGTTTTCCCTCCAGCCGCGGCGGGATCCGAACACCGTGGCGGTGAGGGCGGAAGGCAGCGATCAGCACATCAGCAACTTCCTCGACTGCATCAAGACGCGCAAGGACCCCAACGCCACCGTCGAGGACGGCATCCATGCCGCCCTGGCCAGCCATCTATGCACGCTTTCTTATCTCCAAAATCGCCGGCTCCGCTTCGATCCGCTGAAGCAACGCCTGATCGGCTGAGGCGCGGAGAATGTGACCGGATGCCCGCGGTAGACCGACGAGGATTCCTCATAGGCGCGCTGACCTGCGCAGGGGCGCTCCCGGCGCGCTCGCAGAACGAACGGGCCCAGACCTTCTTTGCCGGCCTGGTGCTGGGCAGCGGCGCGGCCGGAAGGATGGGCGCGCCGGGAGCCGCGGGCGGGCCCCCGCCCGCCGCCTCGGGAGGCGCCGCCAGGCTCGAAAGCTTCTGGAGAGCTTGCGACGACTGCTCCCGTTTGGGAGTTCATTGCATCGAAGTCAACAATACCTATCGGCAACTCATGGAAGCCTACGAGTCCCGGATTTCGGAATTCCGGGACGAACTGGCCAAACGGGGTCTGACCCTTTTGGGGCTTGCCGTGTATAGCCACATGCACCGCAGAACCGAACGCCAGGAGCTGATCGATTATCATCTCCGCCTGGCGCGCTTCCTTCAATCGGTTGGAGGAACCTACGTGGCCCAGCTCCTCGCCCCGGGAGAGAACCTGGGCAACGCCGATGACGAGTCGTACCGGAACACGGACTTGAAAGCGACCATCGCCAGCGCCGATGAGGTTGGTAAACGCATGCGGGATGAAACCGGGACCCGTATCGGCTATCATCCCGAACAGGGCGATATACGGACCGGCATCTACGACCGGCTTCTGGATTCCACTGACGCGCGATACTTCGGTTTCATGCCGGATATCGGCCACCTTGCCGCGTGCGGTCTTGACCCGATCGAAATCTACCGGAAGTATCGTTCCCGAATGATCGGCACGCACTTGAGGGACTTTGCCCCGGCGACTGAGCCCGGCCCCGGCGGCCAGCCCGGCAGAGGCAGGATGGTTCCGTTTGGAACAGGCACGATCAAACTGCCTGCGCTGATTGAATACCTGAGAGAAACGAAGTTCGCCGGCGCGGTGATGGCAGAAGGGGGCGGCATCGAGGCCGTTCGGGACTACATGGTCGGGACTTTGAAGATCAAGTTGTGAGCGTTACGCGAGTCTAACGAAAGGACATGGCATGAACATCACTCGAAGAGGTCTTATCGGGAAGGGCGCGGCTGCGTTCGCCGCTTCGGCCGGGGCGCGTTCCGTGGCCGCCCAGGGCGGGGCCGCCGCCGGTGACGGCCAGGAGTTTTTCCTGCGGCTGTTAAAGAGCAGCAGCGAATCCGTTGCCCGAATGATGAAAGCCACGGAGGCGGCGCCGGACGCTCGCTTTCCGAGGCGCGGGGTGGGCCGAGGGGCCAACGTGGCAGTTCTGGTGGCGGCGTATTGCGCCCCCGAGTCGTCCTATTACCGAGCGGAAAGCCTGATTCCGCTCATGGAGCGCGGCGCCAGCGCGTTCGTGGCCGCACAGAATCCCGACGGGACCCTGGATGCCGGCAACCTGGCCTCCCCGCCGGATACCGGGTTTGTCGTCGAGGGTTTGGCCGCCTCTCTCGCCGTATTGCGGCAGATGAACGACTCGCGTCTGGCGCAAACCAAGGAGACGTTGGGCAAGTTTCTTCTGGCCGTCGGCGAGGCCCTGGTTACAGGCGGCATTCATACTCCGAATCATCGCTGGGTCGTCTGCTCCGCCCTGGCCCGAATCAATTCGCTTTTCCCGGCGGCCAAGTACGTCAACCGGATCGACGACTGGCTGGGGGAGGGAGTCGATATCGATGCCGACGGCCAGTTCTGCGAGCGGAGCCCAAACTACTCGCGTGTAACGGTCAACGCGTTCGTCACCATGGCGCGACTGCTGAACCGCCCCAAGCTTCTGGATCCGGTGCGCCGAAACCTGGACATGACTCTTTACTACCTGAACCCGGACGGGGAGATCGAAACCGTGGGCTCCAGGCGGCAGGATCAGGGCAGGCCGATCTCGATAGTCAACTTCTATCTGCAATATCGGTATCTGGCTATCCGCGACAACAATCCGGCGTATGCTGCGGTTGTAAGACTGATTCAAGGGAAGACGGGAGAAGGGCTCATAGAAGGCGGAAACCCGGTGATCCATTTCATGGAGGAGCCTTTGCTGAAGAAGCCGCTTCCGGCCGGCGGCGCGATCCCTTCCGATTACGCCAGGGTGTTTCCTAACAGCGGCCTGGCCCGCATCCGCAGGGGCGACATCAGCGCCACGGTCTACGGCGGCTCCGACTGGCCCTTAGGGGTGGCCTCGGGCCTGGCCAGCAATCCGACATTCTTCACCTTCCGCAAAGGTAAAGCGGTGCTGGAATCGGTGCGTATGGGCGGCCAGTTCTTCAGCCTGGGGGTGTTCCGAAGCGAAGGACTCAAGGCCCAGGGGAATCAATACGCCCTCCACCAGCGTCTCGACGCTCCGTACTACCAGCCTCTGCCGAAGAACCTGCGAAACCCGCGGGGCGACTATGCCCACACTCCCGCCAAGGACGGCCGTTTTTGGAGCAAGCTGGATTTCCCGCACCGGCAGATGACCAACATCCAGACCCTGGACCAGAAAGTCACCGTGGTGGAGAAGGAAGGCGCATTCGAGCTGCACTTCGACATAACCGGGCATGATGCCGTTCCTTACGTCGTCGAGCTGGCCTTCCGCTCGGGAGGCGAGTTGACCGGCGCTTTTCAGGAACTGACGACAATGGACAGCCGGAAGGTTTTCCTTCTAAAAGAGGGCGCTGGGCGATATCGAGTTGGGGACGATACCATAGAGTTCGGGCCGGGACAGGCGGAACATCAGTCGCTGAACCTGTCCGGACATACTTACACTGCTCACGGAGCAACCCTCAGAGCGTCCGGGATTTGCGTCTACATCACTGCTTTCACGCCTTTTCGGAAGGTCGTGACGATCAGGGCTGTGTGAGCCCCGCCGCGTGGGGTACTATGACTTCAGGAGCGAGAAAATGAATCTGCCTTTATTCCTTGTCCTTCTTCTCTTGCAGGCGCCCGCGGAGTCGCCTAAGGAGCGTCTGGCGGCGGTCCAGCAGCAGTTGAGCCGGTTCGACCAGTCGATGGTCGGCGAGCTGCTGGAGCGGGCCGACAAAGATCCGGATCCGGCGATTCGCCGCGCCATCCTCAACCGCCTCGCCCGTCTGCGTCTGCCGGCGGTGCGCGAGTCGCTGGAGCGGCACGCCGCCGGAGACCCCGACGCGGGCGTCGCGCTTTTGGCGCTGGAGCGGCTGCGGGTACAGCAAGCGCAAGAACTCGGCCAGCTCTTCGAGAAGCGGCTCGCGCTGGCGCGCTCGCAGAAAGACGAGAAAGCGCTGGAGGCGCTCACCCCCGAGCACCAGCGGTGGGTGACCTTCGCGCGCGGCGCCACGTTGCCGGCGTTCATGCAGCAGGCGCCGCCTGTGTTCCAGGCTATTCCAGCAAAGCCTTCCGTGCGGGTGCTGGCGTTCGGGGACTCCGGCCAGGAAGGGCCCAATCAGCGCAAGGTGGCGGCGGCGGCGGCGGCCTACCATCGGGAGAAACCGTTCGACCTGGGCGTGACCCTCGGCGACAACTTCGCGCCGGACGGCGTGACCAGCCCGGCCGACCCGCGCTGGAAGGCAGAGTGGGAGGACATCTACGGCCCGCCGGGCATCCCCATCTTCGCCGTCACGGGCAATCACGACTGGGGGTTCGCGGACAGCCCCGCGGGAGAGATCTTGTACGCGCGCCAGAGCCCGAGTTGGCGCATGCCGGCGCTGTACTACTCGTTCACCGCGGGACCGGCGCAGTTTTTCGCCCTGGCCACGCACGCCATGTCGGAAACGCAGTTGAAGTGGCTGGACCGGGAGCTGGCACGCAGTTCCGCGCGCTGGAAGATCGTGTATGGGCATCACCCCATCTACTCCTACGGCACGCATGGCGACACGCCGCAGCTCCAACAGTCTTTGCTGCCGCTGCTGAAGAATCGCGTCGCTGTCTACCTGGTTGGACACGAACATATCGTGCAGCATTTGAAGCCGGAAGGCGGCGTCCATTTTCTGGTCGCCGCCGCCGCCGGCCAGAGCGCCCGGCCTGCCAAATCCGGCCCGCTGACGTTGTTCACCGACTCCTTCTACGGTTTCACCGCGCTGGAGATTGACGCCCAGCGGATCAAAGCGACCTTCGTGGACACCGAGGGCAAGGTGCGGTACGAGACGGAAATCAAGGAATGAGGTTCCCCGATGCAGTACAATAGGCCACCGAGGTGAACGTTGATGCAGAGCAGCTCTTATTCCCGACGGTCTTTTCTGAAGAGGTCCACGCTGGCGGGGGCAGGCGCTTCCGCTTTCACCATCGTCCGGGCCGAGCAGGTGCGCGGCACGGGCAAGGAGAAACTGAGGGCCGGGCTGGTGGGCTGCGGCGGGCGCGGCGCCCAGGCGATTGTGGACATCCTGACGGGCAACCCCAACGCGGAAGTGGTGGCCATGGGCGACGTGTTCGAAGATCGCCTCGAGGGCTCGCTGAGACGGCTCAAGGAGACTCCCAGGTACGCGGCCTTGCAGAGCCGGATTAACGTGGACCCGGAACACCGCTTCGTCGGCTTTGACGCCTACAAGAAGGTGCTGGCCTCCGAAATCGACATCGTGATGCTGTGCACCCCGCCGGGCTACCGGCCGGAGCACTTCGAGGCGGCGGTCAACGCCGGCAAGCACATCTTCTGCGAGAAGCCCTTCGGCACAGACCCGGTCGGCGTCCGCCGCTTCATGGCCGCGGCCCGCAAATCCGAGGAGCTGAAGCTGACGGTCAAGAGCGGGGCGCAGCGGCGCTCGCAGAAGGAATACGTGGAGACCTGGCAGAAGGTGAAGGACGGGGCCATCGGCGACATCCTGGCCTGCTACGCCTACTGGGTGGGCGGGCCGGTGATCCAGCAGAAGGGGCGCGACGCCAAGTGGGGGGACATGGAATGGCAGCACCGCGCCTGGTACTCCTTCGTGTGGATCTGCGGCGACCAGATCGTCGAGCAGCACCTGCACAACATCGACGTCTGCAACTGGTTCATGGGAACGCACCCAGTCAGCGTAGTGGCCTCGGGCGGGGCGGCCTGGCGCGGCCGGGACGAGGTTTACGGCAACATCTACGACCACCTGAGCGCGGACTTCGTGTACCCCAACGGCGTGCGCATGTCCAGCTACTGCCGCCAGTATCCGAAGGGCTGCTACAACGACGTCAGCGAGCTGCTGGTGGGCACCAAGGGGCGCAGCAACTGCCGTGATCTGGGCGTCAAGGGAACCGACCCCTACGTCCAGGAGCACATCGACATGATGGCCAGCATCCTGGGAACGGGGCCGTACCTCAACGAGGCCATGGCGGTGGCGGAAACCACCATGACCTGCATCATGGGGCGCGAGTCGGCCTACTCGGGCCTGGAGATCACCTGGGACATGATCATGAAGTCGCAGCAGGACCTCCAGCCCAAGGAGTTCGACTACAAACTCAAGATGGAGGCGCCGCCGCTGCCGGTGCCGGGCGTCTACAAGTTCATCTGAAAAAGGGGGCAACATGCCAGCGGAGACACTATCCCGTCGGTCCTTGCTCAAGGGATCCACGGTTGCGGGAGCGGGGGCTTCCGCTTTCACCATCATCCGGCCGGAACTGGTGCGCGGGGCCGCGCCGGCCAAGCTCAAGGCGGGGTTGATCGGCGTGGGCGGACGCGGCACCGGGGCGGTGGGAAATCTGCTGACCGGCAACGAGAACGTCGAGGTCGTGGCCCTGGCGGACGTTTTCGAGGACCACCTCGAGCAGAACCTGGCGCGCTTGAAGCAGCGCAAGTTCGGCGACCGCGTCAACGTGGACGCCGAGCACCGCTTCGTGGGATTCGACGCCTACCGGAAGCTGATCGCCTCCGGCATCGACATCGTCCTGCTGTGCACGCCGCCGGGTTATCGCCCGGAGCACTTCGAGGCCGCCATCAACGCCGGCAAGCACGTCTTCTGCGAGAAGCCCATCGCCACCGATCCGGTGGGCGTGCGGCGCTTCATGGCGGCGGTGAAGAAGGCCGAGGAGAAGAAGCTGACCGTGGTTTCGGGGGCGCAGCGGCGCTCGGCCAGCGAGTATATCGAGACGGTGCGCCAGATTCAGGACGGGGCCATCGGCGACATCGTGGCCTTGTACGCGACCTACCTGAGCGGGCCGGTGATGCATGTCAAGGCGCGCGATCCCAAGTGGGGCGACATGGAGTGGGAGCATCGCAACTGGTACAGCTTCCTGTGGATCTGCGGGGACCAGATCGTCGAGCAGCACTTCCACAACATCGACTTCATCAACTGGGTCATGGGCACGCACCCGGAGCGCGTGGTGGCCTCGGGAGGCGCGGCCTGGCGGCCGCAGGAAGCGCTCTATGGGAACATCTACGACCACCTGATCTCGGACTTCGTCTACCCCAACGGGGTTCACCTTTCCAGCCATTGCCGGCAGTATCCGCCCACCGATCCCGACAAGCACAAGCTTTACCGCCGGGTTGACGACCTGATCGTGGGGACCAAGGGCCGCAGCGACGGCACGGACCTGGGGACCAAGGGGATCGACTCCCAGGTGCAGGAGCACATCAACATGGTGAAGAGCATCCTGGGTGAGGGGCCTTATCTCAACCAGGGCATGGCGGTGGCCGAGAGCACCATGACCTGCATCATGGCCCGCGAGTCGGCCTATTCGGGCCTGGAGATTACCTGGGACATGATCATGAAGTCCCAGCAGGACCTCCAGCCCAAGGCCTTCGGCTACGACCTGAAGATGGAGGCGCCGCCGCTGCCGGTGCCGGGCCAGTACAAGTTCGTGTAGAGAATCGTGGGCCGCTCTGGGCCGGGTCGCCTGACCCCGCACCAGGTGGCCATGGCCGCGCAGAAGATCGAGACCGAGCTGCTCCAGCAGCAGTGCGGCATCCAGGACCAGATCGCCTCGGCCTACGGCGGCATCAACTACATCGAGATGTACGAGTACCCCCACGCTACAGTGAGCCAGATCCGGGTGCCGGATGCCGTGTGGTGGGAGCTGGAGAGCCGCCTGGCGCTGATCTTCCTGGGCCAGGCGCACAGTTCCTCGGAGACGCACAAGCTGGTGATCCGGGAACTGGAGGACGCCGGACCGGAAGCGGCCAAGCTGCGCCCGCTGCGGCTGGCGGCCGAGAAATCCAAGGACGCGCTGTACGCCGGCGATCTGGAGGCGCTGGGGGAGGCCATGATCGAGAACACCGCGGCGCAAGCGGCGCTTCACCCGGCCCTGGTGAGTCCGAACCACCAGCGCATCATCGACATCGCCCGCGAGCACGGCGCCTGCGGTTGGAAGGTCAACGGGGCGGGGGGAGCGGGCGGTTCGGTCACCCTGCTGTGCGGACCGGATCGCGCGGCCAAGCGCACGCTGCTCCGCGAGATCGAAGCGACCGAGCCCAAGTACCGCAACATCCCCATCTACCTGAGCCGCCTCGGCCTGCGGGTGTGGGAGGGTGCGGTCACGCCTGAGCAGCGCTCGCCAAGCCTTCCAACAGCCGGGTGATCTCGCGGCAGAACTTGTCGAAGGATGGTGAGCGCCGCCGGGCGCTCTGAAGATCGAAAACCGCCGTCAGGGCCGGCTGGTCCAGTGTGGCGGCGTAACGCTGGCCGGGCGGCATGTTGCGAGCGAGCCATTCCTTGGCTCCGCGCACGGCCTCTGGGTCCGGAGGCGGCTCGAGGTCTGCGGGCAGGCCGCGGTGCCCACGCAGGGACTCGGCGGCCGCCAGAAACCAAGCCTCGAATTCCCGCTTTGCCAAGACGACGGAGACCGGCAGGTCGCTTACTCCCGTTCGTGCCCGCCGCAGCAACTCCGGCGCGAGTGTCTTCGGACAGTCGTTGTCGGCATCCAGCACGACCAACACTGCCCCGCCCGGGCGGGCGTCCAAAGCGGCCAGTTGAACGGCCCGCTCAAGTTCGCCAGGCTTGAGGAGTGTGCATCTCGGTATCCGTATGGGGGGTGCGGCATGGAGAGGCAACGCCGGGTTGATCTCGTCGCGGAACCTCCGAATCAGGACCGGAAGGGCCTCCGTCTCGCCGTGACCCTCCACGACGGTGGCGATGCGGGCGGACATCAGGGTTTGCCTTCGCCGAACAAACGGAGTTGCTTGGGAGAGGGACTGGCAGCCGGGTCGGGTCTGAGATGATCGAGACGCAGCAGTTCGCCGGCTGTGTAGAGGCGATCCCGCAGAGCGGTGCGACCGGCCTCGTCCACAGGGGCAATCATGGTGGCGCTGTTGTCGGAGTGGACAGCGAGTATCGCTTCCCTTCCCAGGTCTTCGTCATCGAGGAGATCCGCACTGTGGCTGGTGACCAGGATCTGCGTGAGTCGGCTGGCATCGCGCAGAATATCCAGCAACACACCCGCGGCGGCCGGGTGTAAGGTCCCCTCCGGCTCCTCGATCCCAACCAGAGGCACGGAAGCCGCACCGCCATTGGCCGACTGGAAGACAGAAACGAGCACGCCCAAAGCACGAAGCGTTCCGTCCGACATGTTGGCTGCCAGAAAGCGCCAGGGATCCCTGGCGCCTGCCACCTCCTGACGGAACTCGATCGTTTCCTTGGGACCGACGGTGCGCGCATCGACACCCCGGACACCGGGCACCACCTTGCCGAGATACTCCTCAATGCGCCGCTTGGTGGCTTCGGCGTGCTTGCTCAACTGAGCCAGGACACTGGCCAAATTGCTGCCATCCCTGGCCAACAACTCGCCTGCATCCGGCGGCTGCAAATCACGGATGCGATCCGGGTTCAAGTTGTAGAAACCCATGCGAGACAACGCATCGTAGACGGGCCTGAACTCCGGCAAACCGGCAGCATTGACGAGATAGAGCCGGTCCCTGGAGGCAGGAGGGCCTCCCTTCACGGTGCAGGTAGTAACTTGCCCCCGCTGAACTGTGTAGCGGGCCCGGCTCGAGGATGCCGCCGGCCCGAGAAGGACGCACTCTTCAGTCTGCACCTCGTACCGACCCTCAGGCCGGGCGCCTATGCGGAAAGCATAGTAGCCGGTGGCCCCGTCGGGGAGGCTGTACTCCAGCCGCACCGCAAAGTGGGTGGGATGACCACCCGAGCGACGCCGCACCTCGTGGATGCCACCGCGGTCGCGCAGGGCGTGGTCCAACGAGTGGCGCAGAGCATCGGCCACAAACCGCAACGCATCCAAGAAGTTGCTCTTCCCGGATCCGTTGGGGCCAACCAGAAACATCAGGGGGCCGAGGTGAACATCGCAGGCGGCGATGCTCTTGTAGTTGCTCAGGACCACCCTGGTGAGGAAAGTTGACTCCCTCATGCCGGAACCCTACTCGAGCATAGCAACTCGTAGCCGGGTCAGTCCAGGACAGTCGAGGGGCGGTCGCCGCCGGGCGAACCGGCAGCGCATCTACCTGAGCCGCCTCGGCCTGCGGGTCTGGGAGGCGGGGGGGCTGACGCGACCGGTGACGCCGCCCGCGGGCTTGCGCCCGCCCGGACCATGCATGTATGCTCGGGGTGGATCACCTTAAGCCATGAGCGCGCCGCCCGACCAGCCGGAGCAGCCCGCGCGGAGCCAACTCGAGGTCCTGCTCGAACAGGCCCGGCGCGCGCTGGCCACCGACTGGCGCGCCGCCGAGGCGCTGGCCGAGCAAGCCCTGAAGCTGGAGCCTGGCAACCTGGTGGCCAAAAGCCTGCGCGCGATGGCGCACGACCGCCAGCGCCAGGAGGACGTTCAGCGCTGTCTGGCGCTGGTCGAACAGAAGCGCGCGGCGCGGGATCTGAAAGGCGCGCTGGCGGAAGCCGAGCGCTGCCGGGCCGCGTGCCCGCTGGAGCCGCGCCTGGTCGAACTGTGCGAGGCGCTCGCCCGAGAGGTTCGAGCTACCGAACCGCCGAAAACGCCGCCGGTCGAAGCTCCGCCGCCACTGGCGCCGCCGCCACAGGCGCCTCCCGTCCAGCGGGCTGCGGCCCGCAAGCCTGCGCCCGGATTGTGGGCCGCGTTGCGGGCCCGCCCCGCCCTGGTGTGGGGAATCACCGGGGTGGCGACCGCGCTGGCCATGACCATCATCGCGCTGGCGCTGTTCTCCGGGGTCGGACGCCGGAAACCGCCGGAGCGGCCGATCGCGGTAGAAGTGCGCACGATGCCGCCCGGGGCCGCCATCCGGGTCAACAACGAGGCTCGCGGCACCTCGAATCTGAAACTCGAATTGCTCCCGGGCACTTACCGCCTGGAGGCTGTCCTGGAGGGCTACCAGCCGGCCACGAGCTCGCTCGAGGTGAAGCCGGGTCCGCTGGCCCCGGTCGAGTTGACGCTCCAGCCCGTGGCTCAAAGCGTGCGGCTGATCACCAACCTGGAGGCCGCCAAGGTGTCCCTCGACGACCAGCCCTCGGAAGCGATGCAGGAGGAGCAGCTCGCGCTGAGCAGCCTGCCCGCGGGGAAGCACACCATCAAGGTTGCGGACCGCTACGGCGAAGCCAGCTTCGCCTTTGAGATCGTCCCGGGCGCCGCGCCCGCGGTCATCGCGCCGGTGACTGCCAAGAACATCGTGGCGCTGCTCGTGAGCCAGGCCGCGGGCCGCGCGCGAATCCACGTCAGCGTGCCCAGCGCCAAGCTGGCTTTGGACGGCCAGCCGGTGGGCGAAGTGGGACCGGCCGGGCTGGAATTGGGCAACGTGGCGGCAGGAACTCACGAGCTGAGCCTGGGGGAAGGCAGCGGCCTGAAGAAGTTCATCCTGGAGTCCGGTCCGGCGCCGGCGCTGACGGCCTACCTGCAATCGGAGCGCAACGTAGGGACCTTGCTGCTGGCCACCAACGAGGACGGCGTGACGGTCTTCCTGGACGGGCAGAAGCACCCCAATGTGACCCGTCGCGGCCAGCTCCGGATCACGCGCGCGCCCAAGCGTTACCGCGTGCGGGTGGCGAAGGAAGGCTTCCAGGATGTGCCGGAGCAGGAGGTCGAGATCCGCAAGGGCGAGGAAGTCAGGCTGGCCTTCAAGCTTCAGCCGGCTCCCAAGCTGGCCTCGTTGTCCGTGCGCGGCGCCACGCCGGGGGCGGAGGTGCTGGTGGACCAGATTTCCGTCGGGACGGTGGGCCCCGACGGAACGTTCCGGTTCTCCAGCGTGAGCCCCGGCGAGCACAGCGTCGAGTTGCGTAAGGATAAGCACACTTCCGCACAGTTCCGCAGGATCTTCCCCGTGGGCCAGACCGTCGAGCTGCAAGGCAACGAAGTCACGCTGCGCGCTCAGCTCGGGACGCTGCGGCTGACGGTGTCTCCACAGGGGGCGCAGGTGACGGCCAGCCGCGCCGGGGAAGCTTCTCCTCGGGCCATTCCGGCCAACACGGTCGAGCTCGAGGAAGGCTCCTGGACCGTGGTGGCACGCGCGCCCGGCTATCAGGAGCGCCTCGAGCGCGTGCAGATCGCCGCCGGGCAAACGGTCTCGCTGAATCTGTCGCTCACCCGCGAGCAACGCCCGCCGCCGGCCAAGGTTGGCGGCGGCATGGAGGGCTGGGAGAACCCGCAGAACTGGACCAAGCAGGGAGAGTGGTACGTGCGGCGGGGCGGGAACCTGGTCCTGCACCGGGCCACGCCCAACGGCGGCACTTTCACCTTCACCATCATGCTGGGGGCCGGCGGCGGCTTGCTCCGGGGCAAGCGGCTGGAGTGGGTAGTGGACTTCCGGGATCCCAGGAATCACCTGCTGTTCCAGTTGGACAAGGAGTCCTTCCGCCGCACGGTGTTCGTGGGCGGGCGCAGGACTGAAACCAGGAAGTCCCACGGCCTCTCCATGCCGGACCAGATCACGGCCACCGTGCAGATCGAGGTGACGCCCACCACGGTCACTCACCGGTTGCGCAAGGGCGAGGAGTGGGTAGAGGTGGATACGATGAGCGTGCCCGGGCAGAACTTCACGGTCGGCCAGTTTGGGCTGACTATTCAGGGGCGGGACGAGATTCGGCTGTCGGAGTTCAGTTTCCACGCGGCGAAGTGAACCATTTCGCGCCAAGCGCGCCAAGGATGCGCAAAGCACGCAAAGATCAAACAGGGAGGTGTGGTGTGTCGAGACTATCACGGAGAGAGTTTCTGGGGACCGGTGCGGCGGTGGCCGGCGGTGCTGCCGTCGCAGAGGATGATTGGTTCGACCGGCCCATGCGCTGGGCGCAGTTGGTGCTGGTGGAGAACGATCCCGGCCAGTACGATCCCCAGTTCTGGCTGGACTACATTCGCCGGGTGCGCGCCGACGCGGTCTGCCTGAACGCGGGCGGTTGCGTGGCCTTCTATCCGACCAAGGTTCCGCTGCACTATCGCAGCGCCTGGCTGAAGGACACGGACCCGTTTGGCGAGCTGGTGACCGCTTGCCGCAAGATGAATCTGGTGGTGGTGGCGCGCACCGATCCGCACGCCGCGCACCAGGACGTCTTCGACGCCCACCCGGACTGGATCGCAGTGGACGCCGAGGGCCGTCAGCGCCGGCACTGGGCCAGCCCCGAGATGTGGGTCACCTGCGCCCTGGGGCCGTACAACTTCCAGTTCATGACCGAAGTGACGCGCGAGATTGTTTCGCTGTACCAGGTGGAGGGGATCTTCGCGAACCGCTGGGCGGGTTCCGGGATGTGCTACTGCGAGCATTGCCGGAAGAACTTTCGCGCGGCTTACGGCATGGAGCTGCCTCGCACCAACGACCCGCAGGATCCCGCGCGGCGCAACTACATTCTGTGGCGCCAGCAGCGGCTGTTCGAGCTGTGGCGCCTCTGGGACGGCGAGATCCGGAAGATCAACCCGCGCGCCCGGTTCATCCCCAACACCGGCGGCGGCGCGTTGAGCGAGCTGGACATGAAGACGGTGGGCGAGCTGGCGCCCATGCTGGCCGCCGATCGGCAGGCCCGCCGCGGCCTCATGCCACCCTGGGCCGCCGGAAAGAACGCCAAGGAATACCGCGCCGTTTTGGGTCGCAAGCCGGTGGCCGGCCTCTTCAGCGTGGGCCTGGAAGAGCCGTACCGTTGGAAGGACTCGGTGCAGAGCGAGGCGGAGATCCGCATCTGGGTGAGTGACGGTATCGCCAACGGCCTGCGTCCCTGGTTCGCCAAGTTCTCGGGCACGCTTTACGATCGCCGCTGGCTGCGGGTGGTCGAGGACATCTACAAGTGGCACCACGGCGCCGAGCGCTACCTGCGCAACGAAGCCTCGCTGGCGCGCGTGG
>CAYGVJ010000107.1:0-18581 GCA_964353255.1 uncultured Solibacteraceae bacterium | reverse complement strand
CGATCATGGCCCGGCGAAGGCGGCGAATCAACTCCTCGCTCTTGCCGGAGAACATGGGGCCGCAGATGACTTCAATCCAGCCTATGTTGCCCGTGACTAGGTCCATTGAGACTATGATGCCACGGGTGGCGGCCCGAGGGGTCCCTATTCCACGGCTTTCCCGCTCAAGACCAGGATGAGAGCGCTCTGCTTGCTTTCGATCTCCATGCCGGTCTTGCCGACCACGGCTTTCTGGCCTTCCTTGAAGTCCAGGTCGGCCCGAAGCTCGACCCCCAGCGAGGCAGCACGCAGCAACAGTCTGTCGATGCGGATCACCCGCTCCTCGCCCGTAAACTTGGCCTCATTGAAGTTCAGGCTGTAGGGGACCGTTCGGGTCGGCGAGTACGACAGCACGCCGCTGGCCGAGGCTGGTGTGCCTTCGCGGGTGCGCAAAGCCAGGGTGTCCAGCAGGCGCAGTCCTTGAAAGGAAAAGAGGGTTTTCAACTGCTTGGCCACGCCCTGGAGCTCCGCCGGGACCGCCCACGCCGGGTCCGCTTGCGGCGAAGCTTCCAGGATATAGGCGGTCAATTCGATGTTCTTGGGCATCGGAGCCGGCACGTCCAGCCGCTTCACCGCCTCCTCGTAGGTGGCCACCGCCTCAGGAGTCCCGTTCACTGCGATGGCCTTCATCTCGCGGTTGGGCAGGGCGGTGACGGGGAAGACTTGGAGCAGATTCCGCACCTCCTGCGGGTCCGCGTACTTGAGCCGCAGCACCCTGGACTCGCGCTTCTCCGCAGCCGCCTTCTCCGCCGGGGGCTTCGCAGCCTGCTCCTGGGCTAGGGCCATAGGGCCCAGTCCCAGAATGATAGCCAGCGCAAGATGCTTCATGATTTCAGTCTCCTTTCTTCTCAATGAGCCAGTAGATGATCACTTCCGGGTCGTCGGTGATCAGCTTGACTAGCAACGGCTCCGCAGCGGGAGCCGGTCGTTTCACCCTGGGCGCCCGGTGGGGTAAGACTCCCGTCTTGTCGCTCTCCGCCGGCGCCGGGCCTGCCTGCCGAGGCACGACGGCGACAGCCGGCTGCGGCGCGTGCGGCGCCGGCCGGTAGGCGACGTTCCAGAGGGCTCCGACTGCGACCACTGCCAGACCTGCTGCCAGCGCATAAGCCCAGCCAAGGCGCCGTGCGGGTTGCCCCTCCGTAGCGATACGCGCCAGAACGCGCTGCCGCACCTGTTCGAGAGCGGCTTCCTCGACCGGCTCGCCCCGCAGGGCTTCCAGAGCGCTCTGGCTCGCGCGGAGTTCTTCCGCCAAGCTCCGGCACGCCGGACAACCTCCGAGGTGTTCCTCGAGACGGGGAACCTTGGCCTCCGGCAGATCGCCCGCGACGTGCAGGGCTGTCATCTTCTGATACTTGTGGCAACTCATGGCCGCCCCCTTAAGGTCTGCTTCGTGAGTTTGTGGATCTTCAGGCGCGCTGTGCTGACCTGGGAGCGCACCGTGGCCTCCGAAGAGCCCAGAAAACGCGCCACCTCGCGTGTAGAGAAATCTTCGATGTCACGCAGCACCAGCGCCGCGCGTTGCTTCTCGGGCAGGCGGCGGACGGCCGCTTCCAGCAAACGGCGGCGCTCAGCCCGGCTGGCCTGTTCGTGCGGGTCGGCCGTGCTTGACGCCGGTCCCGCCTCGAGTGCTGTGGTGCGGAACTTCGCCCGCTGGTGGCCGATGTCCCGGCAGACGTTCACTGTCACGCGGTAAAGCCAGGCCGAGAAGTCGCGCCCGGCGTCAATGCGGCGGAGGTGTTTGTGCAGCCGCAGGCAGACCTCCTGGGCGGCGTCCTGGGCGTCCTCCGGGCAGCCGAGCAGCCGCAGGGCAATCGAGTAGACGCGGCGCTCGTGGCGGAGGATGATCTGCTCGAACGCTCCCAGGTCCCCCGAGCGGGCCAGCTCGAGCAAGCCGGCCAGTTCTGCGCGGCCTGCCGGGTCGCCAGACTCCGGCTGGCCCTCCATCGCCAGGGTCAGTTCCACCTGCCGGCTCCTTCCGCCTCGCTGCAATCCAGGCTCTCACAGAGTAATACTGCCGGAGCCGGTGAAACGTTGAGAGGTTTTTGGGGGTGGGCCGATGGCGCAGGCGTGCCTGCCAGAATGCCCGGCTTAAGCTCGCCGCTGGCGACGGCCGGCGAAAACCATCAAACACAGCCCCGCCACAGCCAGCCGCCAACTCCCGGGCTCAGGAATCAGGATAATGCTGGCCTGTGGACTCAATATCATGGGAGGCGAGAAGACGCCCTGGTAGTCGTAGGCGATCTGGCCCATGAAGCCGCTCTCGTCGGGGGTCAGTATCGGGGAATACCCGTCCGCGCCGGTAAGACCCACACCAAATGTGGAACCGGAATCCCCCAAGAACACCGGCGGCAGGTTGAATGTCATCAGAAAGGCAATCGAATCTCCGAAGGTCAGGTAGTGCAGGTAGTCGTTGTTGGCTTCGGAGTTGGGAATCACCAGCGGCGGCGCGTCCAGCCGTCCCGTGACACCCGTGGTGAACACGGGCGGCGGGGGATCCAGCAGCGTGCCTGCGCCGGCGATCACAAAATCGGTAATCGACAGCGACGCCGGATCGGGGTTCAGGCCGCCGTTGAACTGAAGGTAGATCGCGCCCGTGGTTCCGGTGACGCCGGTGGTGTCCAGGGTGACCTGATAGATCGGGCCCGCAAGACCCGAGGCAGCGGCCATGAGCAAGAGGCCACACAAGAAGAGTAAGACCTTTGGATTCGTCATTTCAGAACGCTCCTGAATAAGTTTTCGCAACAAAGGCGATCTTTGCGTTTGACGGATTCTTGAATTCCACCGCCACCTGCACGGACTTCCCCGACGCCAGCGAGGTGGTGCCCGGCACAATGTAGTAGGGTCCCTGGCCTGGCAGTGTGCCTGCCGCGTTGAGCGCAGTGACCCCAGGAGTCAGCTTGGTCAGCACGACGCTCAGCGGCAGTTTGATGGGACTCTTGCTCGTGTTGGCAACGGTGATCGTGCCGCGATACGTCTGCGTCGTCCGATAGTAGACGAACGCGGAAGTCGTCACCTTGACGCTCGCGGAGACCTCGACAGGGGCGGCCCCCGCTGGCGCCGTGAACCGGATGGCGAGACGGTTCGACAACACCGGGGCGCGATAGCTCCACTGGAGCCGGTAGCCGTTGGCCTGGCCGCTCACGCCGCGAATACCGACGGTCGCGCTGGCGCCTTTGCTGACCTGCTGGCTGCCGGTCTCCACGCTCAAGTACTGGAAGAGTATGTTGTTGGAGCCTTCGCTGAGGACGACCTGGAAGTTGAGCGTCCCCGGCATGTTGAGGCCCAGGGCGTTGTTCCACTGCACAACGAACTGCCGCAAGCCGGCTGTCCCGAGCGTCTGATAGACCACCGAGCCCGCACCCGGCACGGCAAAGGTCAGGTCCATCCAGAAGGGCGCAATCAGCGGGAGATTGCCGGGAGGCGATTGCGCGGTGAGATCGAGGTTCGTAAAGTCGTTGGCCACGCAGCCGCCGAAGGCGATCAGTCCGTTGGTGCTGACGCAGAGACTCGTGTACGTAGTGCCGTAGAAACGAAAGCCGAAGGGCAACGCGATGGTGGCCGTGGCGTCATCCGAGTTCGCCAGAGTCGCGGCGCCCGTGGCCGCGATGTTGAGGTAGGAGAACGGCACTGCGCTCGTAGCCGTGTAGCCGTAAGCGTCCGCTGCGGTGGCCGCCCCGGGCAGCACGGCCAGTATGGCCGCCGTCCACAGCACGTGCAGGCGGATCATCTTTTTCCATCGGTTCGCAATCATGGCCATCCTCCCTAGTACTGATCCCACGAGTTCTGTTTGACGGTGTAGATCTGCCCGCTGATGAGGAGCTGCGCCGTCCGTGTGTAGTTGATGAACGACTGGTAGATGCCCACCGAATAGTTCTGGGTGTAAGTGCCGGAGCCCGGAGTGATCGATCCGAGCGTGATCATGCCGGGCGGTCCGAGCACCAGCACTGCGGGCGGACCGCACGCCGGCGGGGCAAAGGCCGTGCTAGCCGCGCCCTCGCCACCCAGCCGCCAGAACGTGGCGCCCAGGCTCTGCAACGTGTATGCGCAGGTCGAGGCTGCCTGGTTCACGGTGAAGTCCTGATCGCCCACCTTGATGATGCCGCTGCGGCCGGCCGCGTACGTGTTCGCATCCACCGTGAAATTGACCGAACCCAGCATGCCGCCGTAGCTGGCCGAGGTCACTTTGACCCAGCTCGTGAAGCTCTGGACCGTGTGCGGACAGTCGCTCACCGAAGTGGTGTAAGTGAACGAGCTGCTGCCGCCGAATTGACCGGCACTATAGCTGGAGGGCGTCAGCGTGATGGTGCAAGCCGCCGGGGCCTGGGTCACAGCGAAGGCTTGCCCGGCGATGGTTAGCACCCCAGAGCGTTCCACGCCGGTCGGGTTCGTCTGGACGTTGAAATCGACGTTGGCCGTCCCGCTGGAGGACCCCCCGCCGGTGATCACGATCCATCCCGTGGCCGAGGTCGCAGTCCACGCGCAGCCGGTCGCCGCGATGACTCCCACCGAACTCGGCCCGCCGGCTGAGGGCATCGAAGCCGAGGGCGACCGCAGCGTGTACGAGCAGACCAGGCCCGCTTGGTTGACGATGATGTTCTGGCCCGCCACGGTGAGCGTGGCGCTGCGGGCCGCGGGGTTGGAGTTCATGGCCACGTTGAAGGCGAGGCTGCCGCTGCCCGTGCCGCTCGTGGTCGAGAGCGTCAACCACTCCGCGTTGCTCGAAGCAACCCAGCCGCAGGAGCCGCCGCTGGCGGTGATATCGACGTTGCCGCTGCCGCCGGCCGCCGGCTGCATGGGGTTGTTCGCGCTGAGGCTGAAGCTGCACGGCAGGCCGGCCTGGGTGATCTGGTAGTTCTGCCCGCCGATCAGCGCGCCGGCCGATCGCGCCACCGTCGTCGAGTTGGCCGCAATCGAGAACTCAACCGTGCCGGGGCCTGAGCCCGAGGCGCCCGAGACGACGGTGTTCCAGCTTGGTCCCGGATCCACCGTCCAGGCACAGCCCGCGGGAGCGGTCATGTTGACGGACGTGGAACCACCCGAAGAGGGCATCGAGGCACCTGCGCTCGACAATGAGTAGGTGCAGGCCACGCCCGCTTGATTGACCGTCAGGACCTGGCCGCCGATGTTGACTGTTCCCGCCCGGGACGAGCTTCCATTAGCCGCCACCGAGATGGTCACCGAGCCTGAGCCTACTCCGCTGGCCGCGCCGGAAATGGTGATCCAAGCCTCGACAGGGGTGGCCGTCCAGGCGCAGTCGGAGGCTGAGGCGTTCACCGTGATCAGGCCCGTCCCGCCGGAGGCCGCCACGGAAACCGACGTCGGATTGAGCGTGAACGCGCAGGCGGTTCCGAACTGAGTGACCGTGTAAGTAAGGCCCTGGACCTGGATCGTGCCGGTCCGCGTAGCCGCTAGTGTGTTCTGCTGCACCGTGAAGCCGACCGTGCCGGAACCGGTCCCGCTGCCGGGTGAATTCACGCTGATCCAGGGCTGCGACGCCGTGGCGGTCCAGTTGCACGTCGGCCCCGTGGTAACGTTGAAGCTCCCCGAGCCGCCCGCAGCCGGGATCGAGCCAGAGGCCGGGCTGATCGAGCATTCGCACGGCGCTGCGGCCGCCACACTCAGTGTTACCGGGATGGCGACCGGCGAGTTCGAGGCGGCGGCTGAGGAGGCAGTGATGACGCCGCTATAGAATCCAACCGGCAAGCCTGCGACGTTTAGGGTGGCGTTCACCGTCGCGGGCGTCGTGCCGCTCGCGGGCGCCACCGACAACCAGACGCCGCCCGATGAGGTCACGGTGAAGCCGAGCGAGGTGGCGGTCGAGCCGAGGTTGATGGGGATGGGCGCCGGCGCCGGGTTGCCAACGGTGTAGCTGGCATTGATGCTCGCGGGATTCACGGTGAGAGCCGGAATGATCGTTCCGGGCGGCGAGACGACCAGCGTGTAGCGCTGGGGGAAGACATTGTTCAGGGAGTCAACGGCCTCGATCCACAACACGAACCAGCCCACGGTCGCCGGTGTGCCGCTGAGCACGCCGCCGGAAGACAGCGCCAGCCCTAGTGGAAGGCTCGAGTTGTATGCCAATCGGTAGGTGTAGGGCGGCGTTCCACCGGAGGCGATGAAGGCCTGGGAATAGGCCGTGCCAGCGACTGCTGGAGGTAGTGTTCCCGGTGCCGGCGCGAGGCCCATCAGGCTCACCTTCAGCGATAGGTTGTAGGCTAGGTGCTGAGCGCCGTTGGCATCCGTGGCCAGCAGGCTGAATGCATAATTGCCAGGGGTGCTGGGCGTACCCGTGAGGGTAGCGGAAGGCAAGCCGGGAGTAATCGTCAAGCCTGGCGGCAGCGGGCCCGAGCCGCTCGCCAGCGTCCAGGTCACCGGCGGAGTTCCACTCCAGGGTGGGTAGACGAGGTCATTCAGGGTGAACACATAGCCCGTGCCTACGATACCGCTTGGCAATGCGAAAGGAACGCTGCTGCCAGGGAAGCCGACCAGCCCGATGGGACGTACGGCAGGCAAGACCGTCGAGCCCGTCACCAGCCGACGGGTTGCACCGTTGGCGTCGGTGATGAGGAAGTTGAGTGCATAGTCGCCCGCCTCAGCGGGGGTGCCGGACAGCGCACCCATGGAACTGAACGTGATCCCGGGCGGGAGCGAGGTGCCGGATGTCGTCGTGTACGTGTAAGGCGCGCGGCCGTTGATGCCGACGAAGGTGAACGAATACGGTACGCCTACCTGCATCGGCGGCACCATCAGCCCAGGGGAGTACGGGACGTTGACCGGGCCGAGGCCGATCGGTGTGATTACCTGCGTAGCGTTGCGGATGGCGAAGTTGCCGGTCGAGTCATCCACCCGGATGGCGAACGAATATGTTCCTGGCATGGAGGGCGGGCCAGCCAGAACGGCGGTGGGGGGCGCGTAACCCGCAGGCAAGTTCGCCCCGGACAGCAGGACTATGCCGGGCGGAAGCGAACCGGAGGCGATGGTCCACCAGTGAGTGCCGGCGCCGCCGGAAGGAGTCAGGGCAGACACGTACGACGCGCCGACCATGCGGTCGGTTAGCACCGGGCCAAAGTTGAGCTCCAGTCGCCGTCCGTCGGGGGTGGCGGCGATGCTCAGCGAAACAGTGATCAGACGGTTGGCCGCGCCGCTCGTCATCAGAAGCGTGAAGCTGAAACTGCCGGTTGAGGTGGGCGTACCGCTGAGAAGCCCCGTAGGAGTCAAGCTCAGGCCGGGTGGCAGGACGTTGGACGGCAGGTCCGCGAGGACAAAGGCGTACGGTCCGCTACCACCCACGCCGAAAAGCTGCGTGCTGTACGGCGTGTTGACGACCACCGGCCGCAGAGTAGTCGTGGCCAGCGCCAGCGTCGTGATGACAATGGTGACCGTGCGCTCGGCAACAAGCCCGGAAGAGTCCGCGTAGCGCAAACGGGCGTTGTAGGTCCCTGGCGCAGCGGGAATGCCGGCGATGGCCCAGCGGCCGAAGCCCGAAGTCGGGTTGTACGTGTTGGCCGGGACTAGGCTCAGTCCTGGCGGTAAGGTCGATGGCGGTACCAGCGAGATCGTGTAGGGAGGTACTCCACCCAAGAGGCCCAGCGCGGCGTTGACGGTGGAACCCACCACCCAGGGCCCCAAGGGAGCGGTCGCCATGCCATAGAGCCAGTTGGTGGCCCACCGATACCAGGTGAACAACGTGAAGTTCTTCGTGACGGAGGTGGCCCCATTGCCCGCAGTGATTGAGATGGTGTAGGCTCCCGTGCCAAGTGGCGTGCCAGACAACACTCCGATCGCGGCATTCAGCGTCATGCCGCTGGGGAGGCCCGAGGCGGTCCATGTGTAGGCCGCAGCCGGGCTGGCGGTGAACGTGTATGGAGTGTACGGCAGCCCGTAGATCCCCAAGGGCAGTGGTGTGGCGCTGTTGTTTGTGATCTGAAGCGAGTAGATGTTCAGCGTGTAGGACCGCGTGATGGAGTCCCCGGCCGCATCCTGCACCCGCACGGTGACACTTGCGGCGGCGGTCGTGGTGGGCGTTGCGCTGATGGTCCCCGTGGCAGGATCAATACTGAGTCCGGTGGGAAGATTGCCAGATGTTACGCTGAAGCTGTACGGAAGGCTGCCCCCGCGGACGTCGAACGTCTGATTGTAGGGGACGCCCACGGTGCCCGGCGCAATTCCCTGGTTGACGAACGCCAGGTTGCTCACCCTCATGCGGATCTGCCGCTGGCCGATGTTGCCGGCCCCGTCGGTCACCTGAAGGATGAAACTGAAAGTGTCGGCGGCGGCGGGAGTGCCAGCGATCTGCGCCGCTGCGTTCGGGTTGAAGTTGTGGTTGAAATTCGTGCCGGTCAGCAGCACCAGGCCGGGCGGCAGCGACCCGCTCACCAGGGTCACGTTGTAGTTGGGTGGGCTCAGCGGCGAGCCGGTGCAGTTCAACGTCCGGCTGTACTGGTTGCCCTTCTGGAGCGTGCCGAAGTCGCCACCGTCCAGGTACAGATTGGCCGCCGTGGGGGAATTGATCGTCATACTGCCGCTGCTGGTCCAATGATTCCCCCCTGAATCCTGCACTCTGACAGAAAGCGGCAGATTCTGGCCGACTTCCATGGGAGTGCCGGCCAACACCCCGGTATTGTCCACCGTCATCCCAGCCGGGATGTCCGCCGGCGTCAGGGTGTAGGGCGGGGTCCCGCCCACCGGGAGCAAATAGTGAGTGTAAGGCGTGCCCAGCACCGGTGTGGGTGCTCCCCCGGCGGGCACCGAAGACTGAAGGAAAGTGAGCGGGGCTACATACCAGTTGATAGGTCGCGTGGCGACGTTGCCCACGCTGTCCATGACGCGAATTGTGAAACTGTAGTCACCTGGCACTTGTACCCGGCCGTAAATGTAGGCGGGGGACGCGTTCCGATTGGGCACGATCGTGGGCCCTTGAGAAAAGCTATTGACGATGGCGCCCGCCGGCAAGATCGAGCCTGGGGCAAGGTCGAAGGTATACGGGGGTAAACCGCCGGAAGCCCAGATAGCAGTGTCGCCGCCCCCGCCCAGCGCGCCCCCCACGCTGGCGTCCATGATCGCGGACGTAGTGATAGTGAGTGGAGCGGGGGTCTCGGGGAGAATGTTCAGCGCTAGCCGGATTACCAGCACATGGCTGGCGGAATCTGCCACACGGAGTGAGAAGTCCCCGCCGAACACCGTGCCTGTAGGAGTCCCGCTGATGGTCCCTGTGGACGAGAGCGTCAGTCCGGCAGGTAGGTTTCCGGAGTCCAGGGAGAACGCACAAGGCGGGCTGCCGCCAGTGGCGATGAACGTGAAGCTGTAGAGTTGGTTGACGGTGCCGTTGGGCAGTTGGCGGCCAGGCACATTGGTGATGCGCAGCGGGCTGGCGGACAGCGAGTAGCCGCGCGAGTAGCTGTTCGCCGCGGCATCCTGCACCTTGAAAGTGAAGCTGCTGCCGGAACTGGTGAGTGTCCCGCTGATGAGGCCGGATGCCGGATTCAACGTGGTTGACGCCGGGAGCGCCCCGCTGGTCACCGAATATGTGTACGGCGGTGTCCCGCCCACCCCGAACAGTAGAATGGATGCGAAGTCCCCTATGCTGTAGCTGCCGGTGCTAAAGCCCGCGATGTCCACCGGCGTGACCACCACTGTGACCGGCTTGTCCACAAAAGCGCCCAGGTTGTCCGTCACTCGGATGGTGGTGTTGAAGGTGCCCGCCGCGGGCGGCAGGCCCACCAGGGCACCGGTGGCGCTGGCGCTCAGATTGTACGGTACGTTCGGCCGGTTCACCACCTGAAACCCGGGGACCAGCGTCGCGCTGGGTGCGTAGGAGAACGTGTACGGCGACGTGCCCCCGGAGGGGGTCAAAGCATAGGTCGTAGCCGCAATCGGGCCGGGCCCGAACGGCCCGCTGTTGAAGTTCAACTGCGCGAAGGCCGAGGGCAACCAAACCAAGGCAGCAAGGACAAGCCGGATAGGTGCACAGCGAACCGCCATGCCAACACCTCCCGCCGGTCCCGTTGGCAACCGGCTGGAAGTAGAATAACTGATGTGTCATGCGTCGTCAACCGAAAGTTTAGCCACTAGTGGGCCTTCGCGGTACCGTATTGACACTTCTGAGGATAGTTGCCTCGGTAGGTCAACTTGCAGGCAGCGTCGGAGAATCTTCTTGGGGTTACCGCCGCACGCCTTTCAGCATCTGGCTCTCGACCTGCTTGAAGCCCCCGGGCGCCTCTAACTTGGAGGGGTCCACCGGGCCGGTGGAGAAGCTGGTCAGCTCAGTCGTCATCTCCATGAGCGCCCCGGAGACATCAGGTTGACCGGAGGCTGGAGCGCCCCCGGCGGGCGCTGCGGGCTGTTCAGCGGGCGGCGCCGGCTGCTCGACGGGCTGCTCCGCCTTCTTCCTGCGGCCCAGGCCGCCCAAGCCGCCAAGCCGTCCGCCCAGGCGGCCCAAGGCGCCGCCGACGGAGGGCTGCTCCTGAGCCTGTGGCTGTGCCTGCGGTTGCGGAGGCGGCGGTGCCTGGCCGGCTTCACCCTTGAAACCCATCTTGACCACTTGGTAGACGGGCACGCCGTCCAGCTTGGCGGCTTCCTTCTGGAGATCCGCCATGGCGCGAGCCATGTCGGAACGACCCATCGTGAACATGCCGCCCCCCGGCGTCCAGGCCAGTTTCTGCGCCATACGCTGGTAGAACTGCCGCACCTCATCGTAGCCGGGCTGCGGCGCCACCCACATGTCGGCGGTGACCACCATGGCGCCCTTCTGGCCCGTCTGCTGATCGGTTCCTTCCATTTCCAGCGTCATCACCAGCTGGCGGGCGTTCACACCCGAGAACTGCTTCGTCTGGCCGGTCTCTTTGATCGAGGCTTTCACATTCATCTCGGGCTGTTCGCCCTTCGCGGATTTAAGTTGAGCCTCCATCTGCTTGAGGGCTTCGGCCATTTGGGCGAAAGTGATCACCGAGTAGGTGCGCTTCTGGAAGTCGATCTCGGTGATGGTCTCCTTGTCCAGGTCGATGATGTGGCCGCTCTGGGCGCTCAGAGTGGCCATGCGGTTGCCCTTGAGCAGCACCGTGCTGCGTATGGGCTCGCGGGCCTGCTTGGAGAATGCCCCGGCGATCTTCATCATGCCGGCCATCATGCCGCCCGTCATGCGCGAGGTCTGCTCGTAGCTGATGTCGGCCAGCAGGCAGGTCGCGCTCAGCACTGCAACGACAGCAATCTTCTTGGTCATGCCGCCTCCTGATGCTCTCATCATAGCACTGAGCCTCTGGTAGGTCCGGCGCCAGCCGGTGCTGTACAATAGCGGGCTGAGGAGCACGCCACCGCTTATGCCTGACATCGTCATTCACCCCACCAAGAAGTGGATCAGCCTGGGCTACACCGCGACGTTCATCGTGTGCCTGGTTGCGGTCTTCTTGCACACCAACCGCCTTCGTGACAGCGGCTGGCCAGACTGGTGGCTGCTGTTTCCCGCCGCGTTGTTTCTGTGGCCCATCAGCCGCGGCATCCGGCGGCGGTTCACCAAGATGACGATCGCCGGCGACCGCCTGCGCTACGAGCTGGGCATGTTCTCCAGAAGCACCCGCACCATCCAGATCTCCAAGGTGCAGGACGTGCAGGTGGACCAGACGCTTTTTCAGCGGATGTTCGGCATCGGGAACCTCTCGATCGAGACCGCGGGCGAGACCAGCCGGCTGACGATCGCCAACATCGATCAACCGCAGCTAGTGGCCGACGAGATCATGGACGCGGCCCAGGGCAAGCCGCCGAGGCAGAAGGTTTGAGGTGAATGAAGGGACGGCTTTCGTCCTTGTTGAGGCGGAACTGCGCGCCTTTGCCGAGCGGGTTCTGGAGGCCGCCGGAGTACCCCGCGAGAAGGTTCCCGTGGTGGCCGATCCGCTGGTGGCGGCGAATCTGCGCGGCATAGACTCCCACGGGGTGCAACTCCTGCCGCACTACGTCGATCAGCTCGCGGCCGGCGACGTGGATCCCCGGGCCGACGGCCGCATCCTGGCTGAGAGTGGCGGCTGCCTGCTCTACGACGGCCAGCACGGCCTGGGCGCGGTGACCTCGACCACTTGTTGTGCGCACGCGGTGCGCCTGGCCTTTGAGCACGGCGTGGCGCTGGTGGTGGCGCGGGAGGCCACTCATTTCGGCGCGGCCGGATACTGGGCCGAGAAGATCTCGGCTGCCGGCCTGATCGGCATCGCCATGTGCGACGCCTCGCCGACCGTGCCCCCCTGGCAGGGCCGGGAGGGCCGGCTGGGGACTAATCCCATCTCGATGGCGGTTCCCAAACCGGGCGGGCGGGGCTGGCTGCTGGATATGGCTACGACCACCGCAGCCTACGGGCGGCTGGAGAAGGTGGCCCTGGAGGGGCGCACCGTCATCCCCGAAGGCTGGGCCATGGACCGCCAGGGGCGGCCCACGACAGATCTGGCTACCGCGCTCCAGGGGTTCTTGATGCCCCTGGGCGGCTACAAGGGCAGCGGTCTGGCGATGTTGGTCGAGATCTTGTGCGGCGCGCTGGGTGGCGGCGCCATGGCTACCGAGATTCGCGGCATTCGCCAGCACGGGCGGCTCTCGCGCGTCAATCATGCCTTCCTGGGCATCGACGTCGGCCGGTTTCTGCCGCTCGAAGAGTTCTACGCCCGCATGGACTGGCTGGTGGCCGAGGTGAAGGCAACGCCCCCGGCGGCCGGTTACGATGAGGTGCTGGTGGCCGGCGACCCGGAATGGCGCGCCGAGCAGGAGCGCCGGCGTACCGGCATACCGATTCCTCCGGGTCCCTGGCAGGCTCTGGTGCGGATGGCGGAACGGCTCGGGGTTCCGCTGCCTGGGCTACAATGATCTTCAATGCCGGATACACCTGAGCAGGGATCGCCCGCGCCCAGCTTCGAGGCCTCCCTGGATGAACTCGAAAAGGTGGTCCAGGAGCTGGAAGCGGGCGACCTTCCGCTGAAGCGGTCCTTGGAGCTGTTCGAGCGAGGCATGGCGTTGAGCGAGGCCTGCCGGAAGCAGTTGGGGGAAGCTGAGACCCGCGTCGAGATCCTGCTCAAGAGGGCGGGCAAGATCCAGGCGGAGCCTTTCCGCCCCGAGAAGGCATGAACCTCAGCGAGTACCTCGCCGGGCAGCGCGAGCGAATCGAAGCCGAGCTCGACCGCTTGGCGCCTGCCGCGACCACGCCGCCCGGGACCCTGCACCGCGCCATGCGTTACAGCCTGTTTGCGGGCGGCAAGCGCCTGCGCCCCATACTGTGCCTGGAGGCGGGCTGCGCGGCGGCGGACTATGCCCCGGGCATCGAGCGCGCCGCCTGCTCGCTCGAACTGGTTCACACCTACTCATTGATTCACGACGACCTGCCGGCGCTGGACAACGACGACTTTCGCCGCGGCCGTCCCACCTGCCACAGAGAATTCGGTGAAGCCGTGGCCATTCTGGCCGGTGACGCGCTGTTGACCCTGGCCTTCCAGGCGCTGGCGGAACTGGAGGGCGTCCCGGACGCGCGCAAGGCTCTGTTGGTGGCCGAGCTGGCCAGGGCGGCGGGGACCGTGGGCGGAATGATCGGCGGCCAGATGGCCGATCTGGAAGGGGTGAACGCGACGCCCACTGCTGACCTGCTGGAGCGGATCCACCGGGCCAAGACCGGGGCCTTGCTGACCGCCAGCGCGCGTATGGGCGCCATCTGCGCCGGCGCCAGCCCGGGTCAACTGGAGGCCTTGACGCGCTACGGGCGGCACGTCGGGCTGGCCTTCCAGATTGTCGATGACATTCTGGATGTCGAGGAGCCCTCCCAGGCGCTGGGTAAGACCGCGGGTAAGGACGCGCAGCAGGGCAAGATCACCTTTCCGGCGGTGTACGGCCTGGCGGAGTCGCACCGTATGGCGGAGGAGGAAGCCGCCCGCGCGTGCGCGGCGGTAGAGAGCTTCGGCGAACGGGCCGGGCGCCTCTCGGAGCTGGCCGAGTACATCGTCCGCCGGAAGAAATGAAACGGGCAGAACGGGAACGCCTCGACCGGCTGCTGGTCGAGAAAGGCCTCACCGGAACGCGGGCCAAGGCGCAGGCCTTGATTCTGGCCGGCCAGGTGATGGTGGATGGGCGTCCGTCCGGCAAGGCCGGCCAGGCCGTCGCACGCGACAGCCGGATCGAAGTCCTCGAGCGCATGCCCTACGTGAGCCGCGGCGGCTTGAAACTGGCGGCGGCTGTGGACGGCTTCGGGATCCAGGTGGCCGGGCGCGTCTGCCTGGATGTCGGCGCCTCGACGGGCGGCTTCACGGATTGCTTGCTCCAGCGCGGCGCGGCCCGGGTTTATGCGATCGACGTCGGCGCCGGGCAACTGGACTGGAAACTGCGCAACGATCCGCGCGTGATCCTGAAGGAGGGGCTTAACGCCCGGTATCTCGGTTTCGAGGACATCGGCGAGCGCGTCGATCTGGTGGTCTGCGACGTGAGCTTCATTTCGGTGACCCTGGTCTTGGGACCGGTGGCGGCGCTTCTCAAAGACACGGGCGAAATGGTTATACTTGTCAAGCCGCAGTTTGAGGCGCGCCGCGGGCAGGTGGGAAAGGGCGGCATCGTCCGCGACCCGGCTCTGTGGCAGGCGGCCTGCGCGCGGGTGGAGACGGCGGTGCGGCAGTTGGGCTTTACCGCCGGGGTGATGGAAAGTCCCGTGCTGGGGGCCGAAGGGAACAAGGAATTTCTGATGTATGCCCGACATTAGGACGGTCGGCGTTATCTCGAAGCCGAACGCGCCGCAAGCGCGCGAGATCGTGCCCGGGCTGATCGCCTGGCTGGAGGCGCGGGGCCTGGAGGTGCGCTGCGACGAAGCCACGGCGGGGTATGCCGGGCGCGGCGCGGGGCTGGCGCGGGAGCAGGTCCCGGAGGGTTGCCAGTTGCTGGTCGTGCTGGGCGGCGACGGCACGCTGCTGACCGCGGCGCGCTCCTTGCGGGGCAGGGAAATGCCCCTGTTCGCGGTGAACCTGGGCGGGTTGGGCTTTCTGACCGCCATCACCACCGACGAGATCTACCCCGAGCTGGAGCGCGCGCTGTGCGGCGAGCACCGCATCGGCCGGCGCCGCATGCTCTACTGCGAACTGGTGCGCGCCGGTTCGCGCATTTCCGAGTACGAGGCCCTGAACGACGTGGTTCTGACGAAGGCCTCGATCGCCCGCATGATCGACCTGGACGTCTACGTGGATGCGCAACTGGTCTGCGCCTATCGCGCCGACGGCCTGATCGTGAGCACGCCAACCGGCTCGACGGCTTACTCGCTCTCGGCCGGGGGGCCCATCATCTTTCCGCAGGTCGGCGCTCTCTGCCTGACGCCCATTTCCCCCCATACCCTCACCAATCGCCCGGTCATTGTCCCCGACACCAGCGTGATCAAGATCATCAACCAGGCCGAGGAGGGCGGAACCTACCTGACCATCGACGGCCAGGTGGGCGAGCCGCTCCAGCGCGGCGACGAGGTCGTCTGCCGCCGCTCCCCGCACGTGCTGCAACTTATCCGCCCGCCCCGCTCGATGTTCTTCGATGTGCTCCGCCAGAAGCTGAAGTGGGGAGGCGGATGAGACGCCCCGGGCTGACCACTTGGATCTTTCTTGGGATGGCCGCCGGCATAGTGGTGGGCCTGTTGGCGCCCGGCCCGGCCCGGCACCTCGGCTTGGTAAGCAGCATCTTTCTGCGGCTGATCAAGTCCATCATCGCCCCACTGCTGTTCGGAACCCTGGTCTACGGTATCGCCGGCGGCGGCGACCTGAAGGCCATGGGCCGCATCGGGTTGAAGGCCATCATTTACTTCGAGGCGGTCACCACCCTTGCGCTGTTCCTGGGTCTGGGTGCGGTGAATCTGGTCCGCCCGGGCGTGGGGATGCGTCTGGAGCGCACGGCGTCCGAGGCCGCCCTCCCCCAGGTCCCGCCCTCTGTTACCGGGATGCTGGAACATGTTTTCCCCAGCAGCATCTTCGACGCCATGGCGCGCGGCGAGGTGCTCCAGATCGTCGTCTTCTCATTTCTGTTTGGCGCGGCTTGCGCGGCCATCGGCGCCCGGGCCAAGCCGGTGGTCAGCTTCGCCGAATCGCTGGCCGAGGTCATGTTCCAGTACACCCGCTACGTGATGTACCTGGCCCCCTTCGGGGTCGGTGCGGCCATCGCGGTGACGGTGGCCAGCAAAGGGCTCGGCGTGCTGGTGGGCCTGGGCAAGCTGATCCTGACCATGTACGCCGCCCAGGCGATTTTCGTGGGCGGAGTCTTGGGCGTGGTGATGCTGATCGCGCGTGTCCCGGTGCGCCGCTTCTGGCAGGCGGCGCGCGAACCCTTCCTGATCGCCTTCTCGACTTCTTCGAGCGAAGCCG
The DNA here is from genome assembly GCA_964353255.1 of uncultured Solibacteraceae bacterium. GTDB lineage: Bacteria > Acidobacteriota > Terriglobia > Bryobacterales > Bryobacteraceae > VFZS01. The sequence goes on along the minus strand of CAYGVJ010000107.1, from coordinate 2,202 downwards.
CCCTGCCGCGGGCGCTCGAGAACATGGAGCGCTTCGGGGTGCCCAAGCACATCGTGGCCTTCGTGATCCCCACCGGCTACAGCTTCAACCTGGACGGCACCACGCTGTACTTGTCGCTGGCCTCTGTCTTTGTGGCGCAGGCGGCCGGTTTTCAGCTTTCCCTCGGCCAGCAGTTGCTCATGATGCTGACCCTGATGCTCACCAGCAAGGGGGTGGCCGGCGTGCCGCGCGCCGCCCTGGTGATCCTGACCGGAACTCTCGGGCAGTTCAATCTACCGTTGGAGGGCGCCGCCGTGCTGCTGGGCATCGACGCGGTAATGGACATGGCGCGCACCTCCGTCAATGTGCTGGGCAACTGCCTGGCCACCGCCGTGATTGCCCGCTGGGAAGGGCTCGAGCTGGAGCCGGCGTACCCCCGCTAAAGCCCCCCCTCCAACCTGCCGAAAAAGGGATTGGAGGTCTCGTGACTCGACCGAAAATCCTAGTCTGTCTGCTGGTTGTGTGCTTCGCGCCGGCCGGCCGAGCCGCTCAACCGCCGCGTGACTTGACCGAGATCAGCCTCGAGGAGCTGATGAACATCGAGGTGACTTCGGTCTCGAAAAAAGAGCAAAAGCTCTCGCAGGCCGCGGCGGCGGTCTTTGTGATCACCCAGGAAGACCTCCGCCGCTCGGGCGCCACCAGCATTCCGGAAGCGCTGCGCATGGCGCCGGGAGTTCAGGTAGCTCGGGTGAATGCGGGGTGGTGGGCCCTCAGCGCCCGCGGCTTCAACGGTCTGGCCGCAAACAAACTGCTGGTTCTGGTGGACGGCCGAAGCGTCTACAGCCCGCTGTTCTCGGGCGTCTATTGGGAGGTGCAGGACACGCTGCTGGAAGACGTGGACCGCATTGAGGTCATCCGCGGACCGGGCGCCACCATGTGGGGGGCCAACGCCGTCAATGGCGTCATCAATATCATCACCAAAGCCGCCGCCCAGACACAGGGCGGCCTGGTTACAGCGGGCGGCGGGAATGAAGAACGCGGGCTTGGCGGGCTGCGCTACGGAGGGCCGCTCGGTCCCAACGCCCACTACCGGGCCTTTGCGAAGTACTTTCAGCGGAACCACTGGTTCAAGGGGGCCGGCCAGGGGGCGGTCAATGACTGGGGCCTCCTGCGCGGAGGGTTCCGCATGGACCTGAACCTGTCCAAGCGGGACTCGCTGACCGTGCAGGGGGATGTCTACCGCGGCCAGGGCGAGCAGCAGGCCGGAGTCGCTTCTCTGTCCCCGCCGTTCCTCGAAGTGATCAACGATCAGACCAGATCGGCCGGAGGAAACGTCCTGGGCCGTTGGAAGCATTCCTCGGCAGTCTCAGAAACCGCCCTGCAACTCTACTACGACCGCACTTTCCGCAAGGATGCCTTGACGGGGGAGGTGCTGAACACCTTGGATCTGGACTTCCAGCACCGTCGCGCTCTGGGCTCGCGGCACGACCTGCTGTGGGGCTGCGGATACCGTTTGGGGCGCGACCAACTCCAGAACAGTTTCACCCTCTCGTTTGACCCTCGTCACCGGCAGGATCATCTGCTCAGCGCGTTTCTGGAGGACGATATAGCAGTGCTCGAGGACCGGCTCCGGCTTACGCTGGGATCCAAGTTCGAGCACAACTCCTTCACCGGCTACGAAGTGCAGCCCAACCTGCGCCTCATTTGGACGCCGCATCTGCGCCATGCCGCCTGGCTGTCGGTGGCCCGCGCGGTCCGGACGCCCTCTGCCACCGAGCATGACCTGCGGGCGAATCTGGCGGCGTTTCCCGGCCCAAACGGGCTTCCGAACCTCCTGAGCCTGTTCGGAAACCGGGGTTACCGGTCCGAGGCGTTGCTGGCTTATGAGCTGGGATATCGCCTTCAGCTCACTCCCGGCCTGTTCGTGGACCTGGCGGGCTTCTACAACTTCTATGACCACCTCCGCAGTTTCCAGGCGGGTGTTCCATTTCTTGAACTGGCCCCCGCTCCGCCGCATGTGGTTATCCCGGGCCGCTTCGAGAACCTGATCCAAGCGCAAACTCGCGGCCTGGAGGTGAGTGCCACCTGGAACGGCACCTCCCGCTGGAGGTTGAGCGCCGCTTACAGCGGGCTGGCTATGCGTTTCCGCTATCCCCCCGGCGATTTGGGCAACCGGCAGATCGAGGGCGACAGCCCTGGCCACCAGGCGAACCTGCGGTCGTA
>CAYGVJ010000106.1:3917-19289 GCA_964353255.1 uncultured Solibacteraceae bacterium | reverse complement strand
GCCAGATCCGGGAGAAGATCGGGGTGATGTTCGGCAACCCGGAAACCACCAGCGGCGGCCGGGCCCTGAAATTTTACGCCTCGGTACGCGTGGATGTGCGGCGGCTGGCGGCGATCAAGGAGGGCGACCGGGTGATAGGCAGCCGGACCAAGGCGCGCGTGGTGAAGAACAAGGTGGCCGCGCCGTTCCGAGAGGCGGAATTCGACCTGATCCACGGGGAGGGGGTTTGCCGTGAAAGCGACCTGCTGGACGTGGGGGCGGGGCAAGGCCTGGTAGAAAAGAGCGGGACCTGGTTCGCCTACGGCGGGGAGCGCCTGGGCCAGGGGCGGGAGAACGCCTGGCGCTTTCTCCGGGAGCACCCGGATCTGGCGCGGCGGCTGGAGGCCGAGTTGCGCAGCCGTTTGGGACTGCCCGAAGGGGCCCGGGAGGTGACGGCCGTGCCCGTGCCGGTGCAGAAGGCGGCCGCAGCGCGGGCCTGAAGGACCACCGGCTGAAGTCCTGTGCCACGGGAGGGCCGAAAAATGGGCCTTCCGCCCACATTTCTCTTTACATCTGGCCCGCGATTCCGCATAATATGGACGGTTCGAGTGGTGCAGTCCGGAAGACCGGGCGTTTTTTGAAGCGCGGGCGTCCGGGCAGAGGAGGCCCTGCTCGAGGGTGGTTCACGTTCAATTTGGGAGGATGGGTAACAAGCTATGGCTGATGCCAAACGCATGACGCAAACGCAACTGATTCGAGAGATCGCCGGCGCGGCCGACGTGAGCAATAAGGTAGCCAAGCAGATCGTGGAGGCCTATGCTGGCATCGCCGTCCGGGAGACCAAGAAGGCGGGCGTATTCGTGCTTCCGGGACTGGGCCGGCTGGTGCGGGTCGAGCGCAAAGCCCGCATGGGGCGGAACCCCGCCACCGGCGTTCCGATCAAGATCCCGGCCAAGAAGGTCGTGAAATTTCGGGTAGCGAAGGTCGTCAAGGACGCCATCGTTCCCCCGAAGAAGAAGTAGCAGACCGCTAGACTCAAAACCCCGCGAGCGCTCGCGGGGTTTTTCTTTCTGGAAGGCCGAGGGGAACGCCGCCCAACACTTGCGGGCGGCGTGGGAAGCTTACGCCGGCTTCCTGTCTTCGGGCTTCTCCTCACCCTTGAGGGCGCTCTTGAAGTTGCGAATGCCTTCGCCCAAACCTTTGGCCACCTCAGGGATCTTTTTCCCGCCGAACAGCAGGACGGCGACACCCAAAATGACGAGAAGCTCAGGCAAGCCGATGGATCTCATGTGGCCTCCTTGCTCGCCCTCTCATTGTAGGCGGGGGGCGGTAGGCGCGTCAAGGTGGTTGGGGCCGGGAACGGCCCAGCGGCCGGGGATGGCCTGCGAGCAAGCGGAGCAGCGGCCCTCGGCAGTGAGCCGGTAGTCGAGCACGCGAAACCCGTAGCGCCGGATCAGGCGCGCTCCGCAGGCGCCGCAGAAGGTGTCCTCGCCGCCGCCCACCGCCCCGGGCAGGTTGCCCGAGTAGACGTAGCGCAGCCCGGCCCGGCGCCCGATTTCGGCAGCCCGCAGGAGGGTCTCCCCAGGGGTGTCGCGGGTGTCCTCCATCTTGTAGTTGCTGTGGAAAGCCGTTACGTGCCAGGGAATGTCGGGCGAGACGCCGGCCAGAAACTCGGCGATCTGCCGCAACTCGCCGTCGCTATCGTTGAATCCCGGCACCACCAAGGTGACGACCTCCAGCCAGAAGCCCATCTGGAAGATGCGGCGGATGCTGTCCAGGACCGGTTCGAGCCGGGCTCCCAGGCGGCGGTAGCGGCGGTCGTCGAAACACTTCAGGTCCACTTTGAACAGATCCAGCCAGGGATGGAGGTATTCGAGCACCCTGGGGTTGGCGTATCCGTTGGAGACGAAGCCGGTCAGCAGGCCTCGGGCGCGGGCTTCGCGGAAGACGGCCACCGCCCATTCGACGGTGATGAGCGGCTCGTTATAGGTGCTGACGACGGCTGCGGCCCCCAGCTTGACGGCTTGCCGCACGATCTGCTCGGCTGTGGCCGCCTGCGGCGGCGAGACCGCCACGGGATCGCGCAGGGCCTGGGAGGTCACCCAGTTCTGGCAAAACGGGCAGTGGAAGTTGCAGCCCAGCATGCCAAAGCTGAAGGCCGCAGCTCCAGGCCGCACATGAAAGAAAGGTTTCTTTTCGATGGGGTCGCAGTGGGCGCCAGCGACGTAGCCCCAGGGGACATACAGCTTGCCGCCCCGGTTGAAGCGCACCTTGCAGACCCCGGGCTGGCCTTCAAAGATCGGGCAGCAGTGGCCGCAGGCGTAGCAGCGGATGCGGCGGTCATCCAGCGGCTCGAACAGCTCGCCTTCCCGCCCCCTCAGCGCCAGAAGCTGCGCCAGGACAGGCATGGCTGCGGCCTCCTTCCGGAAGCTGTGAAAAACCGGCCCTGAAACCGCTTGCTTACGCGCGCGGCTCGGACGGCCGCCCGAAACCTCGCGACCCTATCCGAGCCGCGACCGTCAGGGAGCGGTTGGGCCGGTTTTTTCCCAGCTTCCCGGCCTCCTTCCGGCCCCGCCGCCGGCCCGGGGGTCCTACTTGCCGTAGTAGGCGGCGTTCTTTCCGGCGAAGTCGGCTTTATCGCCCGGCAACTCCTCCAGGATGAAGATCGAGTTGGTGGGGCAGACCGGAACACAAGCCCCGCAATCGATGCAGGCTTCCGGGTCGATGTAGAGCTGGCTGCTTTCCTCGAATCCGGCTTCGTCCTGCTTGGGTTGAATGCAGTCTACCGGGCAGGCCTCCACACAGAGCACGTCCTTGGTGCAGGTATCGATGATGACGTAAGCCATCTAGCGGCTCTCCTGTTCAACAAGCGTCGGCGGAACCCCCGGTTCGGGGTCCCGCTACCATGTTAGCGCACCGGGCGGCGCTGGCGGCCAGCTCGGCGTTCTGCTATCTTGAGGACAGACGCAAGCTGCACATGGCATTCCAGATTCCACCCCTCCGCGAGTTCCTGGTCCGTCCCGCGTTGCCGCCAGCCCTTTCCAGGCTTTCCGAGTTGGCCGGCAACGTGCTTTGGGGCTGGGAACCCACCATCCGAATGCTGTTCCGGCGGACGGACTCGGATCTGTGGCCGGCGTGCGGGCACAACCCGGTCTTGATGTTGGGCCAGATCCCTCAGGCCACACTGGAGAGACTGGCGGGCGACCCACGCTACCTGGCGCTGTACCGGCGGGCCTGCGAGCGATTCGATGCTTACATGTACCGCACCGGGGCCCCGGCACGGAATCAGTTGGTGGCCTACTTCACCATGGAGTACGGCGTAGCGGAGTGCTTCCCCGGGTATTCCGGCGGCCTGGGAGTGCTGGCCGGGGACTTCCTGAAAGCTTCCAGCGATTCGGATGTGCCGGTGGTGGGCGTGGGGTTGCTTTACCAGACCGGCTACCTCCAGCAGTCGCTGAACCCGGACGGCTGGCAACAGGAGCGCTCGCCGGTCAACGATTTCTACACGCTTCCGCTGGCGCCGGTGCGGGACCCCGGCGGCGCGGAGCTCAAAGTGCCGGTGAAGCTGCCGACGGGCGTGGTCTGGAGCAAGGTCTGGCGGATGGACGTGGGCCGGGTGAAGCTGTACCTGCTGGACACCAACATTCCGGAGAACGAACTGGCGGAACACCGTGACATCACCGATCAGCTCTACGCCGACGACAGCCACGTGCGTATCCGCCAGGAACTGGTGCTGGGGGTGGGCGGGCTCCGGGCGCTGAAGGCTCTCGGGCTGGAGCCCACCGTGTACCACATGAACGACGGGCACTCCGCCTTCCTGGCCCTGGAACGTATCCGCGTGCTGATCCAGGAGCAGGGGCTCAGCTTCGCGGAGGCGTTCGAGGTTTCCCGCTGCAACAACGTCTTCACCACGCACACCTCGGTGCCGGCGGGCCTCGACCTGTTCGAGAGCGGCCTGATGTGGCAGTATTTCCAGGAGTACTGCGCCGCGACCGGAATCGAGTTCGACCGGCTGATGGGCTTGGGCCGGCGCAATCCCGGCGACCCTAACGAGCCCTTCTCGATGGCCATTCTGGCGATCAAGGCCTCGGGGTTCCGCAACGCGGTCAGCCGCCTGCATCGCCAGGTCTCCCAGGAGCTCTGGCAGGAGTTGTGGCCGCGGCTGCCGGTCTGGGAGATCCCCATCACCTCGATCACCAATGCGGTGCACCTGCTGACCTGGCTGAACAACGACCTGGCCACCCTCTACGACCAGTATTTGCAGCCGGACTGGCGGGAGCGCGCGACCGACCCCAAGACCTGGGAACAGGTGCAGGACATCCCGGACCAGGAACTCTGGGAGGCGCACCGCCGGCGGAAGAGACGTCTGGTGACCTTCGTCCGCGAGCGCCAGGGCAATTTCGCCCTGCAGCGCAAAGGCTCTTCGGTCGAGCTGCGGCGGGCCGCGGAGGTCCTGGACCCGGAGGCCTTCACCATCGGCTTTGCGCGCCGCTTCGCCACTTACAAGCGGGCCACGCTGCTGTTCCGGGACGCCGCCCGGCTGAAGCGGATCCTGTCCCACCCGGAGATGCCGGTGCAGATCGTCATAGCGGGCAAGGCGCACCCCAAGGATCACCCGGGCAAGGAGCTGATCCGGCAGATCGTGCAGCTCTCGCGGGACCCGGAACTGGCCAAGCGGCTGGTGTTCCTGGAGGATTACGACGCGAACGTGGCCCGCGAGCTGGTCACCGCCGTGGATCTGTGGCTGAACACGCCGCGGCGCGGCGAAGAGGCCTGCGGGACCAGCGGCATGAAGGCGGGTTTGAACGGCGTGCTGAACCTGAGCATCCTGGACGGGTGGTTCGACGAGGCTTACGAGCAGGTCGGCGGCTGGGCGGTGGGGGATCGCTATCCTTACTCGGAGGACCAGGACGAGGTCCACGCGACGACGATCTACTCGCTGCTGGAAATCGACATCGTTCCCACCTTCTACGAACGCGACCAGGGCGTTCCCCGCGAGTGGCTGCGCCGGGTGAAGCGGTCGCTCAGCTATCTAGGCCCGCAGTTCAACTCGCAGCGGATGGTTGAGGAGTATCGGACGCAGCTCTACGAACCGGCCCAGGCGGCCTACCAGGAGCTGGCGGCCGACGGCTTCCGGAAGGCGCGGGAGACGGCGCGCTGGGAAGCGGAAGTTGCGCGGGCCTGGAGTAAGGTGAAGTTCGTGGAGCTGGGCGGCCCACCCGCCGGGCCGGTGCTGAGCGGCCGGCCGGTGACAGTGCGGGCGACAGCGGACTTGGCCGGGCTTAAGCCGGGCGATGTGCGCGTCGAGGTGGTGGTGGGGCGCATCGGGGCCGGAGGCCACCTGGAGGACACCGAGGTCATGCTGTTGCCTCCCGTGGCGGAGTCCGGTCACGTGGTTGTCTTCGAAAAGGAAGTGGTGCCGCGGCAGACCGGGCGGCTGGGCTACGCCTTGCGAATAACGCCGAACCATTTCGGAGACCCGCTGTCCAAACCCTGCGGCGGGTTGATCAAGTGGGCCCGGGAGACGGCTGCATCGGACTGAATCGGCGTGGCTTGCTGACGCGGAATGGGGGCTGGACCTCAGGCGCGGCCGCCGGCCGGCGCCCGGCAGCGGCGGGTTAGAGCCCGCCACCGGGGTCTTTGCTGGGAGGGACGTACGGCGAATACCGGCTGGCATTTGCGCTTGATTCGTGGTACATAATGGATTTGAGGCGTGGGTGAGTCACTTGAGTGGCTACCCCGCGCCGGGCACCCCGCAGGTTCCAGGTGGCAGTTCCCGGCCGCGACCTCGCTGCGCCCGCCTTCGACGAAGCAATCGCGGAAGGAAATGGATATCGCGGGAGCGTAGTAGAGCACACCTCTAGATCTCCGGGAACACTCCAAAGGAGCTGGTGATCCTCCATGGAGAGCGATCGAAAATACCGACAACACGGATACATGGAATCCGGCCGGGACCGCGAAGGTTTCGGGCGGAGGCCCGAGGAGGGGGTGCGCCAGGGGCCGCGCCCGCCCATCGATGTGACGGGGCCCCGCTTGCCGCGGATGGTGCAGAGCGTGGTGGCCACCCGCTGCTACAACTGCACCACAGCCCTGGCCGAGGACACCGACTACCGAGGCAATTGCCCGAAGTGCGGCGTAGCCTTGCACTGCTGCAAGCAGTGCGCCAACTTTGACACCTCGACCCGCTTCCAGTGCCGCAAGCCCATCCCGGCGCGGGTTCCTTCCAAGGACCAGGCCAACGAGTGTACCTGGTTCGAGCCGCGCGTGACCGTGGCGCGCGATGCCACTTCCGGCGCCTCCTCGGGAGGGGTCTCCAACCAGGCGCCGCGTTCCCCCGACGCCGCCCGCGCGGCCTTCGACAACCTGTTCAAGAAGTAGGCTGCCGGGCGGTTTGCCTGCCACGCGGAGCTTCCGGTACTGTGGAAGAATGCGCGTCGCTGAATTGTACGAGTTCCGCCGGTTCCGGATCGTGGAGCAGGCCTTGGAGGAACCCGGGCCGGGCGAGGTGCAGGTGCGCCTGCTGGCGGTGGGGGTGTGCGGCTCGGACCTGCATCACTTCTCGGAGGGGCAGATCGGCGGGGCGCCGACGGTCTACCCGCTGGTCATGGGACACGAACCCGCCGGGCGGGTGGTAAAGACCGGCCCCGGGGTCACGGGCTGGTCGCCGGGCGATCGGGCGGCAATCGAGCCCTCGCAGTTCTGCTATCGCTGCGAGTTCTGCCGCGTGGGGCGCCACAATCTTTGCACCAGCCTGCGGTTCCTGAGCGCCCCGCCGCACCTGGGATTGTTCCGGGACCACGCCAACGTGCCCGCGCACACGCTGATGCCTCTGGCGCCAGAGCTGAGCCTGGAGGAAGCCACGCTGATCGAGCCGCTGGCGATTGTGCTGCACTCGATGAAGTTCGCGCAGCCGCAGCTAGGCGAGACGGCGGCGGTCTTGGGGGCCGGTCCCATCGGCCTGCTGACGGTGCTGGTGCTGAAGCTCGCGGGGGTCAGCCGGGTGTGGGCGGTCGAGCCGGTCGGGCGCCGACGGGAGCTGGCCCGGCAGATGGGAGCGGAAGAGGTGATCGACCCGGCAGCGGTCGATCCGGTCCGCCAGATCCGGAGCGAGACGGGCGAGCGAGGCGTAGATCTGGCCCTCGACTGCGCGGCCAAGGGAGACAGCCTGAACCAGTGCCTCCGGGCGACGCGCAAGGGCGGGCGTTTCGTCTTGACCGGGATACCCTCGGCCACCTATTTGCCGCTGGACATAGAAACCATGCGGCTGGCGGAGCTGGCGTTTTTCAACGTGCGCCGCTCGGCCACCGAATTCCACCCCGCCCTGGAGCTGTTGGGCCAGCAGCGGGCCCGGCTGGCGCCGCTGCTGACGCACGAGTTTCCGCTGGAAGATATCGAGCGCGCCTTCTCGCTGCTGGAGCGGTACGAAGACGGCGTGGCGAAGATAGTGATCAAGCCCTGAGGTTGGGCGTATGTTAGGGCTGGACAGCCGCGCGGCACGAGCCGCCTGGACGGTATTCCTGGTGGCCTTGTCGCTGGCCCTGGTTTACCTGCTGCGGCGGGTGCTGCTGGTGTTCGTGCTGGCGGTGCTCTTCGCCTACCTGCTGTCGCCGCTGGTCAACCTGGTGGACCGGCTCACGCCCCGGCGAGTCTCACGGAACTGGGCTCTGGCGGCGGTCTATGTGGCGCTCGTCGCGGCATTAGTGCTGGTGGGCACGGCCGTGGGCGCCAAGGCCTCGAGCGAGGCTTCGAACCTGGCCAAGAGATTCCCGGACCTCCTCCAGAAGGTGGAGCAAACCCTGGCCGAGCCGGAGCCGAGCTGGCTGGCGCCGCTCAAGGGGCACTTGCTGCAACTGCTGCGGGAACAGGGATCCAGCCTGACCTCGGTTCTGCTGCCGTCGCTGGAGAAGGCCACCGCCCAGATCATGTCGATACTGAGCGGGGCGCTGGTGGTGATACTGATTCCCATCTTCGCCTTCTTCTTCCTCAAGGATGGCGCCGAGTTTCGCGCCCGGATCCTGGGGATGATGTCCGGCCCCCGCCGGAGCGTGTGGGAAGACATTTTCTCGGACCTGCACCACCTGCTGGGGCAGTTCATCCGGGCGCTGATGCTGCTGTCGCTGGCCACCCTGCTGGCCTACGGGCTGTTCTTCACCGTGATCGGCATGCCCTATGGCGTGCTGCTGGCTAGCATCGCTGGCGCCCTGGAGTTCATCCCGGTGGTGGGGCCCGCCACAGCGGCGGTGGTCATCGTCCTGGTAGCGGCTTTCAGCGGGTTCGGACACGTGCTGGTGATTCTGGCCTTCCTGGTCGGCTACCGCATCTTCCAGGACTACATCTTGAACCCTCGGCTGATGAGCGCCGGCGTGTCGCTGCACCCGCTCCTGGTGATCTTCGGCGCGCTGGCGGGCGAGCAGATCGCCGGCATCCCGGGGATGTTCCTTTCGGTGCCCGCGCTGGCCACGCTGCGGGTGATCTACGTTCGCGTACAGAAGGCGCGCCTGGCCGCGGGCGCGCCGGATGGTACAATCACTGCGCATGGCTGAAGCCGATTTCGTCGATTACTACGAGCTGCTCCAGATCAGCCCCAATGCCGAGCCGGAGACCATCCAGCGGGTCTACCGGATCCTGGCCGCCCGCTACCACCCCGACAACCCCAACACCGGAGACATGGAGATGTTCATCCGGCTGCGGGAGGCCTACGAGGTGCTGGGCGACCCGGAGAAGCGCGCGGCGTACAGCGAGCGGGTTCAGCTCCAGTATTCCCATCCGCTGCCCATCTTCGAGATGAAGGATTTCGTGGTGGGCATCGAGGCCGAGGGCAACCGCCGCCTGGGTCTGCTGTGCCTGCTGTATAACCGGCGGCGGTCCACGCCGGACGACCCCAGCCTGTCGCTGCTGGAGCTGGAAGCCATGACCTCCTTCCCCCGCGAGCACCTGGAATTCACCATCTGGTACTTGAAGGAGAAGGGGTTCCTTCGGCGGGACGAGACCAGCAGCGACTACATGATAACCTCCGAGGGCATCGACTGGGTGGAATCCAAGGTTCCCGCCAACCGCATCGTCTACAAGCTGCTCAAGAGCGCCAACATCGGGCAGGGGGCCGGAGAGGACACACCTGCCTAGATGGCTTCGCGCCAAGAGCGTACATATCACAGCAGGAGGTGCTCCATGTACCGCGCAACCCTCAGACGTACCCACCCGCGCCACCGGGGCGTGCTCAAAGCGTTTGTCGCCACTGCATTCCTGTTTACCGCCGTCCTGAGCCACGCCCAATCGGTACGTGAGCGGTGGAACTTCGATAACCGGTGGCGGTTCCATCTGGGAGACGTCCAGCAGGGCGAGGCTGCCGCGCTGGCGGACCGGGACTGGCGGATCGTGGACCTGCCGCACGACTGGTCCATCGAAGGACCTTACAGCCCAAAGAACTCGAGCGGCACCGGCTTCCTGCCCGGCGGCATCGCTTGGTACCGCAAGACATTCACCCTCCCGGCGTCGCTGCGCGGCCGCAAGATCTCCGTCCGTTTCGATGGCGTGTATCGGGACAGTGATGTCTGGGTCAATGGCCGGCGCCTTGGCCGCCGGCCCTACGGCTACTCCACCTTCGAGTACGACCTCACGCCGCACCTTGGCTTCGGCGCCTCGCCCAATCTGCTGGCCGTGCGTGTGGATCACAGCGTGGTCGCCGACTCGCGCTGGTACCCCGGGTCGGGAATCTACCGCCACGTCTGGCTCAGCGTCACCGGCCCGGTCCACATCGCCCCCTGGGGAACCTACGTGACGACGCCGGTGGCCCAGGAGGCTGAGGCGCTGGTCTCCGTAGAAACGCGGGTGATGAACGAGTCGGCTGCCCAGGCTGAGGTGAGCCTGGTCACCACCGTCGTGGACGCCCGCGGAAGCGAAATCGGGAACGCCAAAGGCGCGGAACCGATCGCCCCCGGCAAGGAGAGGACCTTCGCCCAGCAGATCGCGATCCCGCGCCCGAACCGGTGGTCCCCGGAACAGCCTTATTTGTACACCGCGGTGAGCCGCCTGTACATGAACGGACAACCCGCGGATGAGCAAAGGACCCCGTTCGGTGTGCGGAGATTCTACTTCAGCCCCGACCAGGGTCTGGTCTTCAATGGACAGCCGGTCAAGATGAAGGGCGTCTGCATCCATCACGACCTGGGAGCGCTGGGGGCGGCGTTCTTTGAAGAAGCCTTGGAACGCCGGCTGAAACGCTTCAAAGAAATCGGCGTGAACGCGATTCGGTGTTCCCACAACCCCATGGCCCCGGAGTTCTACGACCTGTGCGACCGGCTGGGCTTCCTGGTCATCGACGAGGCCTTCGACGAGTGGATCGGGGGCAAGCGCAAGTGGGCGGAAGGCTGGAATGTGGGGGTGGCAGGCCGGCGCGGCTACCACGAAGTTTTCGAGGAGTGGGCCGTCGGCGATCTTCAGGACATGGTGCGCCGGGACAGGAACCATCCGTCGATCATCATGTGGAGCATCGGCAACGAGATTGACTACCCCGATGATCCTTTCACCCATCCGCGGGGCAGAGACGGGGTGAAGCCGAACAGCCTCTCGGCTGACCTGATGCCCGGCATTGCACGCCGGCTCATCGCCGCGGTGAAGCTGCTGGACACTACGCGGCCCGTCACCATGGGCCTGGCCGATATCAACGCCTCCAACGCCACCGGCGTGGCCGACATGCTGGACGTGGCCGGCTACAACTACCTGGAGCAGTTTTACGACCGGGATCACAAAGCCTATCCCAACCGGGTCATCTACGGCAGCGAGAACAGCCGGAGCCTGGACGCCTGGCGATACGTCGCGCTCAACGACTACGTCGCCGGACAGTTTCTCTGGACGGGGATCGATTTTCTCGGGGAGGCCCGCCGGTTTCCGAGTCACGGGTCCGCGGCCGGGCTGCTGGACATCCAGGGCTTCTGGAAGCGGGAGGCGTATTTGCGGCAGGCGCTTTGGAGCAGCCAGCCGATGGTGTACGCGGCGGCCTGGGGCGCGGGCGCCGATGAGTCGCGCCTGGCCGAGTGGCCGAAGAACCTGGGGCGGATACCGCTGGTCGAGCGGTGGGGCTGGACCGCCGACCCGCGCAAGAACATTCCCCTCGAGGTGTACACAAACTGCGACGCGGTCGAGGTGTTGCTGAATGGGCGGTCGCTGGGCGAGAGGCAGATCCCGGACCGCCTGTTGCCGGCTCTGGTCTGGTCGGTGCCCAATGAAACAGGGACCGTGGACGTGGTGGGGAAGAAGGGCGGGAGCCCCGCGGCGCGCTTCCAATTGAAGTCCATCGGCCCGCCCGCGAAGATCGAACTGAGGCCGGACCTGAAGACCCTTAAAGGCAATGGAAGGCAGGTATCCACGGTCGAAGCGCACGTCGTGGACCGCGACGGGAACCGCCTGCCGGACGCCGACCATACGATCACCTTCGAGGTGACAGGCCCCGGCCGGCTGCTCGCCGTGGACAACGCGGACCTCACTGACAGCAGCCCTGTACGGGCCAACCAGAAGAAGGCGTACCAGGGCCGGGCGGTCGCCGTGGTGCGCTCAGGCGCCCAGCCGGGCAAGGTCACCATCCGGGCGACGGCGCCGGGGCTGACGGCCGCGGAGGCGGTTCTTACGGTCGAGCCGTAAGCTGTCGGCAACGAACAGGGATCCCTGCCGCCTGGGCGCGAGAAGCCTTTCGCCCAAAGGACGCCAAGGTCCCGCGAAGCCCGCCAAGAGAACATAAGGTGTACACTGGTTGGCGACCAGAGGTGCGAAGGGGAAAACCCGGCTTGCAGCCTTCCTAGGGCTGCCAGCCTTGGGAGGCTTGATCGATGGATCCTCCAACCAGAGCGAAAACCGAGCTTCTTGAGGCGCTCGAACGACTCGCGCCCCACGATCACCTCTGCTTGGTTTATGAAACCCAGCAGGAACAGTTCGCCACGGTCATTCCCTACATTCGGATTGGGTTGGAGCGCGGCGAGAAGTGCCTCTATTTCGCCGACGACAACAGCGTGGCCGCGGTGCTAGAGGCCATGCGCGCCGAGGGAATCGACGTCGATTCCGCCCTCGAATCGGGCGCCCTGAGCGTGAGCAGCAAGCAAGAGACCTATCTCAGGCAAGAGCATTTCGACCCTGATTCGATGATCAGGTTCCTCAAGGAGGCCGCTGACTCAGCCATTGCAGCAGGCTTTGCTGCCCTCAGGGTGACGGGCGAGACGACCTGGGCACTGGGCGGCGATCCCGGCGGCGAGCGCTTGATGGAATATGAAAGCAAGCTGAACTACTTCTTTCCGGCGAACAAGTGCCTAGCCATCTGCCAGTACAACCGGCGACGCTCCTCGCCAGAGGTCATCCTCGGCGCGATTCGCATCCATCCGATCGTGGTCTATGGCGAGGCGGTCTGCCGCAACTTCTCCTACGTCCCGCCAGCGGAGTTATTGAAGCCGGACCAGATGGCGCGTGAGATAGAGAGGTTCCTTACCTATATTCAGGACCGTCAACGGGTCGAAGATGCGCTGCGCAAAGCGCACGCGAGCGCGCTCACGGCGCAGGAGACGGAGCGCAAATGGGTCGCGCGCGAGCTGCACGACGACCTGAACCAGAAGCTGGCCATGCTGGCCGTGGACCTGGAAGCGCTGGAGCAGCAGCTCCCGCTCTCTCCAGAGCTGATCCGGGATCGGCTTGAAGCGATCAGAAGCCGGGTGGTGGAGGTATCCAACCAGCTCAGCCGCATCGCCCATCAACTGCACCCCTCGATACTGGAGCACCTGGGATTGGCCGTGGCCTTGAAATCCTACTGTGCGGAGTTCTCCAAGCGGGAGGGGATCAAGGTGGAGGCCAGGCATCGGGACCTCCCCCACCGCCTTCCGCAGGATGTCGCTTTGTGCCTGTACCGGGTAACACAAGAGGCCCTCCGCAACATTGCCCGGCATTCCCGTTCTCCACGGGCCACGGTCACGCTGGCGGGAACCTCCAGTGGCGTCCGCCTCTCCATTGAAGACTTCGGGGTCGGTTTCGAGCCCGAGTCGGCGAAGAGCACCGAGGGACTGGGCTTGACCAGCATGGAGGAACGGGTCCGGCTGGTGTCCGGGAGCTTGTCTCTGAGATCTCGCCCCGGTGAGGGCGCGCGGATTGACGTGCGGGTTCCACTTTCGGTTTCGCGCCAGGAACGCCAAGGTCCCGCAAAGCTCGCCAAGTGAACATCAGGAAATAAAGAATAAGAAATCCTTGCGTTCTTGGCGGGATCTTGGCGCGCTTGGCGCGAAACAGCTACACTGGACACGTCTATGAGAAAAACACTGTGCGCTCTGCTTTTGCTGCTGTCCGTGGTGACGGCGTTTCCCCAAGAGACCTACAAGCTGCCGCCCAAGGCGATCTTGGATGTGCTGAACGCGCCGCCCACGCCGCAGTTCCAGCTCAGCCCCGCGCGGGACTGCGCGCTGCTGCTCGAACCCCTGCGCTATCCGCCCATCGCCGACCTGGCCCAGCCGATGTTGCGGCTGGCCGGGCTGCGCATCGACCCCAATACCAACGGCCCGCACCAGGCCATGTACTTCGTCGGCATCACGGTCATGAAGATCCCCGACGGCGCTCAGATCAAGATCGCGCTGCCGGTGGGAGCCAAGCCGGGCCGGCCGGAATTCAGCCCCGACGGCCGCCAGTTTGCGTTTACCAACACGACTGCGGCCGGGATCGAGCTGTGGGTGGGGGAGACGGCCACGGGGAGCGTGCGCAAGCTGAAGGGCATCGTCATCAACGCCGTAGCCGGCGACCCGCTCGAGTGGATGCCCGGCGGGCGCGAGTTGCTGGCGAGGCTGGTTCCCGCGGCCCGAGGCAAGCCGCCCGCCCGAGCCGTAGTGCCCACCGGCCCCGACGTGCAGGAAGCCTCCGGCAAGCGGGCGCCAGTGCGGACCTACCAGGATCTGCTCACCAACCCGCACGACGAGGATCTGTTTGACTACTACGCCACCGCACAACTGGCGCTGGTGGAGACCTCCAGCGGCCGGATCACGCCCGTGGGCCGGCCCGGCGTCTTCCAGACCGCCTCACCCGCGCCCGACGGCAAGCACTTCTTGGTGGCGCGGATTCAGCGCCCCTATTCCTACCTGCACCCGCTCTTCGACTTCCCGAAGGAAGTGGAGGTCTGGGACCGCGCCGGCAAGGTGGTGCACAGGCTGGCCAGCCTGCCGCTGGCCGACACAGTGCCCATCGAGGGCGTCCCCACCGGCCCCCGCGGCTATCACTGGCGGCCCACGGCGCCGGCCACGCTGGTATGGACCGAGGCCCTGGACGGCGGCGATCCCAAGCGCAAGGTCCCCCACCGCGACCGGGTGCTGATGCTGCCGGCGCCGTTTGCGGGCGAGCCGGTCGAACTCACGAAAACCGAGCACCGCCAGCGGGGAGTGTATTGGGGCGAGCGGGGCGGCCTGGTCATGGTCGGCGACTACGACCGTGATCGCCGCTGGGAGCGCGCGTTCGCTTTCAACGCCGACAACCCGGCCCAGGGCGGGCGGCTGCTGTGGAGCCTCAGCGCACAGGATCGTTACAATGATCCCGGTACACCCTCCTTCCGCACGCTCAAGACCGGCCACCGCGCCGTACTGCAAAGCGGCGACTCGATCTTTCTGGCCGGTCCCGGTGCGTCTCCGGCAGGCGACCGGCCTTTCCTGGACCGCTTCGACCTGAATACGCTCACCAAGCAGCGCCTCTTCCGCTGCGACGCGGCGAGCTACGAGGCGGTGGTGGGCCTGCTCAGCGACGACGGCACGCGGTTCGTCACCCGGCGCGAGTCGCCCAGCGCTCCGCCCAACTACTTCCTGCGCACTGCCGGCTTAGAGCAGGCGCGGGCGCTCACCAAATACCCCGATCCGACGCCGCAGCTCCGCGGCATCACCAAGCAACTGGTCACCTACCAGCGCCCCGATGGCGTGCAACTCTCCTTCACCCTGTACCTGCCGCCCGGCTACAAAGCGGGCACACGCCTGCCCACCGTGGTGTGGGCCTATCCGCTCGAATATAACGACCCGGGCACCGCGGGCCAGGTGGTGGGCTCCGCGCAACGCTTCACCACCATCACCGGGATCTCGCACCTGTTCTTCCTGCTGGAAGGCTACGCCATTCTGGACGGCGCCTCGATGCCGGTAGTGGGCGACCCGGAGACGATGAACAACACCTACGTCGAGCAGATTGTGGCGAGCGCCAAGGCGGCCATCGACAAGGCGGTCGAGCTGGGCGTGACCGACCCGGCGCGCGTGGGCGTGGGCGGCCACAGTTACGGCGCCTTCATGACCGCCAACCTGCTGGCGCACTCGGATCTGTTCCGCGCCGGCATTGCGCGCAGCGGCGCCTACAACCGTACGCTGACGCCGTTCAGTTTCCCGAGCGAGCGCCGCACGCTGTGGG
>CAYGVJ010000106.1:0-3907 GCA_964353255.1 uncultured Solibacteraceae bacterium | reverse complement strand
GAACTGTATGTGAAGATGTCGCCGTTTATGTACGCCCACCAGATCCGCGCGCCCATTCTGCTGATCCACGGGCAGGCGGACAACAACTCGGGCACGTTCCCCATCCAGTCGGAGCGCATGTACCAAGCCATCCGGGGCAACGGGGGCACGGTCCGGTTCGTGTTCCTGCCCCACGAATCCCACGGCTATGCGGCGCGCGAATCCGTCGAGCACACGCTCTACGAGATGATCGCCTGGTTCAACAAGTATGTGAAGAAGGCCGCGGCGAGGTAGGGGCCGGGCATGCCCGGCCCCTACTCGATCCGGAACCTGTGGCTGGTTTCGGAAACTTGCTTGCCGATCTCGTCGCGGACGCTCAGGACTATGGTGTAGTCGCCGGGCTTGGCGTTAGGCTGAAGGTTGAGGCTCAGGCTGCCGGGCAGATAGCGCTTGGGATAGAAGGAGCTGGTCTGCTCGAGGGCCGCTCGCGGCTCGGTGTACAGCGTCTTGCCGCTGGGACCCAGCACCGCCAGCCCGTACTCGACGTGGACGGCGTTGTTGGGGCCGTACTTGTACCCCCGGATCTCGAAGCGGGCCCACAGCGTGTCGCCGGGACGGTAGGCAGCCGCCGGGAGGGGTTCCCGGTCCTCTTCGCTGCGTAGGAAGCGGAAATTGCGCACCACTAAGGTGTCGCTGGGCGCCACCTGGCGCCCGCCCAGCCGGAAAGGAATCTCCGCTTTCGTTTCCGTGCCGGCCAGCAGGTCCTTCACCAGGACCAGGATGCGGCAGGTCCCCGGGTCGCCCAGCGGCGGCGTGGGCACGCTGTAACGGAGCATCGGCATCCAGTCCTTGTCCTCGGGCGTGAGCTCGGCTTTGATCTCGCGCTGGAAGACCTCCGCCAGCGGCACTCCCGCCGGGTCCACGGCCTCGATACGGCACGCGAGGTGAATGCTGGAGTCCGGGGAAACCTTGTACCCGCCGATCTGGAAACTCAGAAAGACCGTCTCGCCGGGACCAAACAGGAAGTCCTCGGGGAGGATCGGGCCGTCCTCGTACTGGTGCAAGGTGGGCTTGACGAGGGCCAGGGGAGCGGGGGCGGCGCCAGACCAGACGGCGGGCGCCAGCGCGATGAGCAGGCCCGCGGCCAGCAAGGCTTCTATCTTCCCGCCGGCGGGCTGGGCAGCACGGGCGTGATCTGAAGCGGGATCTCGATCAGCGCAGCGCGCTCGCTGCCCGGCTCGGCGTCGTTGGTCACGCGCAGCCGGTAGGCCCCGGTGGGGACGTCGAAAAGCACGCGGCCGCGCTCCGTCTGCGCCGGGCTGACAGTCCGCAGGTATCCCAGCCACTCGCTTACCTCCTGCCCATCAGTCAGCTCATGGTAGGTCTGGCCGCGCGAGTCCACCAGCGTCATCTCCGGAATGGCGGAATTGCTGGCCCCGCCGTTGGTCACGGTCAGGCGGATCAGCAGAAACCGGTTCTGCGGAATTCGCGCCGAGGGACCTGACCCAAGCTGGTCCAGCCATTCTGTGTCGCTGACGTTGTAGACGAGCGCGCCCACAGCGACCGGGTCGCCCATCCGGTAGGCGCGGGCATCGGCCCCCGGCCTCTGGGAAGAGCAACCCAGGTTCAGTAGGGCGCCCGCCAGCGCCAGCAGGGCGACGATCAGGACTCTCTTCGGGTACATGCCGAGTCTCCCCCTCGCCTTCCAGTGTAACCTTGATGGCGCCCACTTAAAAGAAGGTACGGAGCACCCCGAATTCGGAATGGAACTGCTCGAGCAGCCCGCGCATCTGGCTGTCGAGCCCGAGACCCTCCAGCATAGCGCCGGGCGCCGGCGTTGGCCCGTCACCCGCTGGCAGCAGGGTGTGCCCCAGGTCCAGGGCGATGCGGTCGGCAGCCTGCACCACATGGCTCAGGTCGAGCTGGCCCTGGTCGGCCTGCTGGGGGGAGTGGTGAAAAGTAACCGCGCGCCGGATCGGCGGAGGGAGGTTCCACTTCTCCAGCACCACCCCGGAGAGCACCGAGTGGGTGGCGCCTATGACCTCCTGCTCGCACTCCTCCAGCGCGCGGGTCCCCCGTGAGAAAAGCGTCTGTATGGCGACGTACTCCCGCGGGAGAGAAATCGCAATCAGCAGCTTGCCGACGTCATGCAACAGGCCAGCCACGAACGCTCCTTCGGGGTAAGGCACAGGGACTCTTTGCGCCACCAAATCCGAGAGGACCGCCGTGGCTACTGAGTGGATGTTGAAGCGGGCGCTGGACCAACCCTCCGGCATGGACACGCTCCGCCACAGCTTCGAGATCGACATGCTCATGGCGACGTTGCGGAGCTTGTTCAGGCCCAGGATGGCCACGGCGTGGCGGACCGAGTTGACCGTCCCCGCGAAGCCATAGAGGGCGGAATTCACCAGCCGGAGCGCGTTGCCGGCCAGCACCGTGTCCTTCTCGATCACCTCGGCCAGCTCGCCGAAGGACACATCTTCCCGGGCCAGGGAGGCCAGCAGCCGGTTCAGGATCGGGGAGAAGGGGGGGAGCCGGTCCAGGCCCCGGAGAACCGAGTGATCAGAAGCCACACTAGGCCCTCCGGTGCTCACATCTGTGTTATCGGCGGGAAGGCAGGGAAACTTGTCAGTAGCGGCGGTCGGTGACCAGCTCGGCCAGGGTTAGCAAGGCCCGCTGGTAAGGAGAATCAACGAGGGGGGCCAGGAGCTGACGCGCGGCGTCGGTGAACAGTTGGGCGCGCTCGCGCACCCGCTCGATGCCCCGGCGCCGTTCCAGCAGGTTCAAAACCGCGGCGAAGGGCACCCGGCGGTAGCTGCGCTCCTTGAGCACCGTCTCGACCAGCCGCCGTTCCTCGCCGGAGGCTTCCTCCAGCGCATAGATCATAGGCAGGGTGACTTTGCCCTCGACCAGGTCGTTGCCCACCGGCTTGCCCAGCACCGAGGGCTGCGCCGTGAAATCCAGGATGTCGTCGGCCAACTGAAAGGCCATGCCCACGTTCCAGGCGAAGGCGCCCAGTTTCTCTTCGGTATCCTCGTCGCCTCCGGCCACGACTGTGCCCAAGCGCGCCGAGGCCGAGAACAGCGCGGCGGTCTTGCGATCGACCACATCCATGTAGTCGGCCTCCGTAACCCTGGCGGAGCCCAGGCGCTCCAGTTGCAGGAGCTCCCCTTCCACCATGCGCTGCGTCACGTCGCTGAGGATCTCCAGGATGCGGAAGTTCCGCTCGCGCAACGCCATCTGAAAAGCCTGCATGTAAAGCCAGTCTCCGGCGAGCACGGCCGCGTGGTTGCCCCACTTCACGTTGACGGAAGGACGGCCGCGGCGCGTCTCGCCGCTGTCGATGACGTCGTCGTGGACCAGCGTGGCCGCGTGGACCATTTCGACGACGGCTGCCATGCGGATGGCGGCTTCCCCGCTGTCGCCCACCAGTTTCGAGGCCAGCAGAACCAGCATCGGCCGGAGGCGCTTGCCGCCGCTGGCTTGCAGGTAGCGGGTCATGGCGGTCAGGACCTCGACCGAGGCCACCGACTCCAGCCCGATCACGCGCTCGACCAGACCAAGCTCTCCCTCGACGGCTTCCAGGATTTCCGCGGGGCCCGGGGGCCGCCGGACTTTGCCGATGGGCATGGAAGTTCCCAGTCTACTCGCTGGGGCGGGTGGGTGGCAAACGGCGGTAATCCGTCCGTAATAAAGAGTTCGGCCAGGGGGCCGAACGCGGACGGGGGCGTCCGCCTTACAACTGCGCCCAGTAGGGCAGGTCCCCTGACCCATAAGCGCTAACTTAAGGGGAAAGCGCCTCCTTTTCGTGGCGCAAGCACTCTTGCTTGCCGCCTCGACAATCGTGTCGAGGCGGGTTTCTGGAGTCTCGATGCGGCAGACTGAGAGTCCGCGCCAGTGTGCCCAGCATGGGCAGAGTCTTGTTGGA
>CAYGVJ010000105.1:0-19431 GCA_964353255.1 uncultured Solibacteraceae bacterium | reverse complement strand
ATCGCGACGGGCTGGAGTCTACGCTGGCTTCTCTGCATCGGCAAGGCGTCTACCTCTCCCACGATGAATTCAAGGGCAAGCAGCCCATCCGGCGTTCCGGCCGGGAGATCCCGGCCACACCAGCCAGCTTCCGCAACCCCCTGGTCAAGGGCGGCATAGAGACCACCAGTGGGGGCAGCCGCAGTGGCGGGACAACCACTCCCAAGAGCAGGTCCGAGCGGGTGCATGGGGAGGCCTACCGCACCCTGGACATCCGCGAGTTCTCTCTTGCTGGCAGGCAGCGCATACAGCTTAAGCCGATTCTGCCGACCGGGGACGGCCTCCTCGCTCCTATCAGCTACTCGCGGCTGGGCTGTCCCCTGGAGAAGTGGTTCTCGATCTATTCAAAGTCGCTCGATTCCACGCATTACCAGGTCGCCACCTGGGCCATGGTCGCGCTGGCGCGCCTGTGGGGGGAGAAGGTCCCCTTCCCCGCATTCCTGCCGCCCAACGACTTCCTGCCTGTCGCCGAGTGGATCTCCAGCCGGCGCCGGCAGGGCCAAGCGGTTGCGGTAACCTGCCACCCCAGCCCGGCGGTGCGCGTGGCGGTGGCCGCCGCCGAAAAGGGCTTGGACATCGGCGGCACGCTCTTCCGGGTGGGTGGCGAGACGGTGACCGAGGCTAAGCGCCACGCCATTGAGGCCACGGGCGCGGAAGTCTTCACCCGGTACGGGATCACCGAGATCGGGCCCATCGGTTACGCCTGCCGCCAGATGACTGCCGGCAACTCGGTGCACCTCTTTCACGACTCGGTGGCGGTGATCAACCACCGCCGGGTGGCGCCGCTGTCGGGGGCGGAAGTAGACGCGTTGCTGTTCACCACCCTGCTGCCCTTCGCGGGAATGGTCCTCATCAACGTCGATATGGACGACGCCGGGATCCTGGAGCAGGGCGCCTGCGATTGCACCTTCAGCCGCGCCGGCTTCACCACCCAGATTCGCGACATCTTCAGCTACGGCAAGCTCACCGGACAGGGAGTCACACTAGTCGGGACCGACATCCTGCGCATCCTCGAAGAAGTGCTCCCGGCACGCTTCGGAGGCGGCCCCCTGGACTACCAACTGGTCGAGGAGGACGCACCCCACCAGGCGCGCATCCTCTTGCGCGTCAGCCGGCGGGTATCCTTGCCCTCTCCGGAGGCCGTCCGGGACTGCTTCCTGAGCGAGCTGCGGCGGTTCCAGGGCGGCACCGGGGCGCTGCGCATCTGGCGCAGCACTGGGGCCCTCGAAGTGGTGCATGAGGACCCCCTGGTGACGCGCACCGGCAAGGTGCTGCCCCTGCATTTGCTAGGAACGGGCTCACGGAGCACTGATGCGACGTAGACAGCTCCTGCCCTGCCTCGCGGCTGCCGTCCTGGCCGGTTGCCGCAACAGAACCCGCTCGCCCCGCCGGCTCCGGGTGGGCCTGATGCCACGCTTTACGCTGGCCCCCCTGTACCTAGCCGACGAGCTTGGTTTCTTTCGCGAGGCCGGGCTCGAGGTGGAGTTCCACTCGAGCCCGCAATCCGTCTATACGCTTCCCCTGCTGGCCAGCGGTCAGGTCCAGGTCGGCATGGTCAGCCCGACCCCGGGGTTCATCAACGCCGTGCTGAAGGGAGCCCGAATCAAGGTCGTGGCCGCCCGCGACATCGCCGCTCCCGGTTGCCGGGGCGGCGGAGCCATCTTCGGCAACCGCCAGGCCTTCCCGCAGGGCCTTCGCGACCTCCGGTTGCTTAAGGGCAAGCGTGTCGCCATCGCCACCCAGGCGGGGGTAGGCGCCTTCCTCCTGGACCGAGCGCTGGAGTTCGGCGGACTCACTACCCGGGACGTCACGCTGATCATCATGCGTGTGCCCGAGGCCACCGTGGCAGTGTCGGCCGGCAGGATTGATGCCGTCGCAGCGGTGGACC
This sequence comes from uncultured Solibacteraceae bacterium, assembly GCA_964353255.1. Classification (GTDB taxonomy): domain Bacteria; phylum Acidobacteriota; class Terriglobia; order Bryobacterales; family Bryobacteraceae; genus VFZS01. Next base: position 17,504 of record CAYGVJ010000105.1, on the reverse strand, counting down.
TGGAGAAGGATCTGGATTACGTCTCGCGTAACATCATCCGTAGCGTCACATTCTCCGAACTGCTGCCCAACTACCAGTACAGTTTCGTAATGTTCGGGGCCGCCCTGCTGGAGGGCGACCCTGAGATTGGCACTGCTTTCCTGTCTGCTTACCTACGGGGGGTGCAAGAGTACAGGGCTGGCAAGACCCCGCGCGCGCTGGAGGAACTGGCCCGCGCCGCCCATCACGATCCGGCCGCCACCCGTGCGGCCTGCCGCGAGGGCACGTCCCGGGACGGTAGGCTGGACCGCGCCAGCATCCAGCGCTTCGTGGACTGGGCTGCGAAGAAGGGATTCATCCCCAGAGCGGTGGATGCGTCCCAGCTCATTGACGCACGTTTTGTGGAGGAGGCCAACCGCCGGCTTGAACGGCGCACTATCCCCTAGAAGGTTCAGAACGCTCATGCGTAACGTCTTTCTTTCAGTTGTCTTGCTGGCGCCGGCCGCAGCGCAAACCACCGGTGCCATCGAGGGTATCGTGCGGGATCCTTCCGGAGCCCTTGTGGCGGAGGCGCCGGTGCGCGTCAGCGAAACCGCCACCTCGGCCACTCGCAACCTCTCTACCGACAGCACCGGCTACTACCAGGCCCTGCGCCTTGCACCCGGAACTTACGAGATCGTTGTTTTGCGCCCAGGCTTCCGGGAGCAGGTGCGGCGCGGCGTCGAGCTGGAAGCGGGCGCCACAGCCCGCGTTGACTTTACCCTCGAACTGGGCGAAGCCCGCGATCAAGTGGTGGTGGTAGCCGCGGCCTCCCCTATCAGCATCAGCCCCGCCGACTGGGGAGGCTGGGTGCGGCAGCAGGAACTCGAGTCGCTGCCCTTGGACGGCCGCGACCTGTTCGAGCTTTCTGCACGCCAGCCCGAGGTGAACATGGTCAGCGTGGCCGTCCGCGACACGGTCCGGGGACCGGGATTGAAGCTCTCAGTGAAGGGCGCGCGGCCTAACCAGAACAGTTTCTTGCTGGACGGCATCTACATTAACGACTCCGCGGCTTCGGCAGCCGCCAGTGCCTCGGGCAACACGCTGGGCATCGAGGGTATTCGCGAAGTCCGCGTCGTGACCAGCCCCTTCAGCGCGGAGTACGGGCGCGCGGCCGGCGCCGTCTTCACTGCCGTTTCCAAGTCCGGCTCGAACGAGTTCCACGGCAGCCTCTACGAGTTCCTGCGCCACAGCGTGCTGGACGCCAGGAACTTCTTCGACGACCCCGCCGAGAGGATGCCGCCGCTGCGTCGCAACCAGTTCGGCGGCGTGCTAGGGGGGCCACTGCGCCGCAACCGGCTTTTCTTCCTGGCCAACTACGAGGCCATCCGGGAGACCCTTAGCCAGACGCGTCGCCCCATCGTGCCGACGGTCGAGGCCCGCCGTGGTCTGCTGCCGGCGCCGGGGGGAGTTAGCACGATAGTGGTCTCCCCGCTGGTCCGGCCGTACCTGGATCTCTACCCGCTGCCCAACGGGCGCGGCTTCGGCGACGGCACCGCCGAGTTCGTCAACGAATCGGTTCGCAACACCCGTGAGGACTACCTCGCCGGCAAGATGGACTGGCTCGTATCGCCTGCCTGGCGTCTGGCCGGCCGTTACACCTTCGACGCGGCCAATCAGGGAGCGCCCGATCCGCTGCGCATCTGGCGGTTCTCGAGCGACAGCGGCTACCAGTTTGTTCACACCGAGGCGGAGCACCTGGTTTCAGCCCGCACCATTCACACGCTGCGCGCGGCGTTCAGCCGGGTGCGCAACGACGAACTCAGCCAAACGCGCCCAAACATCCCCGCCTCGTTGTCCTTCGTGGCGGGCCAGCGTCTGGGCGCCATCACGGTGGCTGGTTTGGCCGACATCAGCGGCACGACCGCCAGGGCGCGCCCCCGCAGCCACATCCTCAATGACTTCCAGCTCAACGACGACCTGGTCCATACCCGCGGCCGGCACACCCTCCACCTGGGCGGGGCCTTCGATCACTTGGCTTTCAATCAGGTGGCTGACCTTGACGTCGCCGGCCACTACCAGTTCAGCTCTCTGGCCGACTTTCTGGCAGCCCGGCCGCGCTCGGGCGATGTGATGGTGCCCGGCTCCGATTCCCGCCGTGGCTGGCGGCAGAGTCAGTTTTTCGCCTATGCGCAGGAGCAGTTCCGGGTAGGTCCGCGGCTCAACCTGGGCCTGGGGGTGCGCTACGAGTTCGCTTCCACGCCCGGGGAGGTCAACGGCAAGGTGGCGACGCTGCGCGATCCCCTAAGCGATCCCGCGGTCACCCTGGGTGGAGCCATCTACCGGAATCCCGCGACCCGTAACTTCGCGCCGCGTATCTCGCTGGCGGTGGATCCCTTCGGCTCGGGCCGCACGGTGGTGCGCGCCGGCGCGGGGATCTTTTACGATCTCATTGGCATCCGTGACATCCTCGCGCCCGGCGTGCGGATGCCGCCTTTCTTCAACTTCGTGAACATGAATCGGCCGTCCTTCCCGGATTTGCCTGCCGCTGCCCGTGACGCCTCTCCCACCTTGAGTCCCGACACTGTGGACTACTACCTCCAGCAGCCCTACGTCACACAGTGGCAATTGATCGTCGAACGCCAGTTGGGTTCCTCAACGGTCGCCCGAATCGGCTATACCGGCACGCGCGGTACTCACCTGATCGGGTTCCTGGGCAACATCAACACGTCGCGCCCGCAGTGGCTACCGGACGGCCGCGTCCTGTTCTCGGCGGACGGCGCCCGGATTAACCCCGCCTTCGGACAGATCTCCACGCGGCGCACCCAGTTCAACTCCTTCTACCACGGCCTCTCGGCAGGCCTGGAGCGGAAGTGGCGCGGTGGCGCCAGCTTCCATCTCAACTACGCCTGGGGCAAGTCTATCGACGAAACCTCCTGCTTGATCAAGACCGACTTCGCGAACAGCGATAACATGCCGATGGTCTTCAACTACCGCCTGAACCGCGGGCCCGCGGATTTTGACGTGCGACACGTCTTCAACGCTACCGTTTCCTACCGCCTGCCCCCGTGGCCGCGGGGCGCTGCGCGTGGGCTGCTCGGCGGCTGGGAGATCCATGCCCTGGCCAGGCTCCAGACGGGACATCCCTTCGCGCCCTCGGTGGGATTCGACCGCGCGCGCTTGCTGCCCAGCCGGGCCGATCTCGGGCAGCGCCCGGACTTCATCGGCAAGCCCGGCGACCGGATCATCCTGGGTGACCCCGCGCAGTACTTCGACCCGCTTGCTTTCGGGCTGCCCGAGGCCGGTTTCCTGGGCAACTTGGGACGGGGAACGCTGACCGGCCCCGGCTTGGTCGCCATTGACGTCGGCCTGCACAAGGCCCTCTGGCAGACCGAGCGCCACAGCCTGCGCCTGCGGCTGGAGGCGTTCAACGCCACCAATCACCCGAACTTCATGGTCCCCTCCGGCGTGGCTCTCTTCGACAGCACCCTGCGGCGGCTGGGCACGGCCGGTCGCATCACCGATACCAGCACGACCTCAAGACAGGTACAGTTAGCATTAAAGTGGCTTTTCTAGGCAAGCTCGACTACTACCGCCGGATGGCCTCGGGGATCTACTCCCTGTTGCGGACTCCCCCGTACGCGGATCCGGATGGCATGATCCGCTTCCAAATGGAGAACCGCGAGCGGCACTTCCTGGAATTGGCCCAGCGCGTGATCTTCTCCAACCCGGCCAATCCTTACTACGAGATGTTCCGGCTGGCCGGGTGCAGCTACGAGGACCTGGTGGAGGCTGTTCATCGCGACGGGCTGGAGTCTACGCTGGCTTCTCTGCATCGGCAAGGCGTTTACCTTCTGCACGACGAGTTCAAGGGGAAGAAGCCCATCGTGCGGTCCAATCGGGAGATCGCCGTCAGCCCGGACAGTTTCCGCAACCCGCTGGTCAAGCGGGGCGTGGAAACCGCTAGCAGCGGAAGCCGCAGCGCCGCGGCCAGGACGCCCAAGAGCACGCCGCAGCGCCTGCATTGGGAAGCCTACCTCTCCCTGGGCATCCGCGAATTCGGGGTGGCCGGACGGGCCCATTTGCAGCTTAGGCCCATTCTGCCGTCCGGGGACGGGTTGACGCTCTCCGTCAGCTACTCGCGCCTGGGTTGCCCGGTCGAGGAATGGTACTCCACTTACGCCCGTTCCCTGGACTCCATCCACTACCAGACCGCCACCCGCGCCTTGGTCTGGCTGGCACGGCGCTTCGGAGAACGGGTGCCCTACCCCACCTACCTGCCTCCCAACGACTACGCGCCGGTGGTGGAGTGGATCGCCCGCCGGGTAGAGCAAGGTGTTCCCTGCGCGGTGTCCTGCGCCCCCAGCCCCGCGGTGCGCGTAGCCGCGGCGGCCGCCGAGAAGGGCCTGGACCTGCGAGGGACGCTTTTCCTGGTGGCCGGTGAGGCCCTCACCGACGCCAAGCGCCGGGTAATTGAGGCTGCCGGAGCCGAGGTCTACCCGCGCTACCCGGTCAGCGAGCTCGGGCCCGTCACCTGGGCCTGCCGGCAGATGAGGACCGGCAACCGGGGGCACCTCTTCCACGACTCGGTGGCGGTGATCAGCTATCGCCGCGTCGCGCCGCTGTCGGGCATCGAGGTGGACTCCTTGCTGTTCACCACTCTGTTGCCGTTCGCGGGCCTGGTGCTCCTCAACGTCGAGATGGACGATGCCGGCATCCTGGAGAGAACCACCTGTGACTGCACCTTCAGCCGCGCCGGCTTCACCACCCAGATCCGCGATATCTTCAGCTACGGAAAACTCACCGGCCAGGCGGTGACCCTGGTGGGCACCGACATCTTGCGCGTGCTGGAGGAAACCCTGCCCGCGCGCTTCGGGGGCGGGCCCACCGACTACCAACTTGTCGAGGAGGACGGCGCCACCCAGGCCCGCGTGATTCTGCGGGTCAGCCGGCGTGTGCCCCTGGCGTCTTGCGAGGCCGTCAGGGACTGCTTCCTCGCCGAGCTGCGCCGCTTCCCGGGTGGGACCGGAGCCTTGCGTATCTGGCGCTCGACGGATGCCCTCGAGGTAGTGCACGAGGACCCGGTGGCCACACGCACCGGCAAGGTGTTGCCCCTGCACCTGCTGGGGATGGCCGGAAGGAGCCCCGATGCGTCGTAGACAACTGCTGCCCTGCCTGGCCGCCGCCGCTGTGGCCGGCTGCCGGACGAGCGCCCGTCAGCCGCGGAAGCTGCGGCTGGGGCTGATTCCACGTTTCACGCTCGCCCCCGTCTACCTGGCCGATGAGCTCGGCTTCTTCCGGGAGGCGGATCTTCGCGTCGAGATGCACGCCTTCCCGGAGGCCCTTCAGTTGCTCCCCGCTCTGGCGGGCGGCCAGATCGAGGTCAGCTTCGGCACGGTTGGCGCGGGATTCATCAACGCCGTGCTCAAGGGCGCGCGCGTGCGCATCGTGGCTGGCCGCGACATGGCCGTCCCGGGCTGCACCACCGGCGGCGCCATCTTCGGTCACCGCAAGTCATTTCCCAATGGGTTGCGCGACCTCCGCGCGCTGAAGGGCAAACGGGTGGCCGTTTCCCAACTGGTCGGCCTTCCCGCCTTCTACCTGGATCAGCTCCTGGCCTCGGCGGGGATGACCAGGGCGGATGTCCGTACCATCGTCATGCGCTACCCCGAAGCGGCCGCAGCCGTCACGGCCGGCAAGATCGACGCCCTGGCGGCGTCCCAACTGGACAAGGACCTGGACTTCACCTCCGCCAACGTGGTGCGCAGCATCGCCTTGGCCGAGATCCTGCCCAATTTCCAATTCACCTTCATCACCTTCGGCCCTGCCCTGCTGGACGGTGATCCGGAAACCGGCGTGAGGTTCCTGTGGTGCTACCTGCGCGGCGTCGAGGAGTACCGGGCCGGCAAGACCCCGCGCGCGCTCGAGGAGCTGGCACGGGCCTTCCGTACTGACCCCGCCGCCGCACGCGCCGCCTGCCGCGAGGGAATCTCGGCGGACGGAAGGATTGACCGGCTGAGCGTGCAGCGCTTCGTGGATTGGGCGGTCAAGATTGGCCACGTCCCGCAGGCCGTGGACGCTTCGCAGCTCACCGATACCCGTTTCGTGGAGGAGGCTTGCCGCCGGCTCAACCGGCAGGCTGGTGCAGGCAAATGAACAGACCCACCATCTCAACTCCTCGCCTGATCATCATGATCTTTTCTCTGGCGCCGGCCGTGGCGCAGACCACCGGCGCCCTCGAAGGCACTGTGCGCGACCCTTCCGGCGCGTCGGTGGCCGCAGCCTCCGTGCGGGTCACCGAGGTCAAGACTTCGGCCACCCGCCAGCTCGCCGCCGACAGCGCCGGTTACTACCAGGCTCTGCGTCTCCCGCCGGGCGCCTACGAGGTCTCGGTAACCCACCAGGGTTTCCGCGACCAGGTGCGCCGCGGCATCGAATTGGGGGCGGGGGCCACCGCGCGCGTGGACTTCACCCTGCAACTGGGCGAAGCGCACGATCAGATCGTGGTGGTCGCCGACGCCTCCCCGGTCAGTTTCAGCCCGGCCGGCTGGGGCGGCGCCGTCCGCCAGGACGAACTCGAGTCTCTGCCGCTGGATGGCCGCAACCTCTTCGAGCTGTCCGGGCAGCAGGCCCAAGTGAACCTGGTGCGCATCGCAGACCGCAAGGTCACCTACGGCCCGGGCGCCAAGGTCTCCGTCAAGGGGGCGCGGCCCAACCAGAACAGCTTCCTGCTGGACGGGATCCAGATCAACGACGCCTCTTCCTCGGGGGCTGCCAGCGCCTCCGGCAGCCAGCTCGGCCTGGAGGGCATCCGCGAGGTCCGGGTCCTTACCAGCCCCTTCAGCGCCGAGTACGGGCGGGCCGCCGGGGCGGTTTTCACCGCCGTCTCCAAGTCCGGCTCCAACGAGTTCCACGGCAGCCTCTACGAGTATCTGCGCAACAGCGCCCTGGACGCCAAGAACTTCTTCGACGATCCCGGCCGCAAGACACCGCCCCTGCGGCGCAACCACTTCGGGGGCCTGCTCAGCGGCCCGGTGCTTCACAACAAGCTGTTTTTCCTGGCCAACTACGAGGCCGTCCGCGAGACCTTCAGCCAGACCGTCCGCGCCAGCGTGCCCACCGCGGAAGCCCGGCGCGGCCTCCTGCCGGCAGCCGGCGGCGGCACGCGCACGGTGACGGTCTCCCCCAGTGCGCGGCCTTACCTGGATCTATACCCGTTGCCCAACGGACGGGACTTCGGCGACGGCACGGGCGAATCGGTCAGCGAGTCGGTGCGCGACACGCGCGAGGATTACGCCGCCGGGAAGCTGGACCTGCTGCTCAGCCCGGCGCTGCGCCTGGCCGGGCGCTACACCTTCGACGACGCCGCCCGAGGCGCGCCGGATGCGCTGCACATCTGGCGGTTCTTCGACGACAGCCGCTACCAGTTCTTTCACACCGAGGCCCAGCACCTGGTCTCTCCGCGCACCATCCACACCTTCCGCGCGGCCTTCAGCCGCACGCGCAACGAGGAGCTCAGCCAGCCCCGCCCGGACATTCCCGCGTCCTTGTCTTTCGTCCCGGGACAGCCGCTGGGTGGCATGTCGGTGACCGGATTGGCCGATTTCGGCGGCGCGCTGATCCGCCAGCGGCCGCGCCGCCACATCCTCAACGATTTTCAACTCAACGATGATCTAGTCCACACCCGCGGCCGCCACACCCTCCGGCTGGGCGGGGCCTTTGACCGCCTCCAGTTCAATCAAGTCGCCGACTTCAGCGCTGCCGGCTACTACATCTTCGGCTCCCTGGCGGAATTCCTCCAAGCCCTCCCGCGCTCCGGCGACGTCATGGTGCCCGGCTCGGACTCCATCCGCGGCTGGCGGCAGAGTCAGCTTTTTGGCTATCTTCAGGAGGAATTCCGCGCCAACGCCAGGCTGAGCCTGGGCCTGGGCTTGCGTTACGAGTACGCTGCCACGCCCAGCGAAGTCAACGGTAAGATCGCTACGGTGCGCGACCCCGCGCGCGACCAGGCTGTCACTGTCGGTGGGCCGCTATATCGCAACCCCGCGGCGCGTAATTTCGCCCCCCGCCTCGGGCTGGCTTGGGATCCTCTTGGCTCCGGCCGCACCGTCCTCCGCGCCGGGGCGGGACTTTTCTTCGACTTGATCGGCATGCGCGACCTGCTGGTGGGCGGCGTGCGCATGCCCCCCTTCTTTAACCGCGTCACCGTCCAGTCGCCCTCATTCCCGAACCTGCTCGAAGCTGCCCGGCTGGCGGCTCCGGCCAACAGCCTGGCTACGCTTGACTACTATCCCGAGCAGCCCTATGTGGCTCAAGTCGAGCTCACTCTGGAACGTCAGTTGGGGGCTGCCATGGTCGCCCGGCTGGGCTACACGGGCACGCGCGGCGCTCACTTGGTGGGCTACCTGGGTAACGTCAACACCACCCGGCCGCAGTTCCTGCCCGATGGCAGGATCTTCATGCCGGCCGGCGCCCTTCGCGTCAATCCCGCCTTCGGGGAGATCCCCATGAGGCGCTATCAGTTCAACTCTTTCTACCATGGCTTCGTGGCGGGCCTTGAGCGCCGCTGGCGCGGCGGCGTGGGATTCCAGCTCAACTACACCTGGAGCAAGTCCATCGACGAGACTTCCACTGCCATCAGCTCGGATTACAGCAACAGCGACAGCTTGCCCACCGTCTTCAACTACCGGCAGAACCGGGGGCTCTCCGACTTCGACCTGCGCCACGTCTTCAACGCCGCAGGCTCCTACCGCCTCGGCCCGCGGGGCCGCTCGGCAGCGGCTCGTGCGCTCGCCCAGTGGGAGATTCATGCCCTGGCCAAACTCCAAACCGGCCACCCCTTTGCGCCTTCGGTGGGCTTCGACCGCGCGCGGCTGCTCTCCGCCCGGGTTGACCTCGGGCAGCGCCCGGATTTCATCGGAACGCCGGGCCAGCGCATTGTGCTGGGCGCCCCGGCGCGATACTTCGACCCGCTGGCCTTCGGGCTCCCGGAGGCCGGCTTCTTGGGCAACCTCGGTCGCGGGACGCTCGCCGGCCCCGGCCTGTTTGCCCTGGACGCCAGCCTGCACAAGACCCTCTGGCAGGCCGAGCGCCACAGTCTGCGACTGCGCGCCGAGGTTTTCAACGCCACCAGCCACCCCAATTTCAAGCCCCCCTCCGGCCTGGCCCTGTTTGACAGCACCCTCGCCCGTCTGGGCACCGCCGGTCGCATCACCGAGACCAGCACCACCTCCCGGCAGGTGCAATTGGCGCTTAAGTGGATATTCTGAGAGGGATGCCCCGTCTGCGTTCTGTGCTCGCCCTCCTTCTGCTGCTGGCCCTGCTGGCGCCGGCGGCGGAAACGCTACGCTCTCTCACCATCCTGCACACCAACGATTTGCATGCGCGTCTTTCCCCGGATCAGGAAGGCCGCGGCGGGTTCGCACACCTGGCCACCCTCATCCGGCGGGAGCGAGCCACTACAGACGCCTGCCTGCTAGTGGACGCCGGCGACTTCGTACAGGGCAGCCCGGTCTCGACGCTTTACCACGGCCTGCCAATCTTCGAGATCGTCAACCGGTTCGGCTACGACGCCGCCTCACTGGGCAACCACGACTTCGACTACGGCTGGCAACTGATCCCCAAGTACCTCCGCACCGCGCGCTTTCCCATCGTCTCGGCCAACGTGGCCGATGCCGGAGGCCGCTTGCTCACCGGCCGCGCCTACGTCATCCGGAGCGTCAAGGGAATCCGCGTCGCGCTGATCGGGGTGATCATGGGCAACCTCCTGAGTTACTCGACGCCCGAGCGAATGGGCCCCTGGCGCGCGCTGCCGGTCGTCGAGACGGTCCGCAGGTACGCGGCCGAGGTGCGTGACCGCGCCGACCTCGTGGTGGTTCTGGCGCACTTGGAGCTGGCCGAGCAGCCCGAGCTGCTCCAGGGCGTGCCGGAAGCGGCGGTCATCATCGCCGGCCACGTGCACGGGGCGCTGGAGTCCGCCCTGGAAAAGGACGGACGCCTGCTGGTCCGCTCCGCCAGTTACGGCCGCGAGCTGGGCCGGCTGGATCTCAAACTCGATCTGCCTGCCAGGAAGATTGCGGCCTGGAGCTGGAAGCGCATCCCGGTTGACTCCAGGGCTATTCCCGCCGACCGGGACGTCGCCGCGCAGGTGGCCAAGTGGGATGCGCGGGTGGCGAAGATGGTGGACGTGCCCATCGGGGAGGCCCGCCGCGAGGTGGCCACCCTCAACCTCAAGTCGCTGATCGAGGAGGCCATGCGGGAAGCCACCGGCGCCGACTTCGCCTATATGAACCCGGGCGGGATTCGCGACCGCTTGCGGGCGGGCCGCCTGCTGGCGCGCGATGTCTGGAACCTGATGCCCTTCGACAACACCGTAGTCGTGGGCCGCTTCAAGGGCGCCCAGTTGCCGGCGCAGGTCACCGCCGGGCGCGCCGTTGACCCTGCGCGCGAGTACACTCTGGCGGTGAGCGACTTCACCGCCGCCAACCAGCGCACCCAACTCGGGAGCACCGGACTAACCTTCACCGACACCGGCAAGCTGCTGCGGGACGTGATCATTCAGCACATCCGGAAGCGCGGAGTGATTGAGTGAATAATGGGATGGACGGTGTATAGTCGCCACATTGGAGATTCCGAAAACCACCCCGCGCTATGACTTTCTTGAGCAAGTTGGGCTACTACACTCGGATGGCCTCCGGGCTGTACGCGCTGCTGCGTACTCCACCGGCCTCCGATCCGGATGGAATGATTCGCCGGCAGATGGAGAACCGTGAGCAACACTTCCTCGAACTAGTCCGGCGCGTGGTCTTCTCCAACCCGGGGAATCCCTACCATCAAATGTTCCGTCTGGCCGGGTGCGGCTATGACGACCTGGCTGAGGCCGTCCATCGCGACGGGCTGGAGTCCACACTGGCTTCTCTTCACCGGCAAGGCGTCTACCTTCTGCACGACGAGTTCAAGGGAAAGAAGCCCATCGTGCGGTCCAATCAAGAGATCGCCGCCAGCCCGAGAAGTTTCCGCAACCCTCTGGTCAAGGGAGGGATGGAGGGCTCCAGCGGCGGAAGCCGCAGCAGCGGGACCAGGACGCACAGGAGCACAGCTCAGCGGCTGCACGGGGAGGCCTATACCGCGTTATACTTTCGCGAGTTTGGGCTGGCCGCCAGGGCCCATGTGCAGGTTCGGCCGATTCTTCCGTCCACGGATGGCATAATGAATTGCGTCCGGGGCTCGCGGCTGGGTTGCCCGGCGGAGAGATGGTTTTCCACTTACGCCAAAGCCCTGGATTCGGCACACTACCAAGTAGCGACGCACTGCCTGGTCCGGCTCGCGCGCCTGTGCGGAGAGAAAGTTCCCTTCCCAGTCTACATGCCTCCGGACGACTTCTCCGCGGTCGCGGCCTGGATTGCCGGGAGGAGGCGAGCGGGTGTCGCATGCGCGGTGGCCGGTCATGCCAGCCCCACCGTGCGCGTGGCGGCGGCCGCGATGGAGAAGGGCTTCGACATCCGAGGCACGCTCTTCCAGGTGGGAGGCGAGACTCTCACCGATGCCAAGCGCCGGGTCATTGAGAACGCCGGCGCCGAAGTGTTCCCCCGCTACGTGACCACCGAAATCGGAATGATCGGGTACGCCTGCCGCCAGATGGCCAGCGGCAACTGTGTGCACCTGTTTCACGACTCGCTCGCCGTGATCAGCCATCGCCGGGCAGCACCGCTGTCCGGGGCGGAGGTGGACTCGCTGCTGTTTACCACCCTGCTTCCGTTTGCATCGCTGGTGCTCATCAACGTGGAGATGGACGACGCCGGTATTCTGGAGAGGGCCACCTGCGACTGCACCTTCAGCCGCGCCGGCTTCACTACCCGGATCCGGGACATCTTCAGCTACGGGAAGCTCACCGGGCACGGCGTCACCCTGGTGGGCACGGATGTCCTGCGCATTCTCGAGGAGGTGCTACCAGCGCGCTTTGGAGGCGCCCCCACGGATTACCAACTGGTGGAGCAGGACGGGGACCGGCAGGCCCGCATCATCCTGCGCGTGAGCCGGCGGGTGCCACTGCCCTCACCGGAAGCGGTGCGGGATTGCTTCCTGCGGGAACTCCGGCAGTTCCAGGGGGGCACCGGAGCGATGCGGATCTGGCGGAACTCCCAGGCGGTGGAGGTGCGACACGAGGACCCTCTCACCACGCGCGCCGGAAAGGTGCTGCCCCTGCACCTACTGGGTTCGGGTTCGAGGACCTCAGATGGATCGTAGGCAATTGCTTCCCTGCCTGGTGGGTGCTGCGCTGACCGGCTGCGGCAAGAAGGGCCGACAGCCCCACAGGCTGCGGGTCGGGCTCATCCCGCGCTGGAGGCTGGCCCCCGTGTATCTGGCGCATGAACTCGGCTTCTTCCAGGAGGCCGGGCTGAAGGTGGACTTCCACCGGTTTGCGGGCCACCTGGAAATGCTTCTGCTGCTGGCAGGCGGCGCCCTCGAGGTGGGCTTCAACTGGGCCACCGGAGGGTTCATCAACGCGGTGCTGAAGGGCGCCCGGCTGAGGATCGTGGCCAGCCGTGACATCGCCGTCCCAGGCTGCGACACCGGCGGCGTGATCTTTGGCTACCGCAAGTCCTTCCCGCAGGGCCTGCATGATCTCCGGCTGCTCAAAGGCAAGCGCGTGGCGGTCCACGACCACACCGACCTGGGGGCTTTCTTCCTGGACCAGATCCTGGCATCTGCCGGGATGAGCAGCGACGACGTGAAGCTCCTCAGCATGGGTTCACCGGAAGCCGCCACGGCGCTGATGGGGGGCAAAATCGACGCGGTGCCCACGGCTTCCCTCGACAAGGACCTGGATTTCGTCTCCGCCAACGTGGTCCGCAGCATCACGCTTTCGGAACTGCTGCCGAACTACCAGTACACCTTCGTGCTCTTTGGACCTGCGCTGCTGGACGGCGCCCCGGAGATCGGCGTGAGCTTCCTCGAAGCCTACCTGCGCGGGGTCCGGGCATACAGGGCTGGCCAGACACCCCGCGCCCTGGAGGAACTGGCCCTGGCCGGGCACAACGATCCCGCCGCCGCTCGCGCGGTTTGTCGCGAGAGTATCTCCCGGGACGGAACGGTCGATCGGGCGAGCGTCCAGCGCTTCGTGGACTGGGCAGCCAAGAAGGGGTTCATTCCCAGGGCGGTGGACGCGTCCCAGCTCATTGACACGCGTTTCGTGGAGGAGGCTCTCCGCCGGCTCAACCGGCGCGGTGGTTCAACTAGATGAAGAAACTGCTCCTTGGTTTGTGGCTTCCCATATCCATCCTGGCGCCGGCTCAGGCGCAGACCAGCGGCATGATTGAAGGCACGGTGCGCGACCCTTCCGGCGCCGTTGTGGCGGGAGTCTCGTTGCGGGTCACCGAGACTGCCACCTCTGCCGCCCGCGAGGTGACGTCGGACTCCACCGGCTACTACCAGGCGCTGCGCCTGGCGCCCGGAGCATACCAGCTCGTCGCATCGCACTCCGGCTTCCGCGACCAGGTGCGCCGCGGCATCGAGCTGGGCGCCGGCTCAACCGCTCGGGTGGACTTCACTCTCCAACTGGGGGAGGCGCGCGACCAGGTGGTAGTGGTCGCCGACGCCGCTCCGGTGAACGGCGCTGCGGCTGCCTGGGGCGAGTCAGTTCGTCAGCGGGAACTCGAGTCACTGCCGCTTAACGGCCGGGATGTGTTCGAGCTTTCCGCCCAGGAGCCCGAGGTGAATCTGGTGCGCGTCGCGGATCGGCACGTGTTTCGTGGACTTGGACCCAAGTTCGCGGCGAAAGGGGCACGACCCACCCAGAACAGTTTCTTGCTGGACGGTATTCGCATCAATGACTCGGCATCTTCGGTGGCCTCAAGCGCCTCGGGCAGCTTGCTCGGTCTGGAGGGCATCCGCGAGCTCAGAGTAGTGACCAGCCCCTTCAGTGCGGAGTACGGGCGGGCGGCCGGCGCCGTCTTCACCGCCGTTTCCAAGTCTGGCGCCAATGAGTTGCACGGCAGCCTGTACGAATTCCTGCGCCACAGCGCCCTGGATGCCCGGAACTTCTTCGATGATCCCCACGGGCAGATGCCCCCGCTACGCCGCCACCAGTTCGGCAGCCTGCTGAGCGGGCCGATACGGCGGAACAAGCTGTTCTTCCTGGCTAACTACGAGGCGATCCGCGAAACCCTCAGCGAGACCGTTCGCCCGAACGTGCCCACCTTGGAGGCGCGTCGGGGCATCCTGCCCGGCCCGGGCGGAGGGACCCGCATCGTGGATGTCTCCCCCAAGGTGCGCCCCTACCTCGATCTATATCCGCTGCCCAATGGGCGCGATTTCGGCGACGGCACCGCGGAGTTCGTCAACGAATCCGTGCGGGAGACCCGCGAGGACTACCTGGCCGGCAAGCTGGACCTGCTGGTGTCGCCGGGCCTCCGACTGTCCACGCGTTACACCTTCGACGATGCCAATCAGGGCGCTCCCGATCCGCTGCGCATCTGGCGCTTCTCTGGGGACAGTCGCTACCAGTTCCTCCACACCGAGGTGCAGCACCTGGTTTCCCCGCGCACCATTCACACGTTTCGCGCCGCCTTCAGCCGCATTCGCAACGGCGACCTCAGTCGGACGCGCCCCGACATCCCGGCCTCGCTGTCCTTCGTACAGGGGCAGCCTCTAGGGACGACCACGGTGCCAGGCTTGACGGGCTTGGGAGGAGCGTTCGCCAGGCAGCGGCCAAGGCTGCACACGCTCAACGACTTCCAATTCAACGACGACCTGATCCAGACCCGGGGCCGCCACACTATCCGGCTGGGGGGAGCTTTCGATCGCCTGCAGTTCAACCAAGTGGCCGACTTTAACGCCGTCGGCCAGTATACGTTCAGCTCGTTGGTCGATTTCCTGGGAGCCCGGCCAGCGTCCGGGGACGTGATGGTGCCCGGTTCCGACTCGCGCCGCGGCTGGAGGCAGAGCCAGTTCTTCGCTTACGCGCAGGAGGAATTGCGCGCCGGCCCCCGGCTGAGCCTCAGCCTGGGGCTGCGGTACGAGTTCGCTTCCACGCCGAGCGAGGTGCACGGCAAGGTGGCGACGCTGCGCGATCCGCTACGGGACCCTTCAGTCACGCTCGGCGGGCCGGTCTATCGCAACCCGTCTGCCAGGAACTTCGCGCCGCGTGCCTCCCTTGCTCTGGACCCGTTGGGCTCGGGCCGCGTGGTGTTGCGCGCCGGCGCTGGGATTTTCTTCGATCTGCCCGGCACCCGGGAGGTGTCAGGCATCCGAATGCCGCCCTTCTACGACCGCGTCGCTATGATCCGCCCATCGTTTCCGGACCTGCTCGAGGCTGCCCGCACCGTTACAGCCACGAGCAACCCCGACGCGCTCGACTACTACCTCGAAGAGCCCTACGTCGCGCAATTCCAGTTCGCCATCGAGCGCCAGCTAGGTTCCACCACGGTCGCCCGCCTCGGCTACACGTTCACGCGCGGCGCTCACCTGTTGGGATACCTGGGCAATGTCAACACCACGCGTCCGCAGGTCTTGCCCGATGGCCGCATCTTCTTCCCGGTTGACGCACCCAGAATCAATCCCGCTTTCGCACAGATCGCCTTGCGGCGTACCCAGTTCAATTCCTTCTACCACGGCTTCTCGGCCGGCCTCGAGCGGAAGTGGCGGGACGGGGTAGGTTTTCATTTGAACTACGCCTGGAGCAAGTCCATCGACGAAACCTCCAGTGCGCTGTCCACGGACTTCGACAATAGCGACGACGGTTTCCCGAACGTTTTCAACTATCGGCAGAATCGGGGCCTCTCGAATTTTGACCTGCGACACGTTTTCAACGCCAGCCTCTCCTACCACATCCCCGCGCGGCCACATGGTGCGGCCGGGCGCCTGCTGAGGGGCTGGGAGATTCAGGCCCTCACCAAGTTTCAGACGGGGTACCCGTTTGGGCCGTTTGTAGGCTTCGACCGCGCGCGGCTGCTAACCACCCGGACCGACCTGGGGCAGCGCCCGGATTTCATCGGCCGCCCCGGTGACCGGATCGTGCTCGGCGGCCCCGCACGCTACTTCGACCCGCTCGCCTTCGGGCTGCCCGAGGCCGGCTTCTACGGCAACCTGGGACGCGGCACGCTCACCGGCCCCGGCTTGTTTGCTCTCGACGCCAGCCTGCACAAGATCCTCTGGCAGAGGGAGCGCCACAGCCTGCGCCTGCGGCTGGAGGCCTTCAACGCGACCAACCACCCGAACTTCAAGACCCCCTCCGGCTTGGCCCTGTTCGACAGCAGCCTCCAGCGGCTGGGGACGGCTGGCCGCATCACTGAAACCAGCACCACCGCGCGCCAGGTGCAGCTCGCCGTCAAGTGGATTTTCTGAATGATGACAAAAGCACGGTCAACTCTCTGGAAACTGGCGGTCGCCGCCGCGGCCGCCATGGTCTTAGGCGCGGGCCTTCTCTACTGCATTCCGCCTCTGCGTGCGCCGCTGTCTATCGCCGCGGGCCGCAACCACGGCTGCTCGATTGGAGACGCGTGGCGAGGTTGGCGGTACAGCTCCGCGCAGAGAACCTTCACGGAGGAGTTCAGGCAGTCCGCAAAGATTGTCCGGGAGGACGGCGACCTGGCGCTCTGGGAAGTCTCGGGCGCGCGCTATTGGGTCCCGAAAGGCAACCGCTCCGTGCCCCGCGTTTTTGCCGAAAACAGAGCCGGGGGCTATGGCGCGCCGGAGGACCTCATTCGGCCGGGCGACACGGTGCTCGATTGCGGCGCTCACGTCGGCACGTTCACCCTGAGCGCTCTGGGGGCCGGAGCCGCGCGCGTCGTCGCCATTGAGCCCGCTCCGGACAATCTGGAATCCCTGCGGCGCAATCTGGCTGATCATGTTCGCGCCGGCCGCGTCACTGTCTACCCGAAAGGCGTCTGGGACCGGGACGATTACCTTCCCCTAAGAGGGCGGCCCTTCAGCAGCTCCACTTACAGCGTGGTGTTTAACTTCCCCGGAAGCCAGGAGGGGCCGAAGGTCCGCTGACCACCATCGACAAGATCGTCGCCGAGCTCGGCCTCACCCGAGTGGACTGCATCAAGATGGATATCCAGGGCGCGGAGGCCGCCGCCCTCAGGGGCGCCGTCGAGACCCTGCGGCGCTACCGTCCCCGCCTCGTAATAGCCATGGAGCACGGGAATGATGACCCCGAGACAATCCCCAAACTGATAGGTTCGCTCGCTAACGGCTACCGTGTCCGCTGCGGGGCATGCCTCACGCAAAGAATCAAGCTCAGGCCGACCGCTCTCTTCTTCTATTGAGCCGTGCAACCCGCCGCGGGGCGAGAGTTCTGAGGATCTGAAGGAGTTGATTCTTCGTATTCTCGAATGTAAGGTTTCCGGCGATGAGATGAAGCTCAAGGTCGAAACGCGGGCCAGCCCGGCGGGGTGGCCCGCTGAGCGAGGGGACATCTCCTGTAACCCGCGAGCGCGGGCGCGCATCGCTACATGCGGAGCCCACAGTATGCGAAGCCTGGTGCTGTTGCTTTTTCTGGTGGCCGAGGCGTCGTTGTTTGCACAGACTGCTCCCTATCCGGG
>CAYGVJ010000104.1:0-19903 GCA_964353255.1 uncultured Solibacteraceae bacterium | reverse complement strand
ATCCCTGACGAAAATGTTTCGGCCAGCCGATTTCTGCAAGAGGCTCAGTACACTCTTTCCCCGTCTTCCTCCGGCGGTGAAGGCGCCTGAGAAGCCGAAAAAGGGGGGATTGAGTGGGCTGTCCCGGGTTTCCGGGTTTCCCGGGTTTCCGGGTTTGCAGTATTATAACGCCGGCAGCAGATTCGCCGTTACGGCGTGCGCTAAAAAAGCTTCAGGCTCCCCAGCGACTCCGGGGGCCCAGGAAGGCGCCAGCTCGGGCTCCTTCGGTATCCGCTCGGCACGGACGGCGTTGCGATTCGCAGCAACCATTGCCCCGAACGGCCGGCCGGAGTTGTTGCCGCGCCGTTGCCCCCTTGCTGTGGTCGCAGCACGCCTGGCAGATCAACAGGTGCTCCTCGACCCTCGCTCACCCCTGGCTCGCCAGGGTCTAGGACCACTTCTCGCCGAGAGACTCCAGGCCCGCCCGCTTCAGGTCTTCCGGTGTCATGGCGACATGGAACTCGACCTCGGCGTTGAACAAGAGAAACCACGGTTCCGCGAACGCCGGGACCTTCGACGGATCGTCGAGGTGGATGACCATGATGGCTCCGCGGCGGCCGTCGTAATTGCTAAAGTAGACCGCCTCCGGTTTGATCGCGTCGAGAATCCGCTGCATTTTCGTCCCCACCGAGCCATCCTTTACGGCAGCGTTGAACTGCTCGTTAGGAATCTTTGCGTGTAGAATCATTCTCATGCTGAGTCTCCGTTTCGCACAACAAAGTCGATTTCTTGCGGGTTTCCGTAGTGAGGTTCACGACCAACCCCGGTACGCGCCGCCGCCAACAGCAAGAGCATTGGCGCCCCGGAGTGTCATCGTGAATCTCGCTTTCCGTCAGCCCACCAGTAAGGTGGATTCAGGTCGGCTCCCTTGAGATTCAGGAATCTCCGCGGGAGCGCTTGCGCCGATAGGGCATCTCACACGGGAAAGACCAGGCAACATGTCGTTCTGGACGGTCTGGAAGCCGGGGCCGGCAGCTTTCTGTATAGGAGGATCCGCGATTTTTACGACCGGCAGCCCGGTTAGCGCAGTTCCTTGCTGACCTGGAAGTTCATTGGCGCCTGATGGAACAAGGAGGCGTCCACTTCGCCTCGGGCGAAGAACGTTTCCATGAGCCTGCGGAACGCCTCCCCTTGGTTCACGATGATGTCGTTGTGCCCCAGCTCTCGGAGCACAACCAGCCTGCCGTTGGGAAAGCGGGGCAGCAGCTCCTTGCGGGTGTATTCGAGGGGGCTGGAGAAATCCACGGTCCCGTGTAGCAGGAGCGCCGGCACAGGCGTTGTTTCATGGCGCCACCTCTCCGGGACAACCTCGACCGGCCAGCTGCTGTTCGCAAAGCTTCCCCAGTTCAACTTGCCAACGGGCGATCCAAGAATGGAGCCGGGAGGATCCATGTCACTGGCATAGTTTCGGCGCGCATCGAAGGTGTAAGTTGCAAGTTTCAGCGCGAAGTCCCCGGCATTAGCCGGTTCCCTCCGCTGGACCGCATTGGAGATTGCGGCCAGGCCGCTCCAGTCTCCTTTCCCCGCGCGCACGAACGCGTCGAAGCCCTGTGCCGCGGTGTCGCGGTTGGCAAGCATTTGGAAGAAGCCGATGCGAACGCGGTCGCGGTCGATCCGCGCACCCTGCCAGTCGCGCGGCAAGGCTTTCAGAGCGGCACGGATGGTCCCCAGCAGATCCGGCGTCCGGGCCCGCGCTATCGGGTCCCTCTTCCAAAGCCGCGCATAGTAAGTCAACTGCTTGTCCACCATACCCGGCTCCCACACGCCTACCCGGGCCGGGCTGGAGGCGCCGAGTAGCAGCATGCGGTTGACGGAGTCCGGATATCGAAGCGCGTACACGTACGCCACCGTCGTTCCGTAGCTGTGCGCCCAGAGGTTGATCTTGGCGTAACCCAGCGCTTTCCTGGCTGCTTCGATGTCGTCGCAGACGTCGAGTATCGTGTAGGTGGCCAGATCCACGCCTTCGCGACTCAGGCGCTCGAAACAGCCGCGCATGGCCGCGCCCATGCGGGCAAGGTTCTCGTTCGACAACGGGCTCGCCGTCTGAAGAGAGCCGCGCAGTTCCGGGCAATCCAGCGCCACAGTCCCGTCCACGCCTCGGTACCCTACGTAAACGGCGTCGAAATCCTCGTAAAACCAGTCGAGCAGCTGGTGCCCTCTAACATTGCTCGCGCCGGGTCCACCGAACAAGTAGAAGACCGGTTCGGTGGCCAGCGGGCGGGTTGCTCTCACGCGGACCACGGGCAAGTGGATCAACCGCGAACCCGTCTGTCGCCGCTTCTCGGGCACCGCCAGCATGCCGAAGTCGGCCGCGAACTTCCCGAACCTGCCCGGCTTGCTGACCAACTCGTGTTGCTTGGCTCGCGCGATCTCCTCCTGGCCGGGGAACTGGCCTGTGAGTGGCAGCGCCAGAATCAGTGCTAACGCTATAGCAGGCAGCTTCATTGGGGATTCGGTTCCGGGATGACTCCCTGCAGGCGATTCACTAGATTCACTGGTTTTCTTTACCTGTTGTGAACTCAAAGGGTAAAACCAGGATTTGCGTTTTGGCTTCCTGACCACCACCGATTGTACATCCAACCGCTTCCGTGGGAGCCGTTTCTTTCGTCCTTTCCACCCCGAGCGACTCCGGTGGCCCAGGAAGGCGCCAGCTCTGGCTCCTCCCGGTAGGCAAAAAACCGGAAGCGCCTCATTTCAAGCGGCTTCTCATACCACGACTGCTACAACAACGTCATCCTCAGTCACCACCTCCACCAGTGCTAACGCTCCCCACGATGTAACGCCCGCTTCCCCGCCTCCAGCACTCGCAGAATCGCCTCCGTGTCAAACACGCAGCCGCCCCAGGGGCCGCCGCTCAGCTCTTCCAGCGCCGCCCACAGTCGCGTCTCCGCCGGCCGAGTAACACACGCGGCAGCCCTCCCGCGCCGCTTCCTCCCGCGTCATCTTCCCGTGGGCGTAACGCACGCCTGTAGACTGTATGCTGGCCAGGTTTTCGCCTTGCTCCGGCGCCAGCATCACGCCGCCGGGGAATTTGCGCCCAGGCCTTGACGCCCGTCTTGCGCACGGCGCTATACTCTCAATCGGACTGGTACAACATGCCGGTCAGTTCAGAGCACGTCGAGCGTACGATCCGGAGGTTGAAACGCAAGCATGGCGGGGATCGGAAATCCTGCGCCGGGGGGAAAACGGATGGCAAAGCCTGACGAGATTCGGAGGATCGAAAGGATCGCATGGGACCTCAGGGCCGACGTCGTGAGGATGATCGGTGTCGGCAAGGCGGGACACCTCGGCGGTTCGTGCTCGCTCGCCGAGATCGTGGCGGCCCTGTACTTCGCGAAGATGCGCTTCGATCCCAAAGCGTTGGGGGATCCATGCCGAGACCGCTTTCTCCTCAGCAAGGGGCATTCGGTTCTCATCCAATACGCGGCCCTGGTGGAGCTGGGCGTCATCCCGAGGGAGGAGTTGGGGAAGACGAAAACGCTCGCGGGCAACCTGCAAGGCCATCCCGACATGATGACCCCCGGGCTGGAGGCGGTCACGGGCTCTCTGGGACAGGGACTTTCCATAGGCGTGGGCATGGCGCTCGCCCTGCGGCTCGCGAAAAGCCCTGCCCGGGTGTACGTCATTATGGGGGACGGCGAGCTTGCCGAAGGCCAGCTCTGGGAAGCGGCAATGGCCGCCTCGCGCTACAGGCTGGATTCCATTACCGGCATCGTGGATCGAAACCGGATCCAGGCCACGGGCCCGACGAAGGAGATCTTCGACATCCCCGACATACCGGAGAAATGGCGGGCGTTCGGATGGAACGCGTTGAGCGTGGACGGTCACGACGTGGGCGCGGTCCTCGATGCCCTGGATGAGGCGGCCGCGAAAAAGGGGGCTCCCACCGTGATCGTGGCGGAAACGATCAAAGGGAAAGGGGTCTCTTTCGCCGAGAACACCGCGGCCTTTCACAACGCTGCCCTGACCCAGGAGCAATACGACAAGGCGCTCCTTGAGATAGAAGAATCCGGGAGGAGGCTGCAATGACGTCGCCGAACCTGAGAAGCGCGTATGGGGCCAGCCTTGTCCGGCTGGGGAGAAAGGACGGGCGCGTCGTGGCCCTGGAGGCGGACCTCGGGAAATCCACGCAGTCCGTCATGTTCCAGGCGGAGTTTCCGGAGCGGTACTTCCAAATGGGAATCGCGGAACAGGACATGGCCTCCACCGCGGCGGGATTCGCCCTTGCCGGAATGATCCCCTTCATCCATTCCTTTGCCGTGTTCGCCTCCGGGAGGATCTACGATCAGCTCCGCAATTCCGTCTGCATTCCGAGCCTCCCCGTCCGGATCTGCGGGTCCAGCGCCGGGCTTTCCGACTTCGGTGACGGAAAGACCCACCAGGGCGTGGAGGACGCCGCCCTCATGCGGGCCCTTCCGAATATGACCGTGCTCTGCCCCGCGGATTCCATCGAGGTTGAGAAGATGATGGACTGCCTCCTGGATTGGAGGGGGCCCGTGTACATCAGGATAAACAGGAACGATCTCCCCTTCGTGTATCCGCCCGGAGAGCCTTACTCCATAGGCAAGGTGACCATGCTCCGGGACGGGAGCCACGCGGCGATATTCGCCTCGGGGATCATGGTGTCCAAGGCTCTCGAGGCCGCGGCGGCCCTGGCCTCGGAGGGGATCTCGGCGAGGGTGCTCGATGTCGGCACCATCAAGCCCCTGGACCGCGACGCGGTGATCCGCCATTCGGGCGGAGTGGACGCCATCATTACGGCCGAGGAGCATTCCGTGATCGGCGGGCTCGGTTCCGCCGTGGTGGAGGCGCTTCGGGGAGTCACTCACGCGCCCGTGGAGTTCGTGGGCATCCCTGACAGCTTCGGCATATCGGCGGAGGGCTATGACGATCTACTCGCGCATTTCGGGCTCACCTCGGACGCCGTCTCCAAGGCCGTAAGAACGCTTTTGAGAGGGAGAAAGAAGTGAACGCGATGCGGCTTTCGGGCAAGACCGCCCTGATCACGGGCGCCGCGGGAGGGATCGGCGCGGAGATCGCCCGAAGGTTTCGGGAGGAAGGCGCCTCGGTGTTCGTGGCAGACGTGAACCGCGCGGAGGGGGAAAAGACGGCCGCGTCCATGGGAGCGGTCTTCATACCACTCGACGTCACTTCGGAGGAAGGCTGGAAGGCCGCGCTTTCCGCCGTGCTCGAGCAGAGCGGACGCCTCGACGTCCTCGTTAACAACGCCGGCATCAACGTCAGAAAGAACATAGAGGAAATGACCGTGGAGTCCTTCGACGCCATGTTCGCGGTGAACGTCAAGGGACCGTTTCTCGGGATCAAGCACTCCCTGCCGATCATGAGGGCCGCGGGCGGGGGGGTCATCCTCAACGTGTCCTCGATATGCGGCCTGGTCGGCCACAGGTACACGAACGAGGTCTATACGGCGACCAAGGGCGCCCTGACCTTGCTGACGAAATCGGTGGCCGTGAGATACGCGAAGGACAATATCCGCTGCAACTCCGTCCACCCCAGCACGGTGGAAACCGCCTTCGCGCAGGCCATGCTCCAGGACCCCGAGCGCCGGGCAGAGAGACTCGGCGAAGTGCCTCTCGGAAGGCTCGCCAGCGCAACAGACGTCGCGAACACGTTGGTCTACCTCGCGAGCGACGAGGCCTCGTTCATCAACGGGGCCGCGATTCCTGTTGACGGAGGCCTCACGGCGGGGTAGGCGGCCTCACTCCGAGACGAGTGCAAAGCTGACCTCAATGATAGAATCAGCCCGATGCCTCCCGAGGACGCCGGCTCCTCCGAGTTGGGATTCCATGAGGCGCTGTACTCCGGCTTTGCCCAGGCGCACTTCGCCAAGCCCGCCGTGCGGGCTTTTCGCGCCCACCTGGTGGCCCGGATTCTGGGCGTCACCGGCGCTACGCCTGCATCGCGCGTGCTGAGCCTGGGTTGCGGCCTCGGCGATACGGAGTTGCTGCTGGCGCGCGCCGTCCGCAGCGTCGTGGGCGTCGATTTCTCGCCCGCCGCCATACGCCAGGCCCGCGAAGACGCCCGGCGCGCCTCGCTCGACAACGTCGAGTTCCTTAACAGCGATCTGGCCGGCCTCCAGTTCGCGGAAGGCTCCTTCGACTTGGTGCTGGCCATCTTCTTCCTGCACCACCTCGGCGAGGAGCAACTGCGCTTTTTGCTGCCACGAGTGCGCGGGTGGCTGGTTCCAGACGGGCTCTTCTACAGCCTGGATCCGAACCGCTACCGGCTCGCGGGGGCGGTGGGCAAGGTCTTGGTCCCGGGCTTGATGAAGAGATATCACGCGCCCGGCGAGCGGGAACTGGTTCCCTCGGCCTTGCGCGGACAGTTCATCGAGGCTGGTTTCCAGGCCGATGTCCGCATGTACGATTTCCTGTCCACGCCCCTGGCCGGCCTGCTGCCGAACGCCCGCCGCCCCTACCGCCTGGCGCGCTCGCTGGACAACGCTCTGGTCCGCCTCCCGCTGATCCGCCGCCTGGGCAGCAACTTCGAACTCCTGGCACGGCCGCAACGCGGCCACCCGCCGCTTTCGCTACAATCAGAGGAGTCCCGAAGTCAAAGGTGAACAACTAGTTGGCGCTCAAACTCGGCAAAGTCATCGCGGTCTATCCCGGGTCGTTCGACCCGATCACTAATGGCCACCTGGATCTGATTGCGCGCGGCGCGATGCTCTTCGACAGGCTGATCGTGGCTGTGCTGCGCAACACCGGCAAGGAGCCGCTGTTTACCGCTGAGGAGCGCGTGGCCATGTTGCGCGAGGTGACCTGCGACTACCTCAACGTCGAGGTGGACTGCTTCGACGGCCTGCTGGTGGACTACGCCGCCCGCAAGGGCGCCACGGTGTTGCTCAGGGGCATCCGGGCCATCTCCGATTACGAGTATGAGCTTCAGATGGCCTTGATGAATCGCCGGCTGCGCCCCGAGATCGAGACCGTCTTCCTGATGGCCGGCGAGGCCTTCTCCTTCATCAGCTCCCGCCTGGTCAAGGAGGTGCTCGCGCTGGGCGGCAAAATCTCAGACCTGGTGCCGCCCGTAGTGGAAGCTCACCTCAAGAGCCGCGTTTTGAAGGACAAGTAACGGGCCTATGGCAGCCACTTCGGAACTCTCCGCACGAATATCCCGGATCACGATTTCAACCACCATGCGGGTGGCCGCCTCGGCCGCTCAACTGCGCAGCCAGGGCGTGGACGTCGCCGACTTCGGGGCCGGCGAGCCCGACTTTCCCACCCCGGACAACATCAAGCGGGCCGCCATTCGGGCCATCGAGGAGAACTTCACGCGATACACCTCCACGGGCGGAACTCAGGAGTTGAAGGAGGCCATCTGCTACCGTCACGCCCAGGATTACGGCACCAGCTACCGGCCCTCGGAGTGTGTGGTGTCCGTCGGCGGCAAGCACGCGGTCTTCAACCTCGTGCAGGTGCTGGTCGAGGAAGGCGACGAGGTCATCATCCCGCTGCCCTACTGGGTGACTTATCGGGACGTCGTCGAGTACGCGGGCGGCCGGTGTGTGTTTGTCGAGACCCGCGAGGAGGACAACTTCGCGCTGACTGCCTCCCTGATCGAGCCGCACCTGGGGCCGCGCACCAAGGCAGTTCTCATCAACTCGCCCTGCAACCCCAGCGGGGCCATCATCGAGCGCCACGAATTCGAGCGTATCCTCGAGCTTACCGCCAGCCGCGGCATCTACTTGCTCACCGACGAGTGCTACTGCCGGCTGGTGTATGACGGCAGCCCGTTCTCGGTAGCTTCCCTGCCGGGCGCTAAGGAGACGGTCATCGTGGCGGGGTCGCTGTCGAAAACCTACTCCATGACCGGCTGGCGGATCGGCTACGGCCTGGGCCCCGAGCGCATCATCCAGGCGGTGGTCACGCTGCAAAGTCACTCCACCTCGAACCCCACCTCGGTGTCCCAGAAGGCCGCGGTCGAGGCGTTGACGGGACCGCAGGAGCCGGTCCGCCGCATGCTCGAGGAATACCGTCGCCGCCGCGACTTTGTCATCCCCCGCCTGCGGGCCATACCTGGCGTGAGGTGCGGCCAGCCGCAGGGCGCCTTCTACGCCTACCCCAACATCTCGGTGGCGCTGGGCAAGGACGGGATCCGGAACACTACGGACTTCGCCGAACGGCTGCTCGAGGAAGCGCGCGTGGCCGTGGTTCCCGGCGAGGCCTTTGGTACCCGCGAGCACGTTCGGATTTCCTTCGCGGCCTCGATGCGCGACCTGGAGCGCGGCCTGGATCGGCTTCACCAGTTCATGGCGGACCTGAGCGGATGACACCCCGGCGCGTCACTCCCTGGTTTCGCCAGATGCCCTGGGGCGCGACGGATTTGGAGCCCTGGTTTCCCCGCCAGCAGAAGCGCATCGGCGAAGTCTGGTTCTCGGGCGACGACGCGCCTCTTCCGATCTTGGTGAAGTTCATCTTCGCCACCGAGCGGCTCTCCATCCAGGTGCATCCCGGCGACGAGGATGCCCAGCGCCTGGAGGGCACGCCGGGCAAGACCGAGATGTGGCACATCCTGCGGGCCGCACCCGGCGCTTCCATAGCCCTCGGTCTCAAGGAGCTTATCAGCCGCGAGCGGTTGCGCCAGGCGGCCCTCTCCGGCGAGATCGAGAAAATGATTCGGTGGGTTCCGGTAGCGCCCGGCGAGACCTACTTCATCTACCCCGGAACCATCCACACTATCGGGCCCGGGGTGACGCTGTGCGAGATCCTGCAAAACCGCGACCTCACCTACCGTCTCTATGACTGGGGCCGGCCGCGCGAGCTGCATCTCGAGAAAGCCCTTCAGGTGGCAGACCTCAATCCGCATCCTGGCCCCGCCGTGCCGGTGCCTTTGGGCGAGGGCCGCAGCCTGCTGGCCTCCTGCCGCCACTTCGCCACCGAACTGTGGGAGCTGTCGAGACCAGTAACCTACTCCCCTGAGCCAGACCGTCTCCAGCTTATAGCAGTGCTCGAAGGCGCCGGCCGCCTTGGCGCGGACCCCTTCGCCCCCGGCCAGGTCTGGCTCATTCCCGCCGGCGCCGCGCCGTTTACCATCGACGCGGCCCCCGCCGCGCGGCTGCTCAGAACGTACGTGCCTGAATAGCCGCACCCGTGCGCCCTGCTAAAATGTCAACTGGAACCCTCCGCACGATGTTCCGCGCTGTCCCCATTGCCCTCTTCGCCCTCTTCCTCGGCTGCTCCTCCGGGCCAGGGCGCGCTCCGACCACGGGCGAGGCTTACGTAGGCCCGGCTACTCTCAAGTTGCGCCAGGAATTGGGCCCGCGGGCGGCCGAGACCGCCACTCTCAAGCACGGAGACCGCGTCGAGATCATTCAGCGGCGGCGCC
This sequence comes from uncultured Solibacteraceae bacterium, assembly GCA_964353255.1. GTDB lineage: Bacteria > Acidobacteriota > Terriglobia > Bryobacterales > Bryobacteraceae > VFZS01. The sequence continues at coordinate 10,516 of CAYGVJ010000104.1, read as the reverse complement.
GCTTCGTCAAGGTGCGCACCGTCGCCGGGGCCGAAGGCTGGACCGACCTCGGCCAGTTGCTCACTCCTGCCCAGATGAGCCAACTGAACCGGCTGGCGCGGCGCGCGGCTGAGCTGCCCTCCCAGGGCGCGGCTACCGTCCTCGGAGCCCTCAACGTCCACACCGACCCGCACCGGCAGGCGCCCAGCTTCTACCGCATTCGCGAAGGCGAGCTGGTGGATGTCATCGATCACCGCGTCGTCCCAAGAACACCTTTTGAGACGCAGGACTTCGCTGCTCCGTCCAGCCAGCCACAGCGCAAACCCGCGCGGCCCAGAGACGCCGAGCCGCCCACAGAGCAGCCGGCCGCCAAGCCCGTTCCCCTGGACGACTGGAACCTCGTTCGGCTGCCCGACGGCCGCGTCGGCTGGGCTCTGGCAGCCGTGCTGCGGATGAATATCCCCGACGAGGTGGCGCAGTACTCCGAAGGCCGCCGCATCACCTCTTACTTTTCTCTCGGCGAGGTGGACGACAACGGGCAGATCAAGCGCCACTGGTTGTGGACCACCAGCTCCAAGGCCAACGAGCCATATGACTTCGACAGCTTCCGCTACTTCCGCTGGAGCCTCAGGAGCCATCGTTACGAAACGGCGTACATCGAGCGACACCTGAAGGGCTACTACCCAGTTACCCTCCACCCGGTCCAGGTCGGCGCCGGAAGGCGTCCCCGGACTATGTCCGGCTTTTCATTGACCGTGGAAGAGGCGGACGGGACGCGGTATCGGCGCACCTACGTCTACGAAAGCTACGTGGTTCGGCTGGTCAGCAAGACCAGGCTCGCAGAGCCCGGAAGCTCTGAAAGAACCGGCTGGACCACTCGCTGACGCTCGTGGCTCGGATACATGCTTCGCTTTTGCAGCACCTGGCCGAGCCGCGACCGTGAGGAAGCGGCTGCCGCACCGGTTCTTTCAGAGCAGCCGGGCCCCGCTCAGTCTCCCAACAGCTTGCCGTAAGGCTGAAACCGTTCGACGTTGTCGCAGACCGCCTTGACACCCGCCGTAACCGGAATCGCCAGGATCAGTCCGGCCGGCCCCCAGATGGTGGCCCAGAACATCAGCGCCACCGTCGCCACCAGCGGATTCAAGTGGACGCGCGGGCCCACGATCTTGGGGTAGAGCAGGTTCATCGTCACCAGGTGCAACACCGCCACGATCAAGCCCACAATCAGGTAGGACGCCAGGGTCTTGTAGACGACCAGGGCGGCCAGCAGCGGCGGCGCCAGGGCCAGCGGCAGGCCGACGTAAGGCACCAAGGTCAGGAACCCGCTGAGCGGACCGATCAGCAACGGGTACGGCAAACTGAACAGCCAGAACACCGCGGTCGAGGCCGCCGCCACCAGCAAACCCAGCACGAAGTTCCCCACTACAAAGGCCCGCGCCATGTAGGCGATTCCCGCCAGGCTGCGCTCGGCTACCCCCCGTCCCCGCTCTCCGAACAAGTGCAGAAAGCTCCGGTAAATGTGCTCCCGCCAGCTCAGCATGAAATACACCAGGAAAGGCACGAACGAGGCCAGCAGCAGAACTTCGTAGAGCGACTCCACGTTGGCGTAAAGGAAGTCCACCAGCGGCGGCCGCTGCGGGCGGATCCGCACTTCCTGCACCGGCGGCGGCCCGGAGGGAACTACCGGCGCCGGCTCCGCGGGGCGGCGCAGTCGGCGCGAGGCGGGCGGCTTGGCCGGCGCGGGCTGAACCTGGGGCTGCTGCTCCCGCAACCGCTTGGGAACCAGCATCTGGTAAGCCGAGCGCTCCACGGCCTCCAGCTTCCCCAGCACTTCGTCGGATATCTGGCTCACCCGGTCGGCGTATTTCGGCAGGTCGTCCACCAGCCCTTCCGCCTGCGTATACACGCCCAAACCCAGCAGATAAACCACCGCCAAGGCTATCGAGCACCCCGCGAAACTGGCTAAAGGCCGCGGCAACCGCAACCGCATCAGCAGACCTACGAACGGGTCGAGAATGAAGGCGATGATGACCGCCGTGCTCATCGTGATCAGGAACCCGCGCCCGTAATACAGCAGGGCGATGGCGGCAGCCAGCGCCAGCACTCCGCCGACCACCCCTCTGGGTTTCAGACCTCGCAACGGTTCAGTAATAACAGCCACGTAACCGGCCCCCCGACCTGCTTTTCAATCGCTACTCTAGCACGACGGACCGTATAATGAAACTCTGCATGAGCGGCGCGCCGCAGCACCCAGCCTCGGGCAGGATCATGGCGCTGGACGTGGGCCAGCGTCGTATCGGGCTGGCGGTCAGTGACGCGCTGGGATGGACCGCACAAGGCCTGGAGACTCTGGAGCGCGCCAGCCGCCGCCAGGATCTGGAGGCCCTGATGCGATTGGCAGCTCAGTGGAACGTCTCGTTGTGGCTGGTCGGCCACCCGATTACGCTGAGCGGACAGCAGGGCCGGCAGGCGCAATCGGTCCAGCGCTTCGCCCAAGATCTGACGGCCTACACCGGCCTGCCGGTCGAGTTGTGGGACGAACGCCTGACCACGGCCCAGGCCCAGCGCGTCCTCAAGCAGAGCGGCGTCAGCATCGCCAAGCGGGCGCGGGCCGTGGATCGCCTGGCGGCGGTGCTGTTGCTGGGAAGCTACCTCGACCGGGCAACGGCCGCGCGCCGGGAAGGCGGACCGCTGGAATGACATTCTCGCGGCTGCTGGTCATCGTGCTGGTCGTCGTCGTCGTCGCCAGCCTCGCAGCCCTTTCGCTGACCTGGCGATATGCGGGCTTCAAAACCGAAGTCTTTGTGGACATCTCCAGGGGCACCGGCGCGCTCCAGCTAGCCCGCAAGCTCGCCAGCGCCGGCGTGGTCCGGTACTCTTGGCAGTTCGTGCTCGCACGCGCTCTGCGCCCGGCTGTCAGGCTTCAGGCCGGCGAGTACCTGTTCCGGCGACCGGCCAGCACCCAGGAAGTGTTCCACCGCCTGGTCCGAGGCGATGTCTTCTACTACCAGGTCACGGTGCCCGAGGGCAGCAACATCTTCGATATCGCGGCTGCCCTGGAGACCCAGCAGGTCATGCCCGCCGCCCGGTTCCTGGAGGCCGTGCGTGATCGCAGCCTCATCCGGGACCTGGATCCGCAAGCGCCCAGCCTGGAGGGCTACCTCTATCCGGACACCTATCGCCTGAGCCGCCACACCACCGCGCGCCAGTTCTGCCGCCAACTGACGGATCGTTTCCGCCAGGTCTGGCAGCAGCTTGGCGCCCCCGGCGCCGATGTGCACGCTGCCGTCACCCTGGCCTCGCTCATCGAAAAAGAAGTGCAGCTCAAAGACGAGCGGCCGCTGGTCGCCTCCGTGTATGCGAACCGGCGGCGTATCGGCATGCCGCTGCAATGCGACCCGACGACGATATACGCCGCGCTGCTCGCGGACCGCTACCGGGGCGTCATTCACCGCTCGGACCTGGAGAGCAACCAACGCTACAACACCTACCAGCACCCCGGATTGCCCCCGGGCCCGGTCGCCAACCCCGGGCGCGCCTCGCTCCAGGCGGCCCTGCGGCCGGCTCAGACCAACTACCTTTACTTCGTGGTGCGGCCGGACGGCTCCGGCGCCCATGAGTTCTCCAAGGAATTGTCGGCGCACCAGCGCGCCGTCAGGAAGTATCGCCGTGGCCTCCGCCAGAACAAACAAGCGGGCGCAGCTCAGCGCGTGCCTGGCGCACACACGTCCCAGCCGGGTCACTGAGACCGAGTGGCGCGACCTCCTCGCGCGGCTCGCCCCGATTTCCGAGAGCTACCTGCGACGCCTGCTGCGGGCCACCGGCCTGCCGCTTTCACCGCTGGTCGAAGGCGTCCGCCAGGACTCTTTCGAGGCCCTCGAGCGCACTCTGCTGGCCATCGACCGTGAGTACGCCGAAGCCCTCGCGGCGGGCGACCGAGCGCGCGCACGCGCCTGCCGCCGCCGGGTCATCGAGGCCAAGGACCATGCCCGGCTGGCGCTCAGAAAGGCCCCCCCGGCGAAAAAACCCGAGCGGGATGAGATGATCCTCTGGCTGCTGACCTGGCTGGAGAACCCCGCCGTCTTCCGCCTGTGGCTCCCACTCAGGAAGGAGGCAGTGGGACAGGCCCGTGGCCTGTCGGCGGAACAGGCCCATGGCCTGTCGCGCCTTCCCCCAGCTCGCTCTTCCGCAGGATGAAGTAACTCTTGACGGCCAGCTCCAAGGGCGGCATCGGCTCCAGGCCTACGCTCTCCATCTTGGCGTTCGACAACGCCGAATACTTCGGCCGGCGGGCCGCCGTCCGGTACTCCCGCTCGTTGGTGGGCTGGAGTTCCGGATGAAGCCCGGCCACCTCGAAGATCAGCCGCGCGAAATCGAACCAGGAGATGGGCGTCCCGCCGCCCACGTGGAATACGCCCTGCTGTTGCCGCTCCAGCAGGTCCACGGAGCGGGCCGCCAGCAGCGGAGCGTAGGTGGGCGAAGCGATGTGGTCCGCCACCACCCGGATGGGTCTGCCCGAGGCCCCCAGCCGCAGCATCAGTTCGATGAAGTTGCCGCGGGCCGTGTGCAGGCCGCCCGGGCCGAACACCCCCGAGGTGCGAATGACCAGCGGCGACTCCAGGTATGCCTGCGCGTAATACTCGCCCGCCAGCTTTGAAACCGCGTAGGCGCCCAGCGGGTGCGGCTGGTCTTCCTCGGTGTACGGCCTACCCTCCGTGCCATCGAAGACGTAGTCGGTCGAGTAGTGGATCAGGATGGCGTCCACCTGCCGGCAGGCCAGAGCGATATTGCGCACGGCCAATGCGTTGACCAGGAAGGCCGCCTGCGGTTCCTCCTCCGCCACGTCCACCTGGTTGTGCGCCGCGGCGTTGAAGACCGCCGCCGGGTCCAGACGCGCCAGGCATTCTTCGACCAGCCCGCGGTCGGTGATGTCCATTTCGGGCCGGTCAAAGCCTTCCACTTGGTAGCCGCGTCTGCCCAGCTCCCGCATCAGCTCGACGCCCAGTTGCCCTCGGCTTCCGAAGACTACGGCTCGCTTGGACATAAGACCAAGAGCATAGCGCGAAACCAGTGGGACTGTGCCCGAGCCGCCGCCGGCTATCCTCTGGACGGCGGACGGTCAAGACTCCCGGCCCTTGCTAATGGGCCCCCTCCGCCCGACAGCAGGAGCCTTGGGCGTCTGCTCCAGCAGCGTGCGCGCCAGGCGGGCCAGTTGTTCGGTGTGCAGCAGCGAGTGTTCCAGGTTCAGACCCACTGAGAACTGCGCTCCGGCGGCACCGCAGTCGCACACTTCCCCCAGCACCAGCGTATCGTCCCATTCCACTCGCACCGCCGCGCCGTGGGGAACGGCGCGGTCCAGCAGCAGGCGCATGGATGCGCCGGACACGCTCGCTACCTGCCCGAGGCAGTCAACCTCGCTCGCTCCCAACAGCGTCACCCGCGCGGGCTGGCCGGTTTCACACTTCACCTGCTGATTCGCAGCCATACCCCTTAATCGGATGTCCTGCCAGGGAGTTTAGGCCGTGCCGGACCGCCGCGGCGCCGGCCCGGCAACACAGAATATGAATCGGGCCGATAGAAATAATCGATTTCCCTAACCGGATCAGGCCGCGCTTCCACCCCGGGGTAGAATGGATGCTATGTGGTCTCTGGCCGGGGCGGCATTGCTGGTCGGGCTGCAAGCCGTCGAACCCGCCGCCGAGGGACTGAAGGCCCTGGAGGCCGGCAAGTACCAGGAGGCCGTCCAACTGCTTGCCAAAGCCGTTGAGACCGGCCCCGCCGACTACGCGGCATACTTTCATCTGGCGCTGGCGCAGAGTTTCCTGGGTCACGATCCGGAGGCCATCGGGGCCTACAAGAAGGCGCTCGAACTGAAACCCGGCCTCTACCCTGCGGAGTTGAACCTGGGCATCGTCCTATTGCGCCAGAAGCAGGCCGGCGAAGCCATCCCCCATCTGGAGTCCGCCGCGAAGCAGAAGCCTCAGGAGACTCGCCCCCTTCTCTATCTGGGGCAGGCATGGTTCGAGACCGGAGACTACGCCCGGGCCAGGCAGGCGTATGAAGCCGTGGCCGCGCTGGATCCTAAGTCGGCTCCGGCGCAACTCGGGCTGGCGCAGTCCCTGGCCCGGCAGAACCGGCTCCTCGAGGCCGAACCGCACTTCCGGAAAGCGGCGGAGCTGGAGGCCAGCTTCAAGGACGCGCTGCTGGAGCTGGCCGTCCTCTTCGAGAAGAACCAGCAGGCCGAGCCGGCTATCGTCATATACCGGGAGTTCCCGGACAACCTCGGGGCGCGCGAGCGGTTGGGCGCCTTGCTGATGGCGGCCGGACGTCCCTCCGAGGCGGTTCCCCATCTGGAGTGGGTGGTCGGGAAGTCCCCCTCCGCCGCCAACCGCGTCACCCTGGCGCTGGCTTATCGCCGAACCAACCAGCCGGAGAAAGAGCTGGCAATGCTCGAGCAGGCGGTGCAGGCCGAGCCCGCCAGCCTCGAGCTGAGAATGTTCTATGGCCGCGCCTTGCGTGACCAGAAGAACTACTCGGCCGCGGCCCGCCAGTTTCTCCAGGCAGTCCAGGCCAAGCCGGATCTGCTGGAAGCCTGGAACGAGCTGGCGGCCATGCTGATCTCGCTCGGCGACAACCAACAGGCTCTGGCGGCGCTGGACCGCGTCAAGGCCCTGGGAGGGGAGAGCGAAGGTCACCTCTACCTGCGAGCTATCGTCCTGGATAAGCTCAAGGATGTGAAGGGCGCGCTCGCCACCTACCAGCGCTTCCTGGCCGCCAGCCAGGGCCGGCACCCGGAGGAGGAGTTCAAGGCCCGCCAGCGCGTGCGCGTGCTCGAAAAAGAGCTGAGCAGGAGGTGAGGCAGAGTGATTCGTCTGGCTACAGTGCTGGCCGCATTCCTGGCGGCGGCGCCAGCACTGGCCGACCTGACCGCCGCCCGAGCCGAGCCCAACCTGGAGAAGCGGTCGCGGATGGCCCTGGACAACGCCGATCAGGTTCTCCGCCTGGCCAAGGAAGCTTACAGCCAGGGGGACATCCAGCGTACCCAGGCGGCGCTGGAGGAGTTGCGCGACTCGGTTCTGCTGGCCCACGAGTCTTTGCGGCAGACCGGTAAGAACCCCAGCCGAAGCCCCAAGCACTTCAAGCACGCCGAGATCAAGACCCGTGGCTTCCTGCGGCAGCTCGGGGATTTTCGGGAGACCATGAGTTGGGAGGACCGCGACGCGCTGGACCAGGTTCGCGCCGCCATTGAGAAAGTGCATCAGGAGTTGCTGCTCGGGATCATGGGGGGAAAGAAGAAAAAATGAGAGTGTTGGTGGCGCTGCTGCTTTTCGTGAGTGTGCCGCGCGGCTTGGCGCAGCGCGACTTCCTCACCGCCGAGGAGGCCGACCTGGTGCGGCTGGCCCAAGAACCGAGCGACCGGCTCAAGTTCTACGTTCAGTTCGCCCAGCAGCGGCTGGAGCTGGTCCGGCAGCTCCTCCAGCAGGAGAAACCCGGCCGGGCCGCGCTGGTCCACGATCTGCTCGATGAGTACACCAAGATCATCGATGCCATCGACGTGGTGGTCGATGACGCGCTCCAGCGCAAGCTCGAAGTAGCCCTCGGCACGGAGGCGGTGGCCGCAGGTGAGAAGGAGATGCTCGCCGTCCTGGAGAAAATCGTCGCCAGCCAGCCCAAAGACCGCGCCCGCTACGAATTCGTTCTGGACCAAGCCGTCGAAACCACCCGCGACAGCCTCGAGCTCGCCCAGGAGGACCTCGCCAAGCGCTCCGAGGCCGTCGCCGCCCGCGAGGAGCGGGAGAAGAAGGAGCGCGAATCCGCCCTGACGCCGAAGGAGGCCGACCAGAAACGCGCCGCCGAAAAGAAAACTGAGGAAGAAAAGGAAAAGAAGAAACCCCCCACCCTCCTGCGCAAAGGCGAAACCGTCAAGAAGACGCCGTAAGCCCCAGGGAAGGGTCTCGCGCCCAGCACGCCAAGATTCCGCCAAGCTCGCTAAGGCCTCTCCTTACCGCGGTGGTGCGGTTCTACAACCAGCGGGGCACGGCGGAGCGTTGGATCCAGGAAGGCAAACAGGCGGTGAGGATGACGCGGCTGAGTTGCCATCGGTTCCGGGCCAACCAAGTGCGGCTGTGGCTGACCGTGATCGCCTACAACCTGGGGAACCTGTGGCGCCGGCTGGTGATGCGGCAGAGGAGCGGCCCATGCGGGCCATTGGGATGCGATCGGTTCACTAGCGACCCTACAATATCCGCACCCCCTCATTCGTCTACAACCGTAGATGGATGAAGGACGCGGCGAGCCTGGAGCGGATGGCACACGAACAGGACGAGCGGATCTCCGAAGTGGTCAAGCGGGAGCAGTCCCGGCTGCGCAACTTCATTCGACGGCGCGTGCCCGACCCGCGCGACGCTGAGGACATTCTGCAGGACGTCTTCTACAAGCTGGTGGAAGCGAACCGCCTGCTGATGCCGATCGAGCACGTCACCGGCTGGCTGTTTCGCGTGGCGCGCAATCGCATCACCGATCTCTTCCGCAAGAAGACGCCGGAGAGCTTCAGCGATACCGCCGTCGCGAACGAGGACGGCGAACTGCTGCAGTTGGAAGACCTGCTGCCTTCGCCCGATGCCGGACCGGAGGCGCTTTACGCCCGCAACGTGCTTCTCGATGAACTCGAGTTGGCGATCGACGAACTGCCGGAGGAGCAGCGCGAGGTGTTTGTTGCGCACGAGTTGGAAGGGCGCAGTTTCAAGGAGATGGCCGCCGAGACCGGCGTGAGCGTGAATACGCTGCTCTCCCGCAAACGCTATGCGGTGCTGCATCTGCGCGAGCGATTGCAGAGCATTTACGCCGAACTTACGAAAGCGTGAGGGACTGAACATGAGACCGAGATTGAAGAGATTGATTTTCATCGCTCCGCTGGCGATTCTGGGGATGCTGCTGTTTATCGCCATCGGCGGCGAAGTAGTGATGCGCCTGTGGAATTGGCTGCTGCCGCCGCTCTTCGGCTGGCGCCAGATCACCTTCTGGCAAGCGGTTGGGATGCTGGCGCTGTGCCGGATCCTCTTCGGCGGATTTGGATTTCACGGTTCCGGGCGCTCCAACTACCGCCGTCGCATGGCCGAGCGCTGGGAGCACATGACCCCTGAGGAGCGGGAACGATTCCGGCAAAGCTGGCGCGGACGTTGCGGCTTCGGCCCATCCACCAGCGAGAGCAAGGAGCAATGAAGCCATGTCGACAGCGCCCGAAGCACTGCCGATCTATCCCGGCCTGATCGGCAAAGTCGCCGTCATGACCGGCGGTGCCAGCGGCGCGGAGGCCGTGGTGGCGCTCTTCGCGATCTGGGGACTCTCGCAGCTCGTGTTCACAGTGAGGCTCCGCCTCGCCTGAGAACTGGAGATCGCGTCTTACTGCCTCTCTTTGCGTTCTTGGCGTGGCCTTGGCGTACTTTGCGCGAAACGCTTACCTACACCGTCCGCACCCTCTCCAGCTTGTCCTTGTGGGGCGGCCTTTTGAGGCCGCAGCCGGCTCTCAGCCGGCCCCATCCCCAACCGGTAGCAGAACTCCACCGAGCTGGGTTCGCCGCCCTACCAGAGTGGCGACTACTCGTCCTCAAGTGACGGAGCGCCGATCAGTTCCTCCGTGACCGCCAGGAAACGTTCCGCCCGCTTGATCTGCTCCTCAGCCTCCTCGCCGGGCACGGTGCGGCCCACCACGTAGTCGGCGCCCAAGCGGGCCTTCTCGGCTTGGACGAGCCCGTGGTGGAGATCGACCGGCACCTTTCCAGTGCGTGCGAAATGCCGCCCAAACGCCCCAATCACCGCCGAGTGCTTGGAGAAGGACAACCCCTCGCCCCGCAAGAGCGCCGACGCGCAGTAGAACATGGTGTAGTACGCGCGGGAGACGGCCACCTCCGGGTAACCCACGTCCAGAACTGCCCGTGCCGCCGCGAGGCTTCGCCTCGTCTGTGTGAGGAGATCGGCTTGCTCAGCGGTCACACCGGCACGCCCTCCCGGCGGATGTTGCTAAACAACGCACCGTCCCCGGAGACGTACTCCGCCTCTCCGACAAAGAAACAGATCATGACGACATCAAACTGGAGGCAGATCTCGCCGACAATCGTCTCGGTGCGGTGCGACTCCTCGTAGTCGTTGACCGGTCCCTTGAGTACCACTAGCAGGTCGATGTCGGACCAGGGCCGGGCGTCCCCGCGCGCCTGGGAGCCATAAAGGATCAGGTGGACCAGCCGCTCGCCGTAAAGCTCCTCGAAGCGCCGACGGAGTTCGGAAAGGGCCTGCTGGACGTTATCCTGCACGAAGACTATTGTAGCCTTGCACGAGAAAAGAGAAGGGGCCACGTCCTTGTGGGGCGGCCTCTCAGGCCGCAGCCGGCTCTCAGCCGGCCTCTTTACCCTCAAGGTCTCGCGCCAAGCTCGCCAGGGCCTCTCCTTACTGCCTCTCTTTGCGTTCTTGGCGTGGCCTTGGCGTGCTTTGCGCGAAACGCTTGCCTACACCGTCCGCATCGTCTCCGTCTTCCCGCCCG
>CAYGVJ010000103.1:0-20174 GCA_964353255.1 uncultured Solibacteraceae bacterium | reverse complement strand
CAACGCCCTGGACGCTGCCTATCGCCTCCGCTGCCTTCAACAGGAGAACGTGCGTACTCGGGTCAGAGCTGCTTCAATGGGTTGAGGGTCGCTCGGTTTCAACGGAGATCCGGACATCCCCACTGCAAAAGGTTGGATCAGCCGCGCGGAGAGGGGTACGAATTACGCTGATCGGCATCGCCCCAGAATCACCGGTCGGCGTCAGCGGAGTGCGAAGTTCTTTGATAGCCAAGGGCAGCCGACAGACCGACGGCTGCTTTGACAACCGAACCCGTTAGGGCCGGCATGCGGCCCTCTCGCAAGCGGGAAGCGGGTCCCGCAATACTGATCGCGGCAATTACTTGACCCGAATGGTCTCTCACGGGAGCGCCGATGCACTTCAGCCCCTCTTCGAACTCCTGCTCATCCGCGGCGTAACCGCGGTCGCGTACACGTTGCAGTTCAGCCTTTAGAGCGTCAGGCTGAGTAATAGTATTCGCAGTATACGCTTTCAATCCAGAGGATTGGAGGAAATCATCCAGCGCTGCGCCAGCAAGGAAAGCAAGCAGACATTTGCCGAGAGACGAGCAATGAGCGGGGGTTCTTCGCCCGACCGTGCGGGGCGTGTGGAGCGTACGCGAGCTCTCCACGTTGGTGATGGAGAAGACCTCACCTTGGCGCAGGATCCCCATGTGAGCCGTCTCGCCAGTTTCTCGAACAAGCTGTTCCAGGAAGGGCCGTGCAATTCCGGGCAAATCCAGCCTCGCCGCCACCTTGGTGCCCAGTTCCAAGAGCTTCGATCCCAGGCGATACTTTCCGGTGACGGAATCCTTTTCTACGTATCGACTGCCCCCCAGAACCACCAGGAGCCGGTGGACGGTGCTCCTGTGCAGGTGCAATCGCCGCGAGAGTTCCGATAACGCCAATTCGGAGGTCTGCTCAGCCAGAGCCTGGAGGATGTCGAAGGTGCGCTCCAGCACCTGGACACGGTAGATCGCACGGTCTTTGGTAGGAGTCCTGGCCATGCCGAACGTCTCACAGTCCAAGACGTGGGATCATGAGGCGACCACACATCATTGTACGGCACGAGGCTGCGGTTTTCAACAAGGGTCGGAATCCGGGCCTGTGATTCAGAAAGTAGAATAGCCCGTCCGACACCCTGACGGCCAGCCGTCTGGCTGGCAGCGCCGGGAGGCGGTGAGGGCCGGGAGTTGCGAAGGTACGGGTCGTCCCGGGGGTGCCAGCCGTCCCCGCCACACAACCTGCGTGCTCTCCTGGTCCCGCCGCCGTGAGGCCCGACTGCGAACCCTTCGGCCCGGTGCGGGAAGTGGGGCTGAGCCCTTCTGTCCCTCGGCCGCTGGGGCGGCAAGAGCGTTCTGACGGTTTCTCCGTCTGTCGCCGCCGAGGCACTCTGCCGCCTAGCGGCGGCGCCTCCCGCCACCCACTGTCTCAATCTCAAGGAAGAGAGAAAAATGTCTTGACTTCTGAAGAACGCCGCGATATGCTTCTGGGTGGGTTGTACTGTGAGATGCTGTCTCACGATGTGAAACCAACGGCCCGCGAATGCGTTGCCCCGGCCGGACAGGCCCGCGCGTACCGTGTTCGCGCACTGGAAAGGGCGTTGAGCATCCTAAACGTGCTGGCAGCGAGCGGCTCCGAACTGAGAGTTGCCGCTAACGACCTCGTCCAGGCCCAGTATGGCCACACCCTGTAGACAGAACATGATAGGAGGATCCATGACGAGAGAATTTTCCCCTGTACGGCCACTCACGTGTGCCGTGCTAGCAGCTCTCCTCTTTGGCGGCGTATTGCTCGTAACGCCAAAGCCGGCCTGGTCACAAGCCAACTCCGCCACATTTTACGGGAGCGTGACCGACCCCACGGGGGCGATCGTGCCGGGCGCCAACGTGACGCTAACGAACCAGGACACCCAGGCGACGATAAGGAAAACGGCAAGCAGCAGTGGAGACTTTGCTTTCACCTTTGTTCCTGTAGGTCTTTACACGCTAAGAATCGACGCGGGGGGCTTCAAAGCCTATGTCAGCACCGGAATCACCCTTACAGCAGGGCAGCAAGCACGCCAAACATTTACGCTCGAGCTCGGCGCGATGACAGAGAGCGTCACTGTCGAGGGCTCTGCCCCGCTTGTCAACACCGTATCTGCCCAACAGCTTCACAGCTACAATCTCACCGATGCCCGGGAACTGCCTTTGCGAAACCGAAACTTCACCGGCCTCTTAAGGATCAACGCGGGCATTGTTCCCACCCAAGGCAAGGATGGGACCGGGGTTAACATGAATGGAGTTGGACGAAACGGTACGGTATATTCACTCGATGGAACCAACGCCAGCGGGAACTCAGGGAGTAACAACCCCGGCACATATGAAGGTGCCAACCTGGTTGACGTGATGGGCGCGGACGGCATTCAAGAAGTGAGCGCGGTCAAGGGCGTCATTCCCGCCGAATACGTAAACGCAATAGGCGGCCAGGTGAACCTAGTATCAAAGTCGGGCACGAACGACTGGCATGGCAGCCTGTTTGAAAACCTTCAGATCAGCGCTCTGAACGCTCGATTCCAACCCGCCACTAGTAAACCTCGGCTCACTTTCAACCAATTTGGTGGTTCCTTCGGCGGACCGATCAAGAAGAACAAGCTCTTCATCTTTGGGAACTATGAAGGGTACCGGCACTCGGAGTCCCTGTTTGTTCAAGGCAATGTTCCTACCGCGATGATTCGCCAGCAACTACTGAACGCGGTGCCGGATTACAAGCTGTCACTCCAGGCTTTCCCCTTACCGAATCAACCCACCGCCCCGAATGCTACGGTTGGTTCTTATGCCGCCACGGAGAGAGCGATCCGCACCGACAACCATTATGACCTGAAAGGCGACATCCTCCTGACAACCAATACTCGTCTTACGATAACCTGCAATCATGGGGCGCCTTACCGATTAATCCCCCGGTATTACATTGATGACCCCCGCACCTATCTGGATGAGTTGGATCGTGGCACCGTCAGCTACCTAACCGGCGGAAGTACTTGGACTTCCGAGGCCCGCTTTGGTTACAACAGGACGATTCAAGATCGCCTGGACAAGTTTTTTACTTTTATAGACCCCAAGCAATCGAACGAATCTATCCTTTACGGGCGGCGCCTCCCTTTTATGCGGACTAGTCTCGGATGGAGCGGGCCCACGGGCGAGATTAATCACTCTGGCGGACCCCTGTGGCAATTTGGCGAAAAGTACGCACGCTACACCGGGCGTCATTCCCTGAAGTTTGGCGCTGATTATCACCGCTCCATTGGTAGTCGCAATAACCCGCAAATCCCAGAGTTCCAGTACTCCAGCCTCAATGCCTTGCTAAATAATGAGCCCAGCCAGGTGATAGCGACGCTGGGATCCGGACTCTACAGCGGGAGGATGTATCAGCTGGGCTTTTTTGCCCAGGATGACTGGCGGGCGTCGGCTAAGCTGACCGTTAACCTGGGCCTGCGGTATGACTTTTACTCAAACTTTGTCGCACGTGGAAAGGGGGGGACTCCTGAAGCGGGGCTGTACAACCCAGGTTTTCTAAGCATGGATGGGAAATTCGACGTGGGGGCTTTCCTGCCACTCAACAAGCCTTACCCGAACGACGGCAAGAACTTTGGTCCGAGAGTCGGGTTTTCTTACGATCCGGGCGGAAAAGGCAATACAGCCATCCGCGGGGGGTTTGGTCTTATGTTTAGCAATATAATGCCAGAGGTTTTTTGGAATCTGGTCTCGAGCGCCCCCAATGTTGCGTCCCGAGTTACCTTCACTCCAGCGGATATCAAGGTGTTCGGGATTAAGTATCCCGATTACAACGATAATTTGTTCAAGTATGCCCAGCAACTTGTCAAGGCCAGCTCGGTTACCTACGTGTCTGGGATTTTTGATCCTAACCTGCGAAATCCGTACACGATGCAATACACGCTGGACGTTCAACGACAAATCACAGGAACCATGATGTTTCAGACGGCGTTTGTGGGGACACGCGGAGTCAAGTTTCCTCTGTTTAGGCCCAATGCGAACGCGGTTGATCGCGTCACCGGGTTGCGGCCCAATCCTAATTTAGGTCAGGCTTTCTATGTAGACAACTCACAAAGTTTGACGTATTACGGCTGGCAGAACTCGTTCAGGAAGCGCTTCTTGTACAATTTCAGCTTTGACGTTAATTATACGTGGTCGAAGGCACTTGCCAATGGGGGTGGAGATATCGGAGCCAACTACGATGGTGAAAACAGTAGTCGCAATCCGAACTTTTTCGACCTGAAGGCGGATCGGGGGCCTACGGCATCCGATCTAACTCATTACTTTAGCGCGGACTGGGTGTATCAGTTGCCGGGACTTTCGGGCTATGGTGCCTTGGTTCGCCATAGCGTGGGTGGTTGGCAGGTCACGGGAATTGTGACAGCGCAAACTGGTCTGGGCGGCATGACGATTGCCCAGAGTTCAACCACGTCAGATCAGCGTGCAGACTACATCGGTGGTCAGGCCGTGCTCTCGAATTACCGTGAAACACTTCAATATCTCAACGCCGCCGCTTTTGCGAAGATTCCTGTGTCCAGCGCATCCGGCGCACCAATCCGGCCTGGGAATGTCGGTCCCGGTGAGATTCGGCCGCCCGGTATGTGGAATCTAAACTTCAGCCTTGCAAAGAACTTCTCGCTGGGAGAGAACGTCAAGCTGCAGATCCGCACTGACATGTTCAATGCGCTGAATCACACGAGCCTCTCTGGCTTGCGCACGAGTGTAAATGACGCATTTTTCGGTCAGCTGTTGAGCACGCAAGGAGCACGGGTGATGCAATGGAACGCAAGGCTCACTTTCTAAATTGGGCATTCAGGGTTTGTAGTGGGTACGGCCTGCCTGGAACGACAGTGAGTCTGGTACGTTCGGACGGATCGGAGGGACGTGCGGTTTGCGCAGGATTCAGGTGAGCTCGCGTGTGAGTTTTTAGGACACGGCTTTTTAACCGTCTCGGCTCGGAAGGCGAGGAGACTGGGCGGCCGGCGTGAGGAAGGAGTTTGAAGAATTGCTATGAAGGAGTCGAATCGGAGGGATTTTCTCAAGACCGCAGTACCCGCCCTGGCGGGAGGCTCGGTGGCGGCCGCGGCGCCACAGGCCGTCTCCAGCAAGAAGATGATCGGCATCCAGGTGGGCGCGGTCTCCTTTCTGGACGAGGGCGTCGAGCAGGTCCTGGACATCTTCCAGCAGCGGGCCCAGGTCAACACACTCTTCCTGGCGGTGTTCACCTATGGCCGGGGCATCGCCGGGAGGCAGGTTCCGGGTCAGCCGTTGCCCGACCACGGCAAGCAGGAATACGACCTCAACTACCACGGCGGAAACTTCGCCGCGGTGCACCCGCAGTACTACAAGGACACCGGGGTGAAACCCGAGGACACCCGCGCCCCGGATCATGGGAACGTGGACATCATCGCCACCGTCCTGCCCGCGGCCAAGAAGCGGTCCATGCGGACCATTCTCTGGGCCGAGGACCGCTGGCGTTCCGACCTGCCCGGCATCGACAAGCTCCTGGCTGTGGACCTGCACGGCCGGAAATCGACCCGGCTGTGCTTCGCCAATCCGTATCACAGAAACTTCCTCTCGGGCCTGGTGGAGGACTACACCCGGTCCTACGACATCGATGGCTTGATGTGGTGCTCGGAGAACGCGGGCGCCTTCGACAATGCGCTCACGAGCGCTGACCCGGGCAGGGTCGACTGCTTCTGCGAGCACTGCGAGGCAAAGGCGAAAAAGGAGGGCATAATTGACGTTGGCCGTGCTCGGAAAGGCTACCTGGAGCTGGAGCAGTTCCTGCACGGCTCCCGCTCGGGCAAGCGGCCGGTGGACGGCCATTACGTGACGCTCTGGCGGATTCTTATGCGCTATCCGGAGATCCTGGCCTGGGAGCAGTTCTGGCACGACAACTTGCGCGAGACTTACAGCCTGCTGTACAAGAAAGTCAAGTCCATCAAGGCGGAAGTGCTCGTCGGCTGGCACATCAGGCACCATCTCTCCTGCAGCCCCTATTACCGGGCACAACAGGACATGCAGTTGCTGTCCAGGAGCGCCGACTTTCTCAAGATTGTCATGTACCACAACTGCGGTGGCCCGCGCATGGCAAGCTATATCCACAGCATGAGTTCGGGCGCGTTCGCTGACCTGAGCGAACAGCAGATGCTGGACTTCGAGTACCGGGTGATGAACTACCAGGAGCGTTCTTACGAGCAGATTCCGTACACGGGTCTGTCGAGCGACTACGTTTACCGTGAAACGAAACGCTGTGTGGAGGGCGCCAAGGGCACGAAGACCCTGATCTGGTCTGGCATCGACATCGACATTCCGACGGACGAGAACCACAGCAAGAGCACTCCAGAGGGAACCAGGGATGCCGTGGTGGCGGCATTCCGCGGCGGGGCCCACGGCGTGATTCTCTCGCGTAAGTACTCGGAAATGAAACTGGCCAACTTGAGCGGCGCGGGCGAGGCGCTGAAGAAGTTGGGCTCCGTCTGACTACCGGGGAATTGCCATGGACCCGTCGGATCTCAAACGGCGCGACTTCATGAAAACGGCGGCAGCCACGCTGGCGGGCGGATCGTTGGCGGCAGCCGACGCGGTGCCGGCGGAGGCCCCACGCTTCGACAGCACGCGGAGGATGATCGGCATCCAGGTGGGGGCCGTCTCCTTCGTCGACGAAGGAGTGCAACAAGTCCTGGACCCCTTCCAGGAGCGGGCCTCCCTCAACACGGTCTTTCTAGCTGTCTTCTCGTACGGCCGGGGCATCGCCGCCAGGCAGGTGCCGAGACAACTGCTGCCCGACCACGGCAGGCAGGAATACGACCTGTCCAGTGACTACGTGTACCAGGACACGAAGTGGGCCGCCGACGGCCTGGCCGGCACGAAAATCTTGAACTGGCCCGGCATCGACGTTGACATTCCCACCCAGCCCAACCACAGCAAGTGCACGCGGCAAGGGGTCAAGGCGGCGGTGCTCGCGGCGTTCCGCGCCGAGGCACACGAAGTGGTTCGCTCGCGGAAGTACTCGGAGATGAAGCTGGCCAACCTGAGCGGCGCCGGCGATGCCGTGAGGGAGCTGAAGACCGGCTGAGGCCGGTTTTTTTGTTCGTACGATCCGAGTGTTGGAACCGATTTTGAGGAGGACTAAAAATGAGTCGCGCAAGCGCAAACAGCGAAAACAATCCATCTAGCGCCCGGTCCTTCGGGCGTCGGGCGTTTGTACGGGCCACCGTCGGCGGTGCACTCGCTGCAGAAGCAGGCACAGCGAATTGGGAGGCTTCGGCGCGCGGAAAGCGCGATGCGAAGCCGTACCGTGAAACGCTGAACACGCCGATTGTGGCCCGGCATCAGGTAGTCGTGGCGGGCGGCGGCCCCAGCGGAGTGATCGCCGCACTGGCAGCCGCCCGGAGCGGCGCCGACACTCTGCTGATCGAGCGGTATGCATTTCTTGGCGGCACTGGAACCGCGGGGTTGATGACCTGCTATAACGGGTTCCGCAACCAGCGCCGCCCTGAGGCCCTGCAAACCGTGAAAGGCATTCCAGCCGAGTACATCGCCGAGATCGTGCGTCTGGGCGGGGTGGCGGACAGGGATAGCTATGAGAGACGGGTTGCCCATGACGTGACAAAGGGTGACATACCCTATACAGTCCCTTTTGATCCGGAAGCAGCCAAGATTGCGTCGCTGAACATGATAAGAAAGGAAGGTGTGAAGCTGCGGCTGCATAGCTGGGTGGTCGCGCCCATGCTGGACAGGTCGCGGGTGACGGGTGTGATCGTGGAATCCAAGGCGGGCCGGCAGGCCATCGCGGCCGATATTGTCATTGACTGCACCGGGGACGGTGACGTCGCGGCGTGGGCCGGCGCGCCGTTCATGGGTCCCGACGAGAGCGGAAAGACCGATCGCATGGAGATGTGCCTGATGTACCGACTCGGCGGGGTGCCGCCCAATGACGAGCGGATCGGGGAGCGTTTGGTCGAGAGGGGAATCCGAATCCGCGATCGGCTCGTGAAATGGGGCCCCGGCTTTCGCGGTGACGCGCTGGACATCGAGAATTTGACGCGGGCCGAGGTCGAGACGCGCCTGAAGCTGTGGGACATGGTTCAGGAGATGCGAGAGAAGCCCGGGATGGAGTCGGTCTATCTCATGGAGACCCCGACCTGCATCGGCGTGCGGGAGACGCGCCGAATCACGGGCGAGTACGTCGTCACCACACAAGATGCGATTAAGGGTACGCGCTTTCCCGACGTGATCGCGATCAGCTCGAATCCCATACCGAGCTACCACGGAAAGCGGTTCTTCCTCGAGCACGAGGGCTTCGACATCCCCTACCGCTCGCTCGTTCCGAAGAAGGTTGAGGGTTTGTTGCTGTCAGGGCGTTGCATCTGCTGTGAGCAAGCCCCGTTCCAGTCCGCGCGTTCGATGGCGCCAGCGATGGCGATCGGCCACGCGTCGGGTTGTGCGGCGGCGATGGCCTCCACCAGCGGCGTCCCGCCACGAAAACTGGATGTGAAAGCGCTTCAAAAGCTGCTCTTGAGCCAGAAAGCCGAATTGCGTCTGTAAACACAGGCATCACCGCGGGCGACCGGCAGATCGGGGGTACAACCCGGATCTGCGAAGGCCGCCGGCCTCCGCTTTCGGACGCGTCGCGATGGCGGTGTCGTCAAACGGGATATCGAGACCGCCCCGTGGAAGATGGGCCCGGAATCATCCGGCAGACGACGAAAGCCCCCCGTCGCGGAGTTGAGGGGCTACTCGCGAAACCGGGCTCGCCGCCGGGCCGGCGAGGTCGTGGAGAGGGGGGAATTGAAGGCTGCTGAGGTCATCGTCAGGATTCTCGAGGATGAGGGTATTCAGGTTGCGTTCGGCATACCGGGCGCGGCGATCAATCCGGTCTACAAGTACCTCAAGAACTCCCGGATCAAGCACTATATCGCTAGACATGAAGAGGGCGCCGTCCACGCCGCCGACGGCTATTGTCGCGCTTCGGGGCGGATGGCCTTGGCCATCTGCACCTCGGGCCCCGCGGCCACCAACCTGGTAACGGGGCTGTATACGGCTCAGGCGGACTCCATCCCCGTGATGGCCATCACCGGCCAAGCCGCCTCCAGTCTTTTCGGGACTGAACCGTTCCAGTGTGTGGACATTGCCACGATCGCCCGGCCGGTAGCCAAGGCGACTTGGTGCGTCACAAATCCCGCGGAGGTTTCAAAGGTGATGCGGGAGGCTTTCCGCACCGCACGCTCGGGCCGCCCGGGCCCCGTGCTGATCGACCTGCCGCTGGATGTACAGATGGCCGAGGTCGATTACCGTCCCGAGCAGGACACCAGTCTGCCGTGGTCCAGACCGCAGCCCGACCCGGAGTCCATCCGGCGGGCGGTGGACCTGATTGTGGAGAGCCAGGCCCCGATCATGATTCTGGGCGGCGGGGTAATCCTGTCGGAGGCGACGGCTGAGTTTAGGGCTCTGGCGGAGTACCTCTCGGTCCCGGTGATCATGACCTACATGGGCAAGGGGGGCCTCCCGCCCGACCATCCTCTCAATGCCGGTCACGCCGGCATCCAGGTTGGGCAGCCGATCGGGAACCGGTGTTTTCTCGACTCCGATCTGGTCATCGGCGTGGGATGCCGGTTTGGGGACCGGCACACGGGCAAGTGCGAGACCTATGTCGGGGCCCGCAAGTTCATCCACATCGACATCGAACCGACGCAGATCGGCCGGGTGATTCCACCGGAAGTAGGCATCGTGGCTGACGCCAGACTGGCGCTCGCAGCCCTGCTGGAGGAAGCCCAGAGGCGTGGATACCATCCGGAGCCATCCGAGCGGGTCAGGGCGCTGCCGGCACTCCGGCGGGAACTGGCCCGCCGGACCGATTACGACAATGTCCCTCTCAAGCCCCACCGCGTCTTCCAGGAGATCAATCGCTTTTTCCCGCCGAACACAATCTTCACGACGGGTTGCGGCATCGCCCAGATCTGGTCAGGCCAACTCCAGAACATAGAACGTCCCCGGCGCTACCTGCCTTCGGGCGGAGCAGGCACCCTGGGTTACGAATTGCCGGCGGCGATTGGCGCCAAAGTCGCGTGTCCCGCCGACCCCGTGGTCGCAGTGGTGGGAGATGCCGGCCTCTTGTTCATGGTTGAGGAGCTGGCCATGGCCGGACAGCACGGCATTCCCATCATGATCGTGGTGATTAACAACGGCTACCTGGGGCTGATCCGGCAGAACCAGAAGTACG
This sequence comes from uncultured Solibacteraceae bacterium, assembly GCA_964353255.1. Taxonomy (GTDB): domain Bacteria; phylum Acidobacteriota; class Terriglobia; order Bryobacterales; family Bryobacteraceae; genus VFZS01. Next base: position 9,914 of record CAYGVJ010000103.1, on the reverse strand, counting down.
CCTACGGCTACGAGCACGGGGTCAGCCTCTGGTACGGCGATGGGGGAATCTACCCGGATAACGTCAAGCTTGTCGAGGCGTTCGGCGGCAGGGGCGAGCGCGTATACGAACCCAACGACCTTGAGAGCGCGTTCGCCAGAGGGATCGACTCAAAGGTGGCGTACCTGATAGATGTGATCGTCGAACGCGAATGCGACTGCTCAATGGGCGCTTCCATCGACGCAGTGCGCGAATTCGGGTAGATCCGCGGCCAGGTTCTGGAGCTCAAAGCGCCCTGCGTGTGCCCCCGGGCGCTCGCGCCGCTCCCGGGCCGCTCAATCCCCGGGAGTGAAGAACGGCGACTCCGACGGCGAGCGCTCGCGCAGGCGGGAGCGGGAGACCGGGAGGCGCTTGCCGGGCCACTCCAGGCGCATGTCCTCGGTGACCTCCTCGAGCATCTCGAAGGTGGCCGTGCGCTTCTCCAGCGCGAAGGCCGTCAGCAGGAGGTTGTCGCAGATGGCGTTGATGACGCGCGGAATGCCCTGCGAGCGGACGTGGATCTCCACCAGCAGCTCCGCCGGGAAAACGCTCTGCTCGGACATGCCCGCCCGGGCCAGCCGGGTGGCGATGTACTCGAAGGTCTCCGACTCCTGAAAAGGCTGGAGCATGCACCGCAGCGCGATGCGCTGCTTGAGCTGCCGGAAGCTGGGAGCGTCCAGCTTGCGGTCGAACTCCGGCTGCCCGGCCAAAACGATTTGCAGCAGCTTCTCGCGCCGGTTCTCCAGGTTGCCCAGTAGCCGGACTTCCTCCAGAACGTCCCACTCCAGGTTGTGGGCCTCGTCGATGATCAGCACGGTGGTTCGGCCGCGGTTGACGTTCTCCAGCAGCAGCTGGTTCAGAGCGAACAGCACTTGGGTCTTGGAGGTGCGGTTGCAGCGCAGGTCCAGATCGTAGGCGATCATCTCCAAGAACTGCTCGACCGAGACCCGCGAGTTGAACAGGAAGGCAAAGTCGATGCGGTGGGCGGCCAGGAAATCCTGTAGGCACTCCAGCATGGTGGTCTTGCCGGTGCCCACCTCTCCGGTCAGCACAATGAAGCCCTTGCGGCTGTGGACCCCGTAAACGAGGTTGGCCAGCGCCTCCTCATGCTGGTGGCTGCGGTAGAGGAAGCTGGGGTCGGGCGTAAGGTTGAAGGGGCTTTCCCTGAATCCGAAAAAGGCGTTGTACATTCTGTCCGCTCACACGTGCGAACCCACAGACAGCGGCACTTTCATGATAGCACCCCCGTGGGACATGACTCCTGTCTGGTTCGGCCCGGCCAGACGGGAGTCTTACCCTACGCAGCCAGCTCCAGCCACACCCAGCCCGGCAAAGCCGCGGGCTGGTTGGCCAGAAAGACGATGCGGCGCGTCTTGGGAAAGGGCAGCCCGGATTGAAGCACCCGGGCATAGATGGGCGACTCGCGCAGCAGGTCGCGGTAGCCGGGAGCCGCGGTGTCGGCCCAACCGGTCTTGGCGAGCAGCCCGGTGGCCCATCCCAGGTTCAGCAGGCAGGCGTTGCCGCTCGCACGCGCCGTCTCCAGCCGGGCCTCCAGTTGAGCCAGGCTCCGGTCCACCAAGGCCAGGCCCGCCCAGGCAGCGTATTGCCGGTGGACGCGCAGCAGCTCGGCTGCGTACTGGTTGGCGCTGTCCAGCACGGTGGCCCCGGTCACGGGTTCTTTCCAGTCCAGCGCCCGCAGGATCTCGGGCCGGCGCAGATAAGCGTCCTCCCGCCAGCGGCCCTCGAAGACCGTGCCCGGCACGGTCATCTCGGCGAACAGCGGTGTGCTCTCCTCCGGGCGGCGCCCGTCCACATTCCCCCGCGGAGCCTGCTTCCAGCCCAGCTCGTACCGGCCGGGACCGCGCGGCTGGAGCGTCGAAACGCGAAGCAGGTACACGCGCATCTCCGCGCCGGGCACGGGCGCAGAATCGGAAACGCTGATGGCGCGCATCAGGCTGCCGCCCGCCTCCCCCAGCGCGCGCTCCTCGGCGCCCTCCGCGGACGGCCTGACCGTCGTCTCGCCCGGTAGTTGCGCCAGACCCAAGGGACCCCCGTCTTTCCACTGGACGAACAGCATCCCGCTGCGCAGCGCTCCCTTGAGGGCGCTGCCAGGCAGGTAGGGGCCCTGCGGCCCGGTGACGAACGTGGGGATGTGGAGACTGTCGCCCTTGGCCCGCTCCCAATACGCGGTCGAGGTAGGATGCTCGAACGGGATGCGCCGCCCGGCGAAGTTCTGCGCGAAGCCGCCCCAGGCCGCGAACTCCAGCTTGTCGGCCTTCTTCAGTTGCGCCAGGTAGCCGTCCAGCCGCGGACCGCGGGCCAGCAGGCGGAAGATGCGCCGCTGATCCAGCACGTTGACCTGGTCTTTCCACACCATGTAGTCGATGGGGGAAAGCCTGCCGCCGTCGCCGACCAGCAGGGGAGTCAGCACCGTGCAGCGATACCTCATGGCTTGACCTCGGGCGGCCGGAGCGGGACCGGGACTGCCACCGCGAAGCCGGCGCGGAAAACCGGGTGCGGGAAGCCGTCCGGAGCCACGTTGCGGGCGGCGCCGCGCAGCGGCTGGGCGGCCCGCAGCACGGAGCCTTCCTCAACCATCCGGAGGAGTCGCTTCTGCTCGCCGGAACGCAGGGGACTCTCGATGCGCCCGCCGCGGGTCGCCAGCGCGTAGTTGCTCCTCGCCCAGTCCACCGAATCCTCCGGAGCCGGCAGAAACAGGGAGAGCAGCCACCAGGCTGTCTCCGGCCCCCTCGGAGGCGGAGCGTCAGGTGATTCCGGAGGCGCCGGCGGGGGGGGCGACAGCATCTCAGGAAAGACTCCGGGCGCCACCTCGGGAATCTCTGAGCGCCCCCAGCCGAGTGATCGCCGGCCGCCCAGGCCGGAGTCAGCCAGCAGGCGGAACGCAGCCTCGACCGGGGCCGTCCAGCGCTCGCGGGCCTCTTCACCGGCGAAGACCGCCACCGCCCAAAGGCCGGCCCCTGCGGCGAACTCCAGGCAAGCCTTGCTGTGCGGCAACGCGCTCCCGCTCAGCCGATCCACGGCGGCGTGCGACCGGGAGACCTGGCGGAAAGGGCCGCTGTGGCGGCGGTCCAGCGGGAGGAGGCACTGGCTGGGGGGGTCAACCACCCACCGGTCTTCCCGGAGCCGCTCCTCAGCCGCCAGCTTCGCAACCAACGGCACGGGGATGAACCGGGCGCTCTTCCAGCGCACTTTCGGGGAGGCGGCGGGCGGCCACAGGGTGCGCGGGGGGACCACCAGCAACAGGTCGCCGGAGTAGGGAAAACAGGAACTGAACGCCACTCGCGGCCCTTCGGGACTGTGCACGGTAGCGGCCAGCCATTCTTCCAGCATGCCCAACTGCGCCAGAGCGCTGGTAACGGCCGAAAACAGGGTGTCGCTGTGGTAGAGGCGGTCCACCCGGTCGCAGGCGCCGTTGGAGGGGCCTATACGCCACGGCCCGAGGGGCCGGAAACGCACCAACAGGGCGGGAAGCATCATCAGTAAGAGAGTCTCGCCGCGAAGGTGTCGCTGGTAACCAGGGCCTGCAAAGCCGCCAGGTCGGCCCCGGAAACCAGTTCCTCTTCGGGAGCGCCGGAGGCGTAAAAGGCGCGCTTGCGCCAGATCAGCTTGAGGCTGCCGAACCGCACGCGACCACTGCCGCGGGAGCCGCCGCCGCCGAGAGCATCGTCCTCCAGCAGGCGCATGCCTTGCAGGACCAGCGCCAGGAGCGGCTTGTCTTCCTCGCACAGGATGTCCAGGATCAAGCGCACCCGGAATCGGGCGCCCGCGGGCACGCGTTCCAGGGTGCGCGGGTTGCCCAGCGAGGTGATGCGGTCGATGGCGTTCTCGCTCTTGACCTCGGTCAACTCGTCATCCAGGTTCTCGCGCATCTGGAGGGTGATCGATTCGGCCTCCAGCGGAGCGTCGTAGACGGTCAGGCGCGCCGGCGTCGCCGCCACGCCCTCGATGGGCTCGCCGGCCACGCGCTCCAGCCGCCCCGGGTTCCGCCCGAACAGCAGGCAGATCTCGTCACTGGGACGGTCGCTCTGGTGAATGCGCACTTCCTGTCCCTTGCGCCGGGACAGGTAGACCAGCTCAGAGGGAACGGCCAGGCCGCAGGCCTGCTCCAGCAGCGCGCGCAGCCTGCCGCGCAGGGAGCTGCCGGGGATATACGGCCGGCCAAAGGCGTCCTTGACCACCGGGTTGTCGGCGCCGCCGATCTCCAGCGAGCCTTTGCCGGCGCCGATGTGCAGCCCGGTCTCGCAGTGGAGCTCGCCCTCCAGGATCAACTTCCCCATCAACTTCAATTCGGTATCGGCAGTGTGCTGAGTCATACGCCTCATTCGTTGTAAGCCACAATGGCCTCGAACAGGTCCCGGAAGCGTTCATAACCGCGCAGATCGTTCTTGCGCGTCACCTGGAGCAGGAGTCGCTCCAGCATATCCAGGCTGCGCAGGGAATGGCGCGCGATGGTATAAGCCAGACGCGCCCGCAGCATGACGAACTGGTGCTGCCGTTCGCCGTCCGGGGCGCGGCAGGCGCGGCGCACGGCGTTGTACAGACGGCGCAACTGGCTCTTGGTGCCGGAATCCATGTCGCGCATGCGGATGACGACGCCGTGGGCCTGGTTGTCCAGGTACAGGCTGTCGGCGATCAGCTTGTCCAAATCAATCTCCGGGGGGCCCTCGGGGCGGCCCCGGTCGCCGCGGCGATCCTCGAACCGGCCCCCGCCTTCGCGCGGTCCGCGCCCCTCGTGCGGGGGGCGCCCCTCGCGATTTCTGCTTTCGTGCTGTGTTTCCGCCATCTTTCAGACCTCAGTAGACAATCTGGCCCATTCCAGCGCCACCAGTCCCGCCGGGCGGAGCCTGATCTGCGCCGCGCTCTTGCCCATCATCTCATTGGACAGATGGGTGCGGAGCTGCTGGGACTCGCGATCGCGAGCCCCGGCCAGCAGCTGGTTCAGCCGGCGCTGGAACTGCCAGGGCTTCTCAAACCGCGGCTGGTCTCCGCCGCCACGGCCGGCCTTGCCGTAAAACGCGGCCAGCTCGTGCAGAAACTGGCGCGAAGAGCCCAGATCCTGCACCATCCAGGCCAGCGTTTCTTCGAGTTCGGCCGCATCGGCCAGATGTTTCCATTCCAGCGTGCGGCCCAGGACGAAGATGCAGTCCTTGTCGGCGGCCTTGGCCTCCTCCAAGCGCCGCCCGGCTTCCGCGTACACGGAAGGCAGCGCGGAGTACGCGGACGGCGCCAGGGCCAGAGCCATTGAGATGGTCTTGCCTTCCGGCCCCGGCAAGTCCTTCAAATTCTCTTCGGTGAACCGATGGAAAAGCCGCTCGATCTCCCGGGCCAGCGGGATCAGCGCGTCCCAGGAACCGTAGACCGCGAAGTCGTTGCCGCCGGTGTACAGAACGCTGACTTTGCGCCAGAACTCGGGCTGCGAGCAGAGTACCTCCATCTCGCCGGCGAAGAACTGCTGGTAGAGCACCGAGAGCCGGACGTGGTCCTCGATGGTGGGCAGGCGGCGCAGACGGATGCGCAGGCCGTCCACGTCGCCGCGCAACACTCCCCAAGCCGGGCGGCCTTGAGCGCGCCGGGCCAACGTGACCAAGTCTGCGGGACGCGCGCCGTCGTCGCTGGGAGCCGCGTGGCGGGCCACCGCGATGTCCTCCGTGCCCCGCCCGGCGATCAGGCTCCAGACGTGCTGGCCGGCCCCAAGGCGAATCCTGGCGGGCGCCTCCGGCGACCAGCCGGCGCTGTCGGCCTGCCAGAGCTTCAGTCCGAGTTCCTCGGCGAAGTAGTCGTCCGCCGGCAGCGCCTCTTCGGCGAAGGGCTCGAAGGTGTCGGCAGCAAGGCCGGGCGCGGCCCCCCCGGCCTGACGCTCGAAATTTTCGGCCAGGCGCCTGCGCACGACGCTCCAGTCGCCCAGGTTCTCCGTCGCCGCGCACACCAGCCTCAGATGCCCGCCGCTCAGCTCCTGGATGGCGCGGCCGCTGGCGGCTAGGAATTCCGTGGCGGCCGACCTGGATTCCTCCGGGAGGACCAGCATAAACTGGCCGCCCCCGCTGGAGCCCAGCAGCACGCGCGCCAGCCCGAACTCGGCCAGCAACGCCCGCGGCACAGTCTCGCTAAGCAGGGTCACCCAGTGGGACCGGCCCAGCAGCGTCAGCTCGTCCGGCACTTCGCCAGCGCGTCCCGGCGCCAGCAGGAACTCCTCGATGCCCAGGAGCTTCCCCTGCAAAAGGATTTGGACGGACATTAAGACCAAAACCCTTCGGAAGGGCCTAGTCTACCACAGACGGATTCCAGAAACGACACCCTCCTGACGGGCTGGTGGGGCGGCCTGTCAAGCCGGGTGCCCTCTGGACCCCGGCTCTCAGCCGGCCTCTGTACCGACGGACCTGCTTGCTTTGCCTGACCTCGCGATGCGAAGATGTCTGTCGGAGGATCTGCGATGAGAAAGCTCGGCTTGGTTTTGACCGCTGCTCTGGTAGCGGCCTTGTGCGTCCCGCTGGCGGCTCAGCCGCCCAAGCGAAAAAAAGTGCTCTTCATCGGGCAGACCAAGGGCTTCCACCACGACTCGGTCTCGTCCGCCGCCGGCGCCATTTGGAAGCTGGGGCAGGACGCCGGCATCTGGGATACTTACATCAAGACCGATTGCGAGTGGCTGACCAAGCAGCCGCTCAAGAACAATTCCAGGAACCTGAACTTCTTCGATGCGGTGGTCTTCTACACCACCGGTGAGCTGGACATGAGTGACGCCCAGAAAGCCGACCTGCTCTCCTTCATCCGTGAGGACGGCAAAGGCTTCATGGGCATTCACAGCGCCACCGACTGCTTCTACAAATGGGCCGAGTACGGGGAGATGATCGGCGGCTACTTCGACCAGCATCCCTGGAACACCTTCGAGGCGCCGCTGGTGGTCGAGGACCCCAGCTTTCCCGGCATGCAGTACCTGCCGCGCGCTTTCACCATGCGCGACGAGATCTACCAAGTGAAGGACTTCTCGCGCGAGCGGGTGCGCGTGCTGCTGACCCTGGACGCCAGCAAGCTGGACCTGAAAAACCCGCGCGTCCACCGCACCGACAACGACTTCGCCGTCATCTGGGCCCGCAACTATGGCAAGGGCCGCGTGCTTTACAACGGGCTGGGGCACCCGGAGGCCGTTTGGGACCGCCCGGAGATTCAGAAGATGGTGGTCGAGCACCTCAAGTGGGTGATGGGCCTGGTTCCCGGCGACGCCACTCCGCGCCCTAAGCCGGCTCCTTAATCTGGCCCTGCCGGCTGAGCTGCCCGCAGGCGGCAAAGACGTCCTGCCCGCGCGCCTGGCGAATGAAGCAGGGGATGCCGCGCCGGACGACCGCCTGAAAGGCCAGCACCCGCTCGCGCCCCGGCGGCTGGAAGGGGATCTCAGGGTCGGGGTTCAGCGGGATCAGGTTTACCTTGCACTTCAGGTTGGCGAGCAACCGGACCAGGCGGCGGGCGTCGGCGTCGCTGTCGTTGACCCCTTTGATCAGGACATACTCGAAGGTCAGCCGCTCCCAGGGGCGCAAGGGGTAGCGCCGGCAGGCTTCGAGCAGATCCTCGAGCGGGTACCGCCGGGTAATGGGCATGAGGCGGTGGCGAATCTCGTCACTCGCGGCGCCCAGCGAGATCGCCAGCTTCGGGCGCACGGACGCACTGCCCAGTTCCTTGATTGCCGGGACGAGGCCCACGGTTGAAAGCGTGATGCGGCGGGGGGAGATACCCACTCCTTCCAGGTCGGTGAGCAGGCGCGTAGCTTTGAGAACGTTCGGCAGGTTCAGCAAAGGCTCGCCCTGCCCCATCAGCACGATGTTGACCCGGGAAAACGGGGACTGGAAGGTGTGAAAAAATCGGCCCTCTGGCCGCTTGCTTACACGCGCGGCTCGGTAACCCACTCGAGACACTGGGCTCCTGACCGAGCCGCGACCGTCAGGGAGCGGTTTGGCCGATTTTTTCACACCTTCCTGGCTACCCTGTCCCCCGCCCAGGGGGCACCCGGACAGGGTTGCCTGTCCCCGTTTTCCGGCGCGCGCCACGTAGAGCACCTGCCCCACGATCTCTCCGGCGGTGAGGTTTCGCTCCAGGCCCAGGAGCGCAGTCATGCAGTACTTGCAGCCTGCGGGGCAACCCACCTGGGTGGAGATGCAGACCGTGTGGCGGCCAGGCTCGGCCATCAGGACCGTCTCGATGGTCTTGCCATCGGCCAGGCGCAGCAGGTAGCGGCGAGTGCCGTCCGCAGAATCGAAGCGGCGCTCCAGAGTGGGCAGACCGACGGTGTGGTCAACGGCCAGGCGGCGGCGCAACTCCGCAGGAAGCGTGGAGATCGATCCCAGGTCGTCTGCCGGCTCCCGGTACAGGGCTCGGTAAAGCTGCCGGGCCCGGTACGGAGGCTGGCCTGGGCCGATAAGTTCCCTGATTTCTTCAAGTTCCATCCCCACCAGCGCCGCCATCCCCTCCAGTCTACCCCACCTCCGGCACATGGCGAACATGCCCGCCTAGATGGGACAATGGTAGGGGGGCTATCGAGCGAGCCATGTCAGAGTCTCTCATCGCGGATGGCCGGGTGGAGCGCACCGTGCTCCCCAACGGCGTCCGCGTCGTCACCGAGGCCATGCCGCACGTCCGCTCGGTGGCGGTGGGGATCTGGGTGGGCACGGGTTCGCGCGCCGAAGCTCCCGAGGAGAACGGGATCTCCCACTTTGTCGAGCACATGCTCTTCAAGGGCACCACGCGGCGCTCGGCGGAGGAGATCGCCCGTTCAGTGGATTCCATCGGCGGCAACCTGGACGCCTTTACCGCCAAGGAAATCGCCGGCTACACCGCCAAGGTGCTCGACGAGCACCTGGGGCAGGGTTTCGAGGTGCTCTCGGATCTGGTTCTGCATCCGCTCTTCCAGCCCGAGGACATGGAGCGCGAGAAGGGCGTGATCCTGGAAGAGCTCAAGATGGAGTCGGACAGCCCGGAGTACCTGGTCCACGAGATCTTCTCCGCCAGTTTCTGGAGGGGCCACGCGCTGGGCAAGCCGATTCTGGGGACCAAGGAGACGGTGCGGCGGTTCGACCGGGAGATGACCCAGAGCTACTATCGGCGTCACTACGTGCCCTCCAACCTGACTATCACCGCGGCCGGCCACCTGACCCACTCCCGTCTGGCGGAGCTGGCCCGGGAGCAGTTCGAGGCGCTGACTCCTAACGGCGTGGTGGTCCCCGATCCCACGCCCGCTACTCACGCCCGGATCTCGATGCGGACGAAGAAGGAGCTTGAGCAAGTGCACCTGTGCCTGGGGGTGCCCTCCTACCCGCTGCCGCACCAGGACCGCTTCGCCTGCTATGTCCTGAACACCCTGCTGGGCGGCGGAATGAGTTCCCGGTTGTTTCAGAACATCCGGGAGCGGCAGGGCCTGGCCTACGCGGTGTTCTCGGAGCTGAGTCCCTACCGCGATACGGGCTGCTTGTCGGTGTACGCGGGGACCTCTTTGGAGTCGGCGCGGAAAGTGGTGGACCTGGTCCTGGCCGAGTTCAAGCGGCTCAAGGAGGAGCCGATCGGAGAAGAGGAGTTGCGCCGCGCCAAGGACTACATGAAGGGCTCGCTGATGCTGAGCCTGGAATCCACCTCCAGCCGCATGGCCAACCTGGCCCGGCAGGAGCTGTATTTCGGTCGCTTTTTCACCCTGGATGAGCTGCTGGAGAGCACCGAGCAGGTGAGCGCGGCTCAGGTTCAGCGCGTCGCCCAGGACTTCTTCGACCCTAAACAAGTCGCGCTGACCGTGCTGGGCAACCTGGACGGCTTCCGCATCGGGCGCCAGGACCTGGAGTGCTAGTACTACTACGTTAAGTAGTCACGGGCCTCTTGCCCTGATGTTCTGCCCGCAGTAC
>CAYGVJ010000102.1:0-20416 GCA_964353255.1 uncultured Solibacteraceae bacterium | reverse complement strand
GCCGCCCGCCAATGTCGCTACCGGCGCGTGCTGGCGATCTTCCAGCCGCACCGCTACACCCGCACCTTTCATTTGATGGACGACTTCGCGCGCTGCTTCTACCAGGCCGATGCCGTCTACGTGGTCGATATCTACGCCGCTTCTGAGCGGCCCATCGAGGGGGTCAGCGCGGCGGCGCTGGTCGAGCGCATCCGGGCTTACGGGCACCGCTCCGCGGAGTACGCGGGCTCTCTGGAAAGCGCGGCGCAGATGGTTTTGGCGGCGGCCGGGGAGGGCGACCTCGTGCTGACGCTGGGCGCGGGCAACGTGTGGCCGGCCGGCGACCGGGTGCTGGAGGGTCTGCGCGCGCGGGAATAGTATGGCCAGAAGACAAACGGCGCAGCTTGATCTGGAGCTCCCCGAGGAGCTGGCCGAGGTCCGCGCGGCGGCTCCCGCCCCGTCGGCGCGCCGACCGGCCTCCGTAGCGGCGCCGCGCGGCGCGGCCGGCATCCGCTGGCGCTGGTCGGTCGTGGCGGTGGTGGCGGCGCTGGCCATCGGCGCGGGCTCTTTCCTTCTCTACCGGGTGGATCAGGTCCTGGCCAGCGACTCCCGTTTCCTGCTGGGCGCCGCGGGCCTCGAGATCCACGGCGTCGTCCACGCCCCCCGCGAACGGGTGCGTGCGGTCTTCGTTGCCGATTTGGGGCGCAGCATCTACCTGATGCCCCTGGAGGACCGCCGGCGCAGCCTCCTGGCCCTGGATTGGGTGCGGGAGGCTCGCCTGTCGCGCCACTGGCCCAATCGCGTCCGGGTCGAAATCGTGGAGCGCACTCCCGCGGCCTTCCTGCTGGCGCCCTCGGCGGGCGGGCGCCCGGCTCATCTGGCCCTGATCGACGCCGAGGGAGTGATTCTGGAGCCACCCGCGCGCGCCGAGTTCACCTTTCCCGTTCTGCGCGGCGTGGCCGAGGAGGCGCCCCTGGCGGTTCGCCGCGAGCGCGTCGCCTTGCTGCTGCGGCTGCTCGCCGAGGCGCCCCCGGCGGTAGGCCAGATCTCCGAAGTTGACCTCAGCGACCCCGACAGCCTGAAGGTCACCGCGCTCGTCGAGGGGCTGCCAGTGCGGTTGCTGCTGGCGCCGCAAGACTTCCGCCGGCGGCTGGAGAATCTCCTATCCCATTACGGGGAGATCCGCCGGCGTTTTCCGCAGGCGCGGGCCTTTGATCTCCGGCTGGAAGGACGCATCACCGTGTTGGAGGTTGGCGATGGCGGATAAGCCCGTCTACGCCGTGGGGCTGGATGCGGGCAGCACCTGGACGCGGTGTGTGATTTGCCGGCTGGAGGGTGACCGGGTGAGGTTCCTGGGATATGGCCAGACGCTCTCCCAGGGCTGGAACAGGAGCCGGCTGGCGGATCACAACGCGGTCTCGGATTCCCTGCGCTACGCCCTCGAGGAGGCCGAGCGGATGGCCGGGGTTTCGGTGAACTCGGTGGTGCTGGGCATTGGCGGGGCCACCGTCAGCGGGATAAACAGCCGCGGCGTCTACGAGTTCGGCTACCAGCGGGAAATCACTCTGGCGGATGTCAGGCGGGCCATCGAGCGCGCCGCGCGGGTGGTGCTGCCCGAGGACCGCATGATCCTGCATCTTTTTCCTCAGGATTTCGCCGTGGACGGGCGGCCCGGCCACCGCAATCCCTGCGGCATGACGGCCTCCAAGCTGGAGGCTTTCGTGCACCTGATCACGACTTCCATGCAGGAGCATGATGAGCTGGTGGGGGCGGCCAACCGGGCGCACGTTTCCGTCGAGGAGACGGTCTTCGAGCCTCTGGCCGCGGCCTACGCCGCGGTGCGGCCGCGTGATCGCCGCCAGGCCCTGGCGGTGATCGACATCGGCGCCCATTCCACGGACGTGGTGGCCTTCTATGGCGAGGCCCTGGTGTGTTCGGCCAGCCTGCCGCTCTGCGGCGACCACTTCACCTGGGACGTGGCGCGCGGGCTGCACGTCAGTTGCGAGGACGCCGAGGCCATCAAGCAGCAGCAGGGGTGCGCGGTTATGGAGCACACCGCCGGCAACAGCTTCATCGTGCTCCCGACCCCGCCGGGCCGCGGGCCGCGGGAGCGGGCGCGCCGGGAGCTCAATATGATCCTGGAGGCCAGGGCCCGGGAGTTGTTCGCCTGGGTGCAGCGCGAACTGGCCCGGATCTCCATGGACCACAACCTGATGGGCGCCGTGCTCAGCGGGGGCGCGGCGCGTCTGACCGGCCTGTGCGACCTCGCCGAAGCGATGCTCAACTGCGACGTGACCAACGGTCTGCCGCGAGGCATTCAGGGCTGGCCGGCGGAGCTGAAGAGCCCGTCCTGGACTACCGCGGCGGGCTTGGCGATGTACGCGGCGCGGCTGAAGTTCCGCGCTAAGCGGGACCGCGGGCCGAACGGGTTCCTCCGTGGTCTGTGGAACTGAGGAGAGGAGGGCAACCATGGCCGTGCTGGCTCAGCAGATTGAAGACTTGAAATACGAAATGGGGGAGGAAGCTTCTCACCAGGCCCGGATCAAGGTGGTGGGCATTGGCGGCGGCGGCTCGAACGCCGTGGCGCACATGATGAGCGCCGGGCTGGAGGGCGTTGAGTTCCACGTCATAGACACCGATGCGCAGGCGCTGGCGGCCTCGCCGGTCCCCAACAAGCTGGTCATCGGCTCGAAGAAAACCTGCGGCCGGGGAGCGGGCGGCGACCCGGCAGTAGGCCGCCAGGCGGCGCTGGATGATACCGAGCGGGTGCTGGAGATCCTCCACGATGCCGACATGGCCTTCGTCACGGCCGGACTGGGCGGCGGCGTCGGTACGGGAGCCACCCCGGTCATCGCCTCTCTGGCCAAGCAGTTGAACGCCGTCACCGTCGCTGTTGTCACCAAGCCCTTCGGCCTGGAGGGCTCAGGCCCCATGCGGCAGGCCGAAAAGGGGCTGGGCGAGCTGGCCGCGATCGTCGATACCGTCATTGCCGTCCCCAACGATCGCCTGCTCGCCCTGGCGCCTCCGGGCGCCTCCGTGCTCGAAGCTTTCCGCCTGGGCTACGACTTGCTGCGCCAGACGGTGGAGAACATCGTCGAGCTGAACACCGTCCCCGGGCTGGTCAATCGTGACTTCTCCAACCTGCGCGCCATCATTAAGGGCAGCGGCTGCGCCCGGATGGGCACGGCGGTGGCCAAGGGTGAGAAGGCCGTGCTCGAAGCGGCGCGCCAAGCCATCAACTGCCCGCTGCTGGAAGAGACCGGCATCAAGGGTGCGCGGCACGTCCTGATCAACATCACGGCCTCTCACCGCCTGGGGCTGCATGAATTTGCCGAGGCTTGCGGGCTTATCCGCCAGGCCGCTGAGTGCGACGATGTGCGGATCAGTTTCGGCATCGTGCTGAAGGAATCCATGGCGGAGGCGGTCAAGGTGACCGTCGTTGCCGCCGGTCTCCCGCGCCGTGACGCGGCGGCCGGCGACGGCCAGAAGCCGCTGATCCGGGAGGCGGTGGTTCGCCCGCCGGAGCTGCCACTGGAGCCAGCGCCGGCGCAGGAACCGCCACCGGTCGCCGCCGCGGCTCCCCTGCCGCCGCTGGAGCCTCCGGAGGCGCTCGAAGAACTGGACATCCCCGCCTACCAGAGGCAGGGGAAGCTGTTGCAGTAGGTCGGGTTTCGCGCAAAGTTCGCAGAGGTCCCGCCAAGCACGCAAAGAACCCGCGCAGAAATAAAATCTTGGCGATCTTAGCGAGACCTTGGCGTGCTTTGCGCGAAACCGGAAGCCAGAAGGATCCAGAGCTAGGGGCTCACGCGATGCGGATGCCCTCCCGATGTACGATACGGCTTAGCCGACTCACGTCACCAGCAAATGCCTCCTCGCTGAGCGGCTGGATGGAGACGATCATCCCGAACCGCAGTGAGATCTCCACGCGGATGTCCCCGGTTCGGTCGATCTCTTTGAAGTGGCTGTCCAAATGGTCGATGACTGCCGCCAAGTCAATGTCCGACCGACCGGCCTGCTGGTCGCCTCGGGCGTACGAGCCGTAGAGATACAGTCCCTTCAGTCGTTCGCCGTAGATTTCTCGCAAGCTGCGCTCGACAACGCCCAGGATCTCCGGCACCGGCGGGGCGACTTGCCCAAGCGTGGCGGCCTCCATATGCAATCCTCACTCTGATACTACCACTCCGCAGGCAGGAGTCCCGGCTTAGCAGGGTCCGGATTTCGCGCAAAGCCCGCAAAGGTTCCGCCAAGCACGCAAAGAACCCGCGCAGAAATAAAACCTTGGCGATCTTGGCGAGACCTTGGCGTCCTTGGCGCGAAACCGGAGCGTCGCCGCTACGTGTCCACGTGGCGCGCGAAGTAGCGGTCCAGGGCGGCTTTCTGCGCGGCCGCGAGGCTGTCGGAGAGCTGCCGCATCTCGGCCGGAGGCATGGGCTTGAAGCCCCGCGCGAGCTCGACGTTCTGTTCGAGGTGCTCCGGCTTGGGCATGCCGATGACCACCGCGGTAACCGGCAGCGACATCGAGTAACGAATCAGTTGCTCGGCCGGCGGCGGCCCCGGGATGCGGTCCTGCGCGAAGACCTTCATGGCGATTACGCCCAGGTTCTTGCGGTTGGCCACCGGCAGAGCGAGGGTTTGGAAGCTGTCCTCCGGGGTGAACTTCTCGCCGCTGGAGCCCATCAGCGCGGCGTTCAACGCCATTTGCGTGCAGTCGAAGTCGTGGCGCTCCAGCGCGGTCTTCAGCGTCGCGGCCTGGGTGTGGCAAGTCACGCCGATGAAGCGCGTCACCTTCTGATCGCGCAGGCGGTAGAAGACCTTCAGCACCCCGTCTGGCGCCTCGATCGCCGCCAGATCCTTCTCGCCGTTGAGACTGTGGATGTGCAGCAGGTCCAGGTGATCCGTCTGGAGCCGCTTGAGGCTTTCCTCGACGCCGCGCAGCGCTTCCTCGCCCTTGCGCACGCTGATCTTGGTGGCCAGGAAGACCTCCTTGCGGCGCGTGGCCATCACCCGGCCTATTATCTCCTCGCTATGGCCGTTGCCATAGGTGTAGGCCGTGTCCACGTAATTGATGCCCAGGTCCAGAGCGCGATTGAGCGCTGCGACGGCCTTATCGTCCGGCTTGATCGTCAGGTACCGGCTGCCGCCCCCGAACGCCAGAATGGTGACCCGCACGCCGGTGCGCCCCAGCACGCGCGTGGGAATGGCTGCTGGTGCGCCGCTCAAAGCCGAGGCCGCCGCCCCGCCCAGGGCCGTAGTCTCCAGAAACTCTCGCCGGGAAACGCTCATCATCCCTCCTTGGTCGTCCCTCCGCCGCAGCATACCATAAGACGGCGCTGAAAAAGGCCTGTTTCAAGGCCCGAGGACGACAAGCTAAAGCATGTCCCACAACGCCAAATCAAGCATTTGCGCGCCCACGTAGGACATGCTTCAGCTTGTCCAAGGCCTTTTTCAGCACCCTCCATGAGACTCACCCGGCCCTCTTTTGTAGTACCATCGCGTTGGAAATGATGCCCCAGCCGGCGCGTCTGCTGACAGGCTTGGCTCTCCTCTCCGCTGTCGCGGTCATCTGCGGGATGCCCTTCTGGTTTGCCGGCGCGGGTCTACACGCCTACTTCACCGGCGACGACGCTATGAACCTCTACGGCTACTGGGCCAAGCCGTGGCGCGACCTCCTGATTGCCAATGTCGCCTACTGGTCGCCCTTCTACCGGCCGCTGGGGGGCCTCTTTTACCGCTCGATGTTCGCCGTCTTCGGCTTCAATCCGCTCCCGTTCCGGGTGGCCTGCTTTGCCATCTTCCTGATCAACCTCGCACTGCTGTACGCGACCGCGCGCAAACTGACGGGCTCGCGTGAGGTCGGCCTGCTCACCGCCCTGGTCGGCTCCTATCATGCCGGGTTTGAAGACTTCTACTACAACACCGGGATGATCTACGATCTGCTCTGCTTTTCTTTTTACGCCGGGGCCCTGCTGCTGTATGCTCACGCCCGGCGCGAGGGGCGGCGACTACGCTGGCCCCAGGCCGTCTGTGTGGTGGCGTTGTACGTCTGTGCTCTCAACTCCAAGGAGATGGCGGTCACCCTGCCGGCCGCCGTACTCCTGTACGAGCTGATCTACCATCGCCCGAGGTTCACGAAGGGTGACCTGTGGCGCTGGCTGGTCGGCGAAGCACGGCTCGCCTGGCTTCTCGCCGCGATGACCGTGCCGTTCCTCTTCGCCAAGCTTTCCCAGGCGAGCGCGTTCTGGGGAGTATCGGACTACAAGCTCCACGTCAGCCTGGCGCGCTACCTCGGCACATATGCGCACTATCTCAACAACGCGTTCTATCAACGCATTCCCTGGTTCACTCCTGCCCGAGCTCTGCTGTTGTGGGGAGCCATGCTGTTGATCGCCGCGGTGAGCCGGCGCAAGGCCTTGTGGTTCAGCTTCTTCTTCGTTCTGCTGAGTGTTCTGCCCGTGATCTTCATCACACCCCGAGGAGGCATCTCGATCCTCTACGTGCCTTTCCTGGGATGGAGCCTGTACGCCGCGACGCTGTTGGTCTGGGTGCGCGACGGCGCGGGCGCTGCGCTGGTCAGGCTGGCGCCGCGGCCGGCGGTGTCCGCGATAACGTTTGCGGCAGCGGCAGTCGGTTTGTTTTTGGTTCACCGCGCTAACACCTTTCCGGCCTTTGTGGACCCCATGTTGCGGCACACCGCGGAGGAGATCCACAGGCTGGCGCCGGAGCTTCCGGCCAAGAGCCGCGTGCTGTTTCTCGATGATCCCTTTGACAAAGACGACTGGAGCCCGTTGTTTTTGGTTCGCCTCGGCTATGGCGACAAGACGATCGAAGTGGCCCGAGTGAAGAGGATGAGCCGGCGGCCAGATCCTGACGAGATCAGAAGCTACAACCTGGTCCTCACGTACCAGAACAACAGGCTGGTCAGAGCAGAACCCGCTACTCCACCGTGACGCTCTTGGCCAAGTTGCGCGGCTGATCCACGTCGCAGCCGCGGCGCACCGCGATGTGGTAGGCCAACAACTGCAAAGGCACCACCTCCAGGATGGGCAGCAGCAGTTCCAGCGATGGCGGGATCTCCAGCACGCAATCCGCCACCCGGGCCACCTCGTGATCCCCGGCGTTGGCCAGCGCGACCACCATGCCTTCCCGGGCCTTGACCTCCTGAATGTTGGACAGCGTCTTCTCGTAGAGCACCCGGCTGTCGGGACACTCCGGGTCGTAGGCGGCCAGCACCACCACGGGCAGGTTGCCGTCGATAAGGGCGTTGGGCCCGTGCTTCATCTCCCCGGCCGGGTAGCCCTCGGCGTGGATGTAGGAGATCTCTTTCAGCTTTAGCGCGCCTTCCAGCGCAATCGGGAAGTGGATCCCGCGCCCCAGGAACAGAAAGTCCGTAGCGCGGAACAGCTTCCGGGACAGTTCCTCGTGGGCCGCGTCCTGGGAAAGAATGTGCTCCAGCTTGCCGGGAATGCGCACCAGCTCGCCCACCAGGCGCCGCGAGGTCTCCTCGTCCAGCACTTCGCGCACTTGTCCCAGGTACATGGCCAGCAGGAACAGCGCCGCCAACTGCGACGTGAATGCCTTGGTAGAGGCCACGCCGATCTCCGGCCCGGCGTGCGTCAGCACTGTCCCCGCGGCCTCGCGCGTGACCATCGACCCGTTCACATTGCAGATGGCCAGCGTCTTCGAGCCTTTCTGCTTGGCTTCCCGCTGCGCCGCCAGCGTGTCGGCCGTCTCCCCCGACTGCGAGATCAACACCGTGAGCACTTCCGGCCCCAGTATCGGGTCACGGTAGCGGAACTCGCTGCCGTAGTCCACCTCTGCCGGCAGGCGGGCCAGCTTCTCGATCATGAACTTGCCTGCCAGCGCGGCGTGCCAGCTCGTGCCGCAGGCCACAATCTTCACCTGGCGAAACTCGCGGAACTCCCGCGGCAGGATGTCCATCTCCTCCAGGAAAACGCGGCCCGACTCCTGCCCCACCCGCCCCAGAATGGTTTCCCGCACCGCGCGCGGCTGCTCGAAGATCTCCTTGAGCATGAAGTGCTTGTAGCCGCCCTTCTCGGCCAGGATGGGGTCCCAGAGAATGTGTGTCACCGGCCGCTTCACCCCGCGTCCCTCGAAGTCGCTCAGCCGGACTCCTTCCGGCGTGAGCAGCGCGAGGTCCCCGTCGGCCAGAAAAATGACGTCCCGCGTGTGATTGAGGATGGCCGTCACGTCGGAGGCGATGAAGTACTCCCCGTCGCCCAGGCCGATGACTACCGGCGGACCCGAGCGCGCGGCGACGATTTTGTGCGGGTCCGAGCGGCTGATGATGGCCAGGGCGAACACGCCGCTGAGTTCCCGCACCGCCTGACGCACGGCCTCCTCGAGGTTGCCGCGGAAGTGCTTCTCGACCAGGTGCGCGATCACCTCCGTGTCGGTCTCGGTCCGGAAAAGGTGGCCTTCGGCGGCGAGCTGGCGCTTGAGGGCAATGTAGTTCTCGATGATGCCGTTGTGCACCACCACCAGGTCGCCCTGGCAATCGCGGTGCGGGTGAGCGTTCTCCTCGGTGGGCCGGCCGTGGGTGGCCCAGCGCGTGTGACCGATGCCGTAGTCGCCGTCCACCGGGTCCAGGCGAATACTCTCCTCCAGGTTGCGCAACTTGCCCGAGGCGCGCCGTACCGCCAGCTCGCCCTCGCCGCAGTAGACGGCCAATCCCGCCGAGTCGTAGCCCCGGTACTCGAGGCGGCGCAGGCCCTCCAGGATGATCGGCACCGCCCGCTGCCTACCGATGTAGCCCACTATCCCGCACATAGCTTCATTTTAGAACGCCGCCCTGGTAGTCTTAGAAGGGGTGAGACTGCTACGCTCCCTCAAGGCCGGTTTCCGAGGCGGCCGGCTCGGCAAGCCGGCGGTGCTGCGCCTGGGCTTTGCCGGGATGATCGCATTGCTGCTGTTCTCGGCGGCCGAGTCCTACCGCATCCAGCACGCCGCTTCTTACCAAAGCGCCCAGATCTATCGCCGCTATGTGCAACAGAACGAGATCCAGACCCGCCTGCGCAGGCTCCTGTACCTGGGCTCGATTCAGGCCCGCGACTTCTTTCTGAGCGACCTGCCCGACCGGGCGGGCACCTTCCGCAAGCAGCTCGCAGATCTGGAAGCGGAGGCGGACGCTGAGCTGGTTCAGCTCCAGGCTGCTGCCGGCCGCAGCCAGTCCTTGCTCGAGTTGCAGGTCCAGGTGCACGAGTTCTGGAGCGTGCTGGAATCGGCTCTGCGGCGGCCGGAGGAACTGAGAGGCAGCCAGGCGTACGCTTTCGTGCAGTCGGAGATCGTGCCCCGCCGCAACACCACCAGTGCGATGCTGCGCCAACTGGGGGAAATCAGCCAAGAAGCCTTGCGGGCCAGCGAAGCGGAGTTCGAGCGCAGCCGCGATACCGCCCTGTGGTGGCTCTTGGGCATCATGGGCCTGTGCCTGGCGCTTGGCCTGGCCGTGGCGCGTTTCTCGCTGCGTCACGCCGCCCGCCTGGAGCAGGAGAGCCTCCGGCGCCTCGAGGAAGTCACCCAGGCCAAGCGCGATCTCCAGCAACTCTCCGCCCGCTTGCTGGAGATCCAGGAGGACGAACGCCGCCGCATCGCGCGGGAGCTGCACGACGAAATCGGCCAGACCTTGACCGCGCTGCGCATTGAGATCTCCCGTGCCCAGGCCGCCTGGAAGGCGGGCTCCCCGGACACGCGGGACCGGCTGGAGGAAGCCCGCCTGCTGGCCGAGAGAACCGTGGACACCGTGCGCAACATCTCCCTGCTGTTGAGGCCCTCCTTGCTGGACGACCTGGGGCTGGCGCCCGCGCTGCAATGGCAGGCGGAAGATTTCAGCCGCCGCTCCGGCATCCCCTGCTCCTTCTCCGAGGAGGGACTCGAGGAGGCCCTGCCGGACACGCTCAAGACCTGCGTCTACCGGATCGTCCAGGAAGCGCTGAACAACTGCGAGAAGCACGCCGGCGCCACCGCCGTCCGTGTCGTGGTGTGCCAGCGGGACGGCGAGCTGGCTGTCCAGGTCGCAGACAACGGGCGGGGCTTCGCCCTCGACCGGTATGGCAACCCGGCAGGCTCAGGCGGCCTGGGTATTCTGGGCATCCGGGAACGGCTCGCCAGGCTGGGAGGCTCCTTGAACCTGGAATCCGGTGCAGGCCGGGGCACGCGGCTGGAGATTCGCTTGCCGGTCCCGCGACCCTCCGCTGAAGCCTCCCTGGCCGCTGCCGGCGAGGACCTCTGATGCCGATCCGCATCCTGCTGGCCGACGATCACGCGATCCTGCGCCAAGGCTTGCGGAGGATTCTGGAGAGTTACCCCGATTTCACGGTGGTGGCGGAGGCTTCCTCGGGCCTTGCGGCCGTCGATCTGGCGCGCCAGCTCCAGCCCGATGTGGCCATCGTAGACGTGGGGATGGCCGGCCTGAACGGGATCGAGGCGACCGCCCAGCTCCTCCGCCGCTCCCCGCGCACCGCCGTGTTGATCCTGAGCATGCACAATGACGAACGCTACGTCACGCGCGCCCTCAAGGCCGGGGCCAGCGGCTATCTGCTCAAGGACTCCGTCGAAGAGGACCTCATCCAGGCCATTCAAAGCGTCTGTCAAGGCGGGCGGTTCTTCAGCCCGGCAGTGGCTCGCCTCCTGGCCAGCCGTCAAAGCGCGGCCGCCGTCTTGGACAAGGTCGAGGACCGGTACGAGCTGCTCACCGAGCGCGAACGGCAAGTCTACCAGCTCGTGGCCGAAGGCAAGAGCAACAAGGAGATTGCCTCGCTGCTGGGGCTGAGCCTGCACACCGTTGAGACCCACCGCACGCGGATAATGGAGAAGCTGGACGTGCACAGCGCGGCGGAACTGGTCTTGAGCGCCGTGCGTCGCGGCCTGGTCCGCTAGGACAGGAAGCCGTGAAAGAATCGGGCCACAGCTCGAGGAGACAGGCAAAACTGCCTGTCCCACACTGCAATCAGAGCACTTAGCCAACTGTGGGGCAGGCGGTTTCGCCTGTCCGCGGATTTTTTCACGGCTTCCAGGCCTCCAGCCCGACCATCGGCGGCACATTGGGGGCGGCCTTATCCTACCCAGAGAAACTTCAGAGAGAAATCTGAGCTTTTCTTGAAGACTCCCGAACCGGTTCCATGCCATGGTGCTCTCAGGTTCGCAAGAACCGATACCACCCCGGCCGGCGGCGCCTGGTCGCGCGGCAGGGGTGAAACAGGGAGGAAATCTATATGCAGAAGAGAATCGTGCTACTGCTGGTCGCCATGGCAGTCGCCGTGCTCGCGCTTCTGGCGAGTGGACAGTCCAGACCGCTCGCAGCTAGTGAAGAACGCCAAACGCTGGAGGGCTCCTGGGCGGTAGTAATCACACTCGATTCGCCGCCGCCGGGCGTCCCGGAGCGGTTTCTGAATCTAGCCACCTTCATGCCGGACGGAGGCTTCATCAGCACGAGTGGGTCCATTTCCGACAGCCTGGCGCATGGAAGCTGGGTGAGGACTGGCAACCGCCAGTTCGCGGTAACGTGCCTGGGCCTGAGTTATGGCGCGTCTGGCATGACGGAATACACCTGGAAGATGCGCGCGAAGCTGGCGTACACAGAGAGCGGGTGGGAACTGACCGGTCCTTTCATTGTGGATACCCTTGACGCCACAGGGAAAGTGGTCTTCTCGGCGACAGGGACAACCCGGTGTTTCCACATCGACGTGGAAAAGATGCCGTAATCAGGGCGCAAGTCCAACGCGCTGGAGCAAGGCCCCAAACCGCCGGTCGGAACGCAGGCTGTCAAAACGGGGGTCCACCTTCATGAACACCAGCCACCACGACCGGTCTTTGTAGGCCTGCTCCAGCGACTGAAAGGCTTGG
The DNA here is from genome assembly GCA_964353255.1 of uncultured Solibacteraceae bacterium. GTDB lineage: Bacteria > Acidobacteriota > Terriglobia > Bryobacterales > Bryobacteraceae > VFZS01. The sequence goes on along the minus strand of CAYGVJ010000102.1, from coordinate 8,578 downwards.
TCCTTCTCTCCCAGGGCGGCGTGGATCAGGGCAATGCTGGCTGGCGAGACGTATCGTTCTCGGGCCTCGCGTGACAGACGGCGCAGGATTCGGTAGGCGCCGGCTCGGTTCCCCTGTAGCGCTTCGACCTGCGCGATGGCGGCGCTTGCATCCGGGTCCCCTTCCGGCGGCGTGCCCTTCTGAAACTCCGCGAGAGCCTCCTGGAACTGGCGGTTGCCGAGATAAGCCAGGCCGAGATTAAAATGCCCGAGATAGAACTGCGGCTCCGCTTCGAGCACCCTCCGGGCAACTTGGATAGCCGCGGCGTGCTGTCGCGCGCAGTAGAGGGGTAACCCGGAGTCAATCTGATAGGGCAGGCACTGCGGGTCAAGCTCGACTGCCGAGCTCATCTGCGCCTGCGCCTCCTGGGTCCGTCCCAGAAGCGCCAGATACATTCCATACATGTAGTGGATTACTGCTTCATTAGGGCTCAGCTCAAGCGCCCGTTTGAACTCGCGCTCTGCCCGCGCACGGTCGTAGTGAAACCGGAAGGCAATCATGCCCAGCGAAGCGTGCGGCCAGCCCAGGCTGTCGTCGAGCGCCAGCGCTTGTTTTGCCGCGTATTCTTCTTTGGAGGCCATCCGGCCGGGCGGCTCCCACCCCGTTGAGAGTGCAAAATAGGCGTAGGCCAGTCCGGCCCAAGCCAAAGCGTAGCCGGGATCTTTGTCGATGGCCTCCCGGAAGGACTGGACCGCTCGGTCGAGTGCTTCGCGGCCCGGCGTGGAGCAGTAGTAACGTCCCCTGGCGTAAGCCTGGAAAGCCTGCGGGTTTGTGGTATGGCGCTTCGCCACACGCTTCTTTTCTTCAGGGCTCAGGCTGACCGCGAGCGCACTGGCCACACCCTGTGAAATCGAGTCCTCCACGGTGAAAAGGCCGGTGAACCTGTCGGCGAAAGCTCCCGACCACAACAAGCTGCCGTCTCTGACTCGGAGCAGCCGCACGGTGATGCGGATTCTCTCACCCGACCGGTGGATGGTCCCCTCCAGTACCGCGTCCACTCTCTGTTCGTTTCCGGCGGCCAGCGGGTTCTGTTTCAGGTCCGCATACTTCTGCACAGCGCTGGTGGGCCGGACTCGCATCTGGCGAAGACTGCCCAGCTTCGTAATCAACGAGTCGGCCATGCCGACTCCGAGCAGCGCGGTTTCGGAATCCTCGCTCAAGGGTTTGAATGGCAGCACAGCCAGGGACTCGACGCCGGAGCGCGGCCTGTGCTCGAGGCGCCTCCACGTCCACCAGGAGGCGGCGGCGATCAATCCGACCAGCATGATCCCCGCCACCAGCCTCGCGTCGAACCACTTGACCCGGATAGCCTTCCCTCCAGCGTCCTGGCCCGCCATCAGGCCGGCGGCAGCGTCGCCTACCGGTCTCACGTCGGCTACAAAGCGATACCCCCGCTTCGGAACTGTTTCGATGTACCTCTGATCGGCAGTCTCCCCGAGCGCTTTTCTCAGCACGAAGATGTTGTTCGCGAGGTTGCCCTCTTCCACGAAGGCCGTGTCGGGCCACACCAGCCGCATCAGCGCATCTTTCTCGACGACCTTGCCGCTGTTCTGTACCAGAGCCAGGAGAGTGTCGAAGACCTTCGGCGTCAACGCCACCCGCTCGCCACGGTGCAGCAAGACGCGCTCAGACGCATCCAAGCGAAAGGGGCCGAACTCGTAGAAGGCTGGTGGCTGTTCGCTCATCGCTCCACCATCCGATCATAACAGCACATTGCTGAGGGACCTGCGAAGCAGGACAGTAGCCCGCCGAATACAGAATCCGCTGTATGGCTTTCTCCCCGGCCGGGGCATACACTCTGGGCAGGTGAAGGGGTGAGTGCGTTAGCACGAAGCGCTTGGCCTGCCCGCCGGACCTCGGCCCTGGTATGGCTGGTCCTGGGTGGTCTGGCGGTTCTGCCTTACGTGCTCGTCCCGAATCAGCCCTTCATTTCCGACGACTATTTGCAGATCTCACTAGGCCGCCAGTATGGCCCCCCCTCCGGCTGGAGCGCGCTGGCTGGCGACCCGTTGTACCGGGCCCGGGCGACCTCGCTGGTCCTGACTTACTTTACGGAGCGTTTCTTCGGCTTCTCCCCTTTGCCGTTCTACCTGACGACGATTCTCCTTCACGTGTTGAACACCTGGCTGCTGTTTGCGCTCAGCTTGAGGCTCGGTCTGGGGCGGCGCATCGCGCTGTGCGCCGCCGCCTTCTTTGCTGTCTATGAAGGCCACCAGGAGGCCGTGATGTGGTACGCCGCGCTCCACGAGCTTCTGGTGTTCTTCTTCTCACTCATCACTCTGCTCCTGTGGAAGTTGTGGGATGAGGACCGGCGTCCCCGCGGGTTGTATTACGCCAGCGCGCTTGCGGCCTTCTCGCTGGCGCTGCTCTCGAAGGAATCGGCGGTGGTCCTGGTCCCGCTGCTGCTGGTGGTGGCCCGCGACCGGCGGCGGGCCTGGCCGTGGACCATGCCTTTCGCTGCGCTGGCGCTGGCCTACGTGGCGGCGACCTTTGCTGGAAGCCCGCTGCATCAGCACTTCCACGACGGCACTTTCTCGCTCCGCGCACCTGTCTGGATGACTCTGCCCATCAGCATCGGCCGGCTGACCTGGATTTGGGGGCTGCTCGCCCTGGCGGCGCTGGTGGCCTGGGGTGGCCGGAGGTTCCGCTGGGTGGTTCTTCTGGCCGGGGTTTGGATGGTGGTGGGGTTGCTTCCGTATAGCTTCCTGACCTACATGCCGCGCGTCCCGAGCCGTCACACGTATCTGGCCAGCGTCGGCCTGGCCTGGATTGTGGCGGCGGGCTTCGTCGCGTTCTGGCGGCGCTTTCAGGCTTCGTCGCGGTGGCCGGCTTACGCGCTTGCGGCGGTCGTGCTCCTCCACAACTGCGGCTACATCTGGGTCAAGAAGCGGGCGCAGTTCCTGGAGCGGGCGCGGCCCACCGAGGCCCTCGTCGATCTCGCGCGCGTCACCGACGGCGTGATCCACATTACGTGTTTCCCATACAACCAGGAGACCGCCGAGCTGGCTGTCCAGATGCGGTTGGGCAAGCCCGCTCGCCTGGTCTGGGAAACCTCAGGCGGTGGCTTCTCGCCCGCCTGCCTGGAGCCAGGCGGCCAGCCTGCGCTGGCGGCCACAGGCGCGGATTCATCCGCTCAGGGCTCCCAGGGTGGCCTCTGAGCGAGGCTCGGCCTTATCGCCCCTTCCGCCCCGCCCGTTTGAGGACCTCGCGCATGGCCGCGAACACCCGCTCCTCGACGTCCTCGGCGAACGGGCCCGGCTGGCCGTAGTACAGCATGCTGTCCACCGGCTCGTAGCCCCCCTCTTTGAGCACGCGCAGCGAGGGGATGTAGCACATCACGTCGTTTGAAAAGCCGGCCACCACCAGGGGCTCCTTCCGGGCGTCGAACTCGCGCTTGGCGCGCAGCGCATAGTCCACCACCACCTCGCCCCCCAGCGCCACCAGGGTCAGGTCGCTGCCGAAACGCACGGCCTGCACCGGGTAGGAGGTGCGGCGGATGGGGCGGCCTTCGTCGTAGGCTCTCAACATCAGTTGGGCGTTCTTCACCCGCGCGGGGTTGGGGTCGTTCAGCCGCTGCTCGAAGGTCTCGCGGGTGTGCGGCCTGAAGTCCAGGTCGATGACCTGAAAAGCCGCCCGTATGGGTCCCCGTACGCGCTTCAGCGGGCTGGTGAGCCCCCGGTCCACCTCGGCGGCCAGGGTCTGGCCGTGCTTCTCGGCCAGCTCGACAGTGCCCCGCGGGTTGGGGTTCTGGTCGGCGCCGCACAGCTCCATGAACAGGGCGGTCGTCCCCGGATGCGCCGCTTCGAAGGCGAGCTGGGCGAAGCCCGCGTAGTCGCCGCTCACCTTGTAGAAATCTCCCCCCAGGGTGGTATTGTGGCAAGCGTAGCCGAACAGCACGGCACGGAGCTTTCCGTCCGGGGCGATCACCCGCAGGACGGGCACCTCGTGGTCGGTCGGTCCAGCCGGGTTCAAACCGATCCTCATCCCCTTGGCAGTCTGCTCGCGCCGGTTGATGGCGAAGTTCGCCTGGCCACGCCCGAACCAGAGTTGAGCGGGCGCCAGGTCCCCCAGCGCCGCTCCCACCACCGAGACCAGGGCATCGGTGAGCGTCCGGCTGTAGTCGTTGATCCTACGGTCGTCTTCCGGGCTCAGGTCGTACATTGCGCTCAGGTTGGCGCGCAGCACCGGCCCGGTATGCGTGTGCGAGGAATTCAGCACCAGGCGCGCCCGCTCCAGGCCGTACTGCTTCTCGACGCGGGCCGCCACCAGCTCGGTAATCGCCCGCGGCAGGCCGATCAAGTCGGTGGTGACAATTACCACTCGGCCGCCCTTGGACGACTCCAGCGCCAGCGCCTTCGCCCACAAGGCATGCACCACGCCTTCGCTCGAGTGCTTGCGCGCCGCGTACCCGGACAGCCAGATCGGCCCCTCGGGCGTAATCTTCAGTCGCGCCACGCCGGCCTGGAAATCGGCTCCGGTGAGCGTCCCGGCCAGCACCACCGCAGCATAAAAAAGTCTCATAGCGGCCTCCTCACGCCAGAACTGTAGTATAATCGCCCAACCAGCTCGGACGAATTGGAGGACGACGTATGGCGTTGCGGCGCGCTTTCTGGCTGTTGGGAGCACTGCCCCTGATGGCCCTGGCTCAGGCTCAGGTAAGCTCGGGCGACATCAAGGGGACTGTGGTGGACGCCCTGAGCGGGGTCCTGGGCGGCGTCAAGGTGACCGTCTCGGATCCCGACCGCGGCATCAGCCGGACAGCCTACACCGACGCGGAGGGTGCCTACCACCTGCCCCTGCTGCCGCCCGGTGTCTACCGCTTGCGTTTCGAGATCTCCGGCTTTGCCATCAAAACTCTGGAGGGAGTGGAGGTGCGGGTGGGCGACAGCCTGGACTTCCGCACCGAGATGTCAGTTTCAGGCGTGGCTACCGAGGTGGACGTGGTGGCCACCCCCCCGGTGGTCGAGCCGGAGCGCACCCAGCAGGCCAACACCATCGAGTCCGTGCGCATCCTCAACCTGCCCATCAACCGGCGCAACTACCTGGATTTCGCCCTGCTAGCGCCCGGGGTGGTCGAGACCAACGATTTGGTGGACGGCACCGACTACCGCGTGGTGCAGGCGCCGCATTCGGGCCTGAGTTTCGGAGGCAGCAACGGGCGCGGCAACGCCTTCTCGGTGGACGGCATTGAGAACAACTACAACTCGGGCGGCGTGCGGCCTTCCATCAGCCAGGAGGCGGTGCAGGAGTTCCAGATCAACCGCAGCACCTTCTCGGCCGAGATCGGCGGCGCTTTCGGAGGCGCCGTCAACATCGTCTCCAAGTCCGGCACCAACGACTACCGGGGAAGCCTGTTCGGCTTCTTGCGGCAGCGCGACCTCCAGGCGCGCAACTACTTCGATCCGGGCAAGTCGGCTTTCACCCGCCTCCAGGCCGGCGCCACCGCTGGCGGGCCGATAGTTCGCGACAAGAGTTACTTTTTTCTGGCCGTCGAGCGCCTGGACCGCCACGAGACCGCGTTCGTGCCCATCTACCAGGACCGCGCCGGCCTGCTCCGGCTGACGCCTTCCCAGCAGCAGCTCGTGGACTTTTTCCTGGCCTCAGGGTCCCCCCAGTTGATCGGCCTGGGACGCACCATGAGCGCCGCCCTGCCGCCCAGCCCGCGCACCCTCGAACTGTTCGACCGCAACAGCGGCAACTTCCCCTTCAGCGAGGACCAGACCAACTTCTCCGTCCGCCTCGACCAGCGGCTCGGGGAACGTCATAACTTGTTCCTGCGCGGCAACCTCACCAAGAACTTCAACCAGAACGCGCAGTTCGGCGCCTTGGTGGCCTTCAATCGCGGCCGCAGCCTGGAGATGCTGGACGGGACCGCGATGGCCAGCCACGCCTGGGTGCTTAACCCGCGCTGGGTGGTCGAGACCCGCGCGGCCTTCGGCTACAATCGGCTGGACGTCCAGCCCATCGACCGCCTGGGGCCGGGCATCGACATCAATGGCTACGGTCTCTTCGGCCGCGAGATCTTCCTGCCCTCCACGGTCTACGACCGGCACTACCAGCTCCAGCAGACCTGGACCACGCTTCAGAGCCGGCACGACGTGAAGTTCGGCGTGGACGTGAACCCCGTCCGGGACACCGCCCACTCGGAGACTTTCTTCGGCGGGCGCTTCGTTTTCGGAAGCCGTATCCCCCTGGCGCTGGTGCTGAACACGCTCATGAACGACGCGAATTTCGCCGCCAACCTGGGCGCCACTCTGGCCGGGCTCGGGCAGCGGCAGCTTGTCGCGAACTTGCAGGCGCCGCTGACCTCCCTGCAAGCCTACAATCTCGGCCTGCCGGAGTTCTACCAGCAGGGCTTCGGGGACCCGAACTGGCAGGGCTGGAGCCGGCGCTACAACTTCTTCCTCCAGGATTCCTGGCGTCTTCGCCGGGGACTCGCGCTCAGCCTGGGCGTGCGTTATGAGATCGAGGGCAACCCGAAAAGCGTAGGGACCGACCCCAACAACGTGGCGCCGCGGTTCGGCTTTGCCTGGACGCCGGGCTCGGGCGGCGCGACGGTGATTCGCGGCGGCTATGGGCTGTACTATTCGCAGATCAACCTGCAAGTGGCCAACGTGGCCGAGACGCTGGCGGGCAAGCAGATCGCCCAGACCTTCGTGCAGATCACGGCCCTGCCGGGGCTGAATAACCCCAAGACGGGTAAGCCGCTGACTTCCGCCGACGTTTACCAGACCCTGCTGGCGCAGGGCGTCATTGGCCGGCGCTCGATCACCCGGGAGGACCTGCTTCAGTTCGGCCTCCAGCCCTCCACCACTGCGCCGGGTTCAGTCATCTTCGGCATCGTCCCCGACTTCGTCAATCCTTACGCCCACCAGGCCAGCTTGGAGATCGAGCGCGCCCTGGGCGGCTGGGCGCTCTCGGTGGGCTACAACTTCAACCGCGCGGCGCACCTGGTGCGGATTCTCGACCGCAACCTCTACTACACCGCGCCGCGGGCGGACGGCACGCCCACCTTCGGCTTCTATGATCCGTTGATCTCGCAGAAGAACATCTTCGAATCCACGGCCAACTCTTTCTATCACGCGCTGGTCCTACAGGCTTCCCGGCGCTTCACTCGGCATGTGGCCTTCAACGCGCACTACACCTGGAGCAAGGCCATCGACGAGGTGACCGACTTCAACACCGATTTCCAGCCCCACGACCAGCTCAACGCCCGCGCCGAGCGCGCGCTCTCCAGCTTCCACCAGCGGGCGCGTTTCGTCCTCAACGCGGTCTTCGAGTCGCCGCTTCAGCCGGGGCGCGGCAAAGGTGTCGTCAACAACCTGCTGGGCGGGTTCACCTTTTCGCCGATCATGGTGGCGGCCTCGGGGCGCCCGTTCAACGTTCTGACGGGCGTCGATAACCTGGGCGATCACCACTCCACCACCCACCGCCCGCTGCGGGCGGGGCGCAACATCGGCCAGGGGCCGGGCTACTTCACCCTCGACTCCAGGCTGAGTCGCAGATTCGGGCTCGGCCGCAATGAGCGCCGCAGTCTCCAGTTCATCGCCGAGGGATTCAACCTGCTGAATCGCACCAACTTCAAGAGCCTGAACAACACGGTGGGCGACATCACCGTCGAGGACCTGCCCCGGCCCCTGGTGGGCCGCCGCGGGATCCCCACCTTGCCGCTCTCGTTCACCTCGGCCTTCGACCCACGCCAGTTTCAGGTGGGGCTGAAGATCAACTGGTAAAGCCGGGACAGCACACTCAAACACCAATTCCCAGCGCCAACTGCCCGGCTTCCGCGTCCTGCGGCCCCCTGCCTGCTCGGTTTCTTGGCCGGCCCGTCGGCAGTGGGCGTAGCCGGCGCCTCATCCTCCGCTCCAGTTCCTCGACGAACTCCTGGCCTCCCAGGGGCCGCCCCCGCAGTGTCGCTTCCCACAGCCGCTCCCGGAGCGCCTCCTCGTTCACTCCTGTCTCCAGTACCTCCCTCCAGCGGCCCGGAGTATACTGCCTCTCCCAGGTCTCCAGGTCCAGCAGCCCCTCCCGCTCCATGCCGTTCGCGTGCGCCCCCGCGCTCGACCACCGATAGGCGGTCGCCTCTGCTGCCAAGCCTGCCCGTACTGGATTCCGCTCTACGTACGCCATCGCCTGCCACAGGTGTGCACCGTCCAGTGGGCAGGAGAAGAAGCGTGCCTGCCAGACGTGTCCGCAACTCCGGCGCCCGAGGTTGAAGTGTCGGGCGTAGTCGCTATGGGTGCGTCCCAGTGTCCGCGCCAGCGACAGGGGCCGCTGCGGAACCGCGATCAGGTGAACGTGGTTCGGCATCAGGCAGTACGCCCACACCTTCAGACCAAACCGCAATGAGTACACCCGCAGGAGATCCAAGTACAGCCGGTAGTCGGCCTCGCTGCAAAATACCTCTTGGCGGCCGTTGCCGCGCTGGGTGACGTGGTGCGGAATGCCTTCCACGACGACCCGTGCGATTCGGGACATCAACTGATACTAGTTTACCGTCAAAGGTAGAGCTTTGATCCAATCGAAGCAAGTCATCGAT